>JAJFMJ010000015.1 GCA_021772275.1 Chlamydiota bacterium | reverse complement strand
CCCACTTCCTCAACCCCCCCAACGCCCGCCACCTCTACTACACCTTCAGCGTCGATTACCTCTTTTATTTTTAATCTTTAAAGAGAGCCTCTATGGTAAACTGGTTGTCAACAGCGCTGTGAAAATGGTTGTTTTCTCTAACGCCAAAAGGGGTGATAAGAGTCATAAATAGCCCCTTCTTACTCTTTGTTTTTTCTCGAAAAAGGGCCTTTTTTCGATGGAGCTCTTCTGCATAGCTTTTCGTTACCGTATACTCTTTATCACAAAATTTAATCTCGCAAAGATTGGTGCATTGATCAGCCCGATCGATCACAAGATCGACCTCCATCTCTTTCTTTCCTTCCTCATCAGATTTCCAGTAACCAGAAGAAGTGCTTACCCCTCCGATGTGCAAGGCCTTTTTAAGCTGAAAAATATGTTTTAAGCAAAGACTCTCAAAAGCAAATCCTGCCCAAGCCTTCCAAGAAGGGTCTGCCTGCTTTTTAATCCAGTGGTCCTTTTCCACCCCGTTAAGGAGGGTCCCTTTTTCTGGTTCAATCCACCTCAGATAGAAAAGGGTATACTCATCATTGAGATAGTAATGGGTTTCTCGGGTTTTCTTTCCTACTTCTGGAAGTGTTGTAATAAATCCTGACTCCTCTAGTTCACGAAGAACCAGAGTTGCCCGCCCACTGCTCGAGAGTTTTGCTTGATGCAAAAGGTCTTTTCGAGACATCCCTCTTCGTTTTTTTGCTAATGTTCTCATAATTTGAAGGTGGGCTCCCGCATTCTGGAACAAAGAGAGGTAAAGTTTGTGAAATTCGGTAAGGAGGGGGGACTGAGGGGTAAAGCAGAGGTAGTGGATATTCTGAAGGGCAGAAAACCCTCGCTCTAAATAGGAAAGATACTTTGGAATCCCCCCTGTGACCATATAGATTTCGCAGATTTGCTTTTTTGTAAGGTTAATTTCCCGGCTATGTAGATACTCTTCGGTTTCAGCAAGAGTAAAAGGAATCAGGCGCAAGTGGGCACTGAGCCTCCCATAAAGCCCCCCTGTATCATTGACCACATGGCTAATCATCCAAGATGCAGCTGATCCAGAAACAATTAAGAGAACATTGGACATCGATGAAAAGTGACGATTCCATGCGTAGTCAAGAGCCGCTAAGAAGTTCGACTTCTTAGCAGCAAGCCAAGGAAGCTCGTCAAAAAAAAGGATCACCTTCTGGTCTTCTCCAATCTTTTCGACACTTTTTCGAAGTCTCTTGAACGCCTCTCTCCAATTTTTAGGAGCCCCTTCATAAGACTCCTGATCAAAAAGAGCGGTATACTCGGCATGGAAATTCTCTAACTGCTCTTGAGCTCTCAGATTAAAGGCCCCTGTAACCTCAAAAAAGACCCCTTTCTGTCTAAAGAAATTCCTAATCAAGTAGGTCTTTCCTACTCGTCTTCTGCCATAAACCGCTAAGAATTCGGCATTTTTAGATAAATAAAACTTTTCAAGTACCCGCTTTTCTTCGGTGCGGCCAATAATCTTACCAATCTTTTTCATGTAGATAATTCCTTTTCTAACCTTATTTTCGGCTTTATCTCCATTTTTTGGCAAGATAATTCCTTTTTGAAGGTGATAATCGGCTTTATCTCCTGTTTTTTGGTAGATAATGCCTTTTTTGAGGCGATAACCGGCTTTATCTTTTGTACCCTTCCTGGGAAATCGGAGGCAATCCCCGAAGAAAAAGAAAAATTTTAAACAGTTGACATTAGATGGTGCTCTAGGGTATCATAGCCGCTCTAAATCCCCGCTGATTGGGGTGCACAAGCAAGGAAATTTGTATGATGGATTTTATTCGGGACCAAGCCTTAACAGGAGGAAGCTTCTTCTTTATCGCAGGACCAAGGTGGGTAGAGTCAAATTTTGTCCCTTCTAAGTGCGAGTCTCGAAAAACTGAAGATCTTGGGTCTATAAGAAAGTCGTTAGATAATGCCTCTACCGACACCATAGACTTTCTTTTTCAAAGGACAGTCAAAGAAAGCCCGTTTCGCAAAGGTATCACTGTAGTTATAAGAACGGTTGGAGGCATTGGGACCGCTACTCTTGGACCCTTTATCGGAACAGCTTGGCACACTAGCTCCATTTTTTACCATATATGCCTATGTCTATTTCAAGGGCGAACCGAAGACCGTACTCAGAAACTTCGTGAACATACCATTTCTTTAGCGGTTGATGCCCTATTTGCTCTTTCTCATGCTGTTCTCATCCGAGACCTATTTTTTGCAAAACAATCTCTCATTAAACTCTCTGTTACACTTCCCCGACATGAATTCCAGAAGTATTGGACAAACAAGGTACCCGTTGCACAGAGAGTTATCCATGTCGCTTCAACACTGGCCTCTATGTATGTGTGTGTGTTTACTGTAGGTGGTGTACTTCATATCCCCTATAATAAATCCCTTTATTTAAAACGAGAATTTGGGATTGTTGGAACAAATGGTCTCCCCCTTACTTTCGATAAAACAACCGATCTGGAAAAGCTCGATCGGAAAGCCGGGACCATTTCAGGCCATTTCACAGAGCTATTATTAAAGCAAGCCAAGATTGTCTTAGAGGCGTGCCAGGCCCTTGCGAAAGCAGCCAACGTAAAGCTGGATACTTCCTGCTCAACCCCACAAATATTCCTAGCAATGATTGCTGCAAGGCCAGTGGACGGAGATTTGGCGGAACGGCAGGCCGCACAAAAGGCTATTAAAAACTATAATGAACTTAGAGAAATGGTCATCCAATTCTCTACACCAAAAGTCAACTTGAACCCTTTTGAACTTCCCGAAGCTGTTTGCCGTCTGCACTTCCGGTCTCCTCCTACCGAAGCAGAACTAAAAGCAAAAGGAGAGGAAGTCCTAGAAAAGTGCGCTGAGCTTACCAAAAAGTTTCTCATATCTTTTGATGGTCCTCCTCAAAACCCACAAGAGTTTTTAGAAATTCTTCCCCAATTAGGTATCCCCCCCTCCGAGCTCGGTAAAGCAAAGCAATCCCTTCAAGAGTACAACGCGCTTAAACAAGAGATATACGGCGATGGAGCAAGTGCCGCTGAATTTAGGGCTCAATCCCTCAGCTTTAGCCGCTTCTTTATTCATGGTCCCTTTAATGCATTCATATCAGCCCTAAAAAACTGCAAGAATGGCTTGAATAGGGAGATCAGCGGTGAAAAACATCGCCTGCTTAAAAAAGTAAAAAGTCGCGTTTTAGCTACGGGCTTTGCCCTTAACCCATCGTCTGCGTATCTAATCCTAGGTGTTTCTGAATTCGCCTCCTTAAAAGATTGTAATAAAGCCTACAAAGATGTTGCTTCATCTCTCCACCCAGATAAAAATAAAGGGGATGAAGAGGCCACCAAACTCTTTCAGGTAGTCACAACTGCTATAGGATTTATAAGGTCGATTAAACCTCCCGAGGAGTCTACTGCAGCCCCATCCAACCCTACCCCAGAACCGCTAGCCAATGACTTAGACGATTTAGATTAACCCAGATTAATTTTTCTTAAAGATTAAAGTAGCGTAAGGCGCTTTTTAAAAGCGCTTTACGTTTTAGTCACTTCATCTTTGTCATCATTTGTTACCAAAATAGAACAAAAACCCCTATTTTCTATCTCTTAAAATTGATAATATCTAAACTTCTTTAACCATTAGCATTCATAAAGAGCATGAAAAAGCAAATCATCGGACTTATCTCTCTTTTTAGCCAGGTCGTGCTGCCCCTCCATTCCGATAATGCTTTACGTTTTCCCTTAGAGCCCGCCAAAAGTGAAGAGACGGCGATCACCATCAACTTTCAAGATGTCTCGATGCTCGAGTTTTTACGCTTTGTGAGCGAAATTTCTGAGCAAAACTTCCTTTACGACGAAGAGCTTTTGGATTTTAAGATCAGCTTGGTCACAGGCAAAGCAACGACTCCTGAAAACATCTTACACATCATGCTCGAGCTTCTAAAAGAGCAAGGGATCAAAGCTGAAGAGAAGGGGGCCTACTACCTTGTTGAAAAGATGGAGGATTGGGAGCTTGAAGAGGTTAAAAAGCTCAAGAGATCTAAGTATAGAGAAGAACGGCGGAACATCCAAACGGTCAGCCACCAGGGACCTCCCCCTCTCCCTTTCCTCCAAAAACAGGGCGATTTTTATGTTTATAAGCTCCAATACCACGTGGGAACAGAAATCGTTTCGGCGATTAAAAATGTAGCGGGAGCCCTTAAAGCAAATCCTAATGTCTCTTTGGATCTCATGCAGGCGATTGGGTCGATGCAGTGGGTGGAGTCAACGAATTCTCTCCTTTATTCGGGAACAGAAGAGGGGATCGAATCGCTAACCGACCTAATCAAGAGCTTGGATGTTCCAAAAAAGCAGGTCTTTATCGAGGTCCTTGTCATCGAAACCGACGTTCGCAAAGGGCTCGAGTTTGGCTTAGAATGGGGCGGCGGTGGCCAATATAAGAATAAATTTGGGGTTGGAGTGGGTAACTTCCCCGCAGATCGTAAGCAAGCTCCCTTTGCTCAAACCCTGCAGGGAATCAACGCAACGAATACGCCAACTGGAACCGACCAATTCCCTCTAGGGAGAGGGTTTGATCTAGGAGTGATCGGCGATATCATCCTCCACAAGGGACAGAGCTATTTTTCTTTGGGAAGCCTTGTCTCCGCGCTAGAGGCCGATGGGGATAGCTCGATCATCCTCAATCAAAAAATCATCACCCAAGACAACCGGCTATCAAAAATCTTTGTGGGAGATAACATCGCCTTCACCGGCTCAGTGGTCGAGACAATTGGAGCCAGCCAACAAACCTCTTCGAACATCGAGTATCGCGATGTGGGGGTCAAGCTCAACATCACTCCTCTTCTTGGCGATGGGGATGTCATTACCTTAGAGATTACCGAGGAAATTACCGATGTGATCCCTAACTTGATGCAGGTGGCAAGCTCAGCCAATGGAATCAACACGACTAAAACCGATATGTCAACGCAGGTCCACGTTCCTGACCAAAGCTTCCTTGTCTTAAGTGGGATGATCCGCAATACCAAGCGGCAACGAAAATCAGGGGTCCCCTGTCTGGGAGGTCTTCCGATTATTGGCGCTGCCTTTAGCAAAACAGAGGTGGATGATGAAAAGCGAAATGTGATCGTCTTTGTTCGTCCCCAGATCATCCGATCGGATGCTACCTACCAAAACATTACGACTTACCAGAAAAATCAGTTTAGAGAAGAATCATCAAACCCTGCCCACTTCCAACAAGGAATTGATATGTTAACAAAGGAGCCTACCTATGGAACCAATCAACACCATCAAGAACCACCCGCAGCCGCCATCACAGCCACCTCAGATTCTTAGTGGCGCTTGGAAAACTTTTGGCTTTTCAAAGAGTCAAGAGAAAATCTTTCTTCGCAATCTCTCTCAATACTTTTCTCGAATGATCTATCGCAATATGCGGAAGATGAAGGAAACAGCAAGAAAATTTCGTGAACAAAATAGGTAGTAGTGCTATATCCTTAGGGGTATGAAACGGATTTTCCCTGTCCTGGTTGTTTTATTTCTTGGTTACCTGGGCTTTTCCCTTGCCCTCCCCCTATTCCCTCCTCTTTTTCTTGAGCCAAAACATCTCTTCCTTCCGCCAGAAACAACCACCGCGATGCGACGCCTCCTCCTTGGCATCCTCTTTGCGATGTATCCTCTCGGCCAGTTCATCGGAGCTCCCCTCCTTGGAAAATTTTCCGATAAATATGGGCGAAAACCAATCCTTCTGATCTCTCTTATCCTTGTTATCCCTGCCTTTATCGGCTCAGCCCTTTCGGTCCTTTATGTCGCTCCCCTTTTCCTCTACGCTAGCCGCTTTTTAAGTGGCCTTCTAGAGGGAAACATCGTCATTGCCCAAGCAGCTGTTGCCGATATTAATGAAGATCCGAAAACAAAGGCAAAACATTTTGGATGGCTCGTATCGCTCAGCAGTACCGCCTTTTTCTTTGGCCCCCTCATCGGCGGAAAGCTTGCCGACTCTACCCTTGTTAGTTGGTTCCACTACGACACCCCCTTTTGGTGCGCTGCTATTTTAACAGCGATCGGCTTTTGCCTCGTCTTTGCTCTTTTTCGTGAAACGCACACTCCCGACCCTGAGCTCAAGATCTCGCTACGAACCTGGGTGGAGAGCTTTACCGAAGGGTTTAAAATTAAAAAGCTCCGGGTCATTTTTTCGGCAAATCTCTTCGTCTTTATCGCGATGTTCTTTTTCTTTAACTTCTTTTCTGCTTATCTTGTTAACCGGTTTGGCTTTGGTTTTTCTCTTTTGGGTGAGGTGAACGCTTATCTCTCGGTTCCCTTCATCATTGCCCCCTTCTTTTTTGGGCTCTTTGCGAAGTGGTGGACCTCGCGTGAATCCATGCGACTGGGCGCTCTTTGCATCTGCATCAGCTATCTGGTCTTCGTCATTCCCGCTTCACCTTGGGCCCTTCTCATCACCCTCCTCCCCATCGGCTTTTTCCTCGCTATGGGCTTCGCCTTTCCGGCGATCATGGTCTCCGATGCGGTGGGCAAACGATTTCAAGGAGAGGCTCTTGGAACCAACCAAGCCCTTCTGGTCTTTGCCGAAGGATTTACCGCCCTTATCGGCGGTTTCATCTTCATCTGGGGGAATACCCTCCCCATCTACGTAGGGGCAGGAGCAGCTGTCATCGCCGCTATTATTTTATTTATAAAGCCACCGGCAAGTGCTCCCGCTTCTTGAAAAAGAAGCAGATGAGAAAGCAAAGGACAAAGGTCCAACCAGCCACCCAAAAGATGTCGTTAAGAGAGAGCATATAGGCCTGCTTCCACGCTAAGGCATCGACGACGGTGAGCGCTTTTTCCCCCACAATATTATTCTCGGCCAAGTCGGAAAAAAGCTGCTTACTCACCGGGTTGTACTTGTTGATCGTGTCGACAAGATTGCTGTGGTGGTGGGTCCCCCGCCGCTCCCACATGGTGGTAAAGATGGAAGTGCCCACCCCACCCATAAAGATCCGGAAAAAATGGAACATTCCCTGCCCCATCGCCATTTTCTCGGCAGGCACATGGGCAAAACTAAGAGCGGTAAGGGGGGCCAGGTAGGTACAGATGCCGATGCCCAAAAAGAGGCGGGAGGTAGCAACGACCTCGAAGGAAACGGCAGTAGTAAAACGGCTGAAATAAAAGACTGCTCCTGCATAGGCAAGGAAAGAGGACATCACCAAAAAAGAAAGGCGGACGCGACTCATAAGCTTTGCCACAAAGATCACCGTGAGAAAGGGAACAATCCCCATGGTGGAAACGGCAAGGCCAGCTAAGTAAGCGGTATAGCCCATCGTCTCTTGAAGCCAAAGAGGAGAAACAACAATGGTCCCAAAAAGGAGCATATAGGAGATGGCAGTGACAAGCGTCCCAAGGGTAAAGTTCCGGTTTTTAAACATCGAAAGATCAAAAATCGGGGTCTTGTGGGTCTTCTCCCAAATAAAGAGAAAGATAAATCCAACGACTGAGATGATCGAGAGAGTCCGGATCGCATTGGAACGCCACCAGTCGAGCTGCTGCCCTTGGTCAAGGACGATTTGAAGAGTAGAAACGGCAAAGGCTAAAAAGACAAGGCCATAGGTATCAAGGGGAATTCTTTCCGAGGGGGTCTCCCGCTCTTTGTAAATAAAGCGGATCACGATAAAACAAAAAATCCCCACAGGGATGTTCACATAAAAGATCCAGGGCCATGAGTAATCATAGGTGAGCCACCCCCCAAGAATGGGTCCCGCTATGGGGCCGACCACAACCACCATATTCCAAAGGGCTAGACCGAGATTTTTCTTCTCTTTCGGGAAGGAGAGGAGGAGAAGACTTTGCGATAAGGGAATCAAAGGACCTGCCACAAGCCCTTGGATAAAGCGCATGGTGACGATCATCCCGATGCTAACCGATAAGCCGCAGAGCCACGAAAAAAGGGTGAAAAGCAAAGTCGATGTTATAATCACCCGGACCGAGCCAAAACGGCGAGCGACCCACCCGGTCAAAGGAAGGCCAATCGCGTTGCCGACGGCAAACATCGTGATCACCCAGGTCCCATCATTAACGCTTACCGCTAAATCGCCTGAGATATAGGGAATCGAAACGTTGGCAATGGAGGCGTCAAGAACCTGCATGAAGGTGCAAAGAGAAAGGGCGATCGCCCCGAGGAGGAGTCGGGCTCCCGTTAATGGTTTGTCATACATGCAGCGTTTTCCCGAATAACTCTCTCTACAATCCGCTTGGCTCCCTTTTCCTGCCGCTTATAGATCGGAGTTTTGTAGAGGGGGCTGGTGCGAGGAACCTCGGCAAGGCGCTCCCCCGAGGTGTCATGAATATCAACGGTCACCTCCATCGAAAGGCCAAGCCACAGGGGAAATTTCTTGAGCTGCTCTGCATCGAGGCTCACCCGGACTGGAACCCGCTGGACAATTTTGATCCAATTTCCCGTTGCATTTTGAGGAGGGAGAGCTGAAAAAACGCTTCCTGTACCAGGGTTCATTCCGACAACCTTCCCATGAAAAACAACGCTCCCTCCATACATGTCGGCGGTCAGCTTCACACTTTGCCCAATCCGCATATGGGAGAGCTTCGTCTCTTTAAAGTTGGCATCGACCCAAAGTTCATCAAGGGGGATTACCGCCATAAGAGGCTCAGCGAGGTTAACCCACTCGCCAAGCTGCACTTTTCGCTGCGCCACATAGCCGGTGACGGGAGCTAAAATATCGCATCGCCTAAGGTTGACATAGGCCTCTTTTACCCGATCGGCTGCTCCTAAGACAAGAGGATGGGTGCTCACAGTCGTATTTTGCACTTCGGCGTAAGCTGATTGCAGCGCATGGTAGGCCTCTTTTCGATTGGCCTGCGCCGCCACAAAATCAGCTTCAACATGTTCAAATTCTTCTCGCGATACTCCCCCAATATCAACCAGGTTGACCCGATTTTCGTAATCTTTCTGCGCTTTGTAAAGATCGGCATCTTTCTGCTCGAGATCGGCCTCGAGCTCTTCGACCCGGATAAACATCTGGACAACCGAGCGGACCGTGTCGGCTAAGTCATTTTTGCTTGCTTCAAACGCCAGTTTTTGGTCGGTCCGATCGAGGCGGATGAGGACCTGCCCTTCTTCAACATAATCGGTGTTGTCCACATTAATAGCAGTGACAATCCCCGCAACCTGAGGGGTGATCTCCACCATATTGCCCCCCACGTAAGCATCGTCGGTATATTCCTCAAAGCGGAGAACGAGTAGCCAATAGAGAAAAACTGCCACTCCAATAAAGAGAAAACCCGCTGTTACATAAAAAAGAATCTTTCGACCCTTAGGGTTCGCTTCCATGGTAACCACCACCTAATGATTGAACTAAACTTACTGCAGCCAAGTGCCGCTTATTTTGGATCCCCACCTCTTTAATCCCCTGCTTCATCACCCCGATCTGTTTTTCTAAAACGGTTAAGTAATCGTCGACCCCATTTTCATACCTCTGATAGGTCAGATCGGAGACATTCATGACCCGCTCAAGCACTGCTGATTGGAGGCGCACCTCTTCTCCAGCTCCTTCCAAAATTTTGACCCGGTCGACGACTTCTTTTGCAGCTTGAAGGATAAGAGAATTGTAGTTATGAACAGCCATATCATAGTTAGCATACTCTTGGCCCAGCTGTGCGGTCAGTCTTCCTCCAGTAAAGAGAGGGAGGCTGATCGCTGGGTTTATAGAGCCGGAAAAGCTATTATGAGAAAAAAGCTTCCCCCAAGAAAGGGTGGCAAGCCCTACAAAAGCGGTCAAGTTGATGTTAGGGAAAAAGGCTGCTTTTGCAGCGTTAATGAGATGAGCGGCAGCTTCTACGGTCCAAATCTGGGCCATCAGGTCGGGGCGGCGTGCGAGGAGGTTGACCGGAATATTTTCCGGCAGCGGAAAAGGGCGGTCAAACGACGCTGTTGGAAACTCAATAGCGCGAGGGTCATCGGGACTTAACCCCATCAAAACCTTGATCTGCGTTTTGTTCACCTCCACTTCCACTTCATAAAAGATCACTACCTCTTCCATCTCCAAAAGGTCGGCTGCCGCTTGATCGACCATCATCTGATCATCAATGCCATTTTCCATCCGGAGTTCGGTCAGCTCGAGATACGTTTTTTGCGCTTTTGCCATATCGCGACTCACCTGCAAATCAAGAAGGTTCGCGCTGTAATTAAAATAGCTTTCCGCCAAACTTGTGGTAATCATCAGAAGAGATTGAGCTGTTTCAGCTGCTTGGGACCGGGCTTGTCCCATTGCAGCGCGGTAAAGGTTCCGGTTTTTCCCAAAAAGGTCGATCTCATATTCGAAATTGAGCCCTGTTATCACCTCGTTGACCACCGCTGGAACCCGAGATGGGGGGAAACGGTAGAGATCATCTTTGCTCAGGTGTTGGTAGTTATCGTTAAAGCTTGCGCTTAGCTGCGGAATCAAACTCGACCGCACCTTCTTTGCCTCTTCTTGAGAGGCCCTTAAGCGAGAAACCGCCGCCATTAGACTGGGATTATTTTCAATCGCCTCGTCCATGATCTGGTTAAGCTGGTCATCGCTAAACATCGTCCACCAATTGTAGGCGGGCCATTTTCCTTCTTCAAAATCGGGGGTTTCTAAAGCAGAGTCGATCGACTTTGAAACTTCTACAGTTTCCATCACTTGCGGTTCGTGTTTTCTTTTTTTTAAAGCGGCGCAACTTTCAAATAAAAAGAGAAACAAAACTAAGGAAAATAATATTAACCACCTCATATCTTCTTAATAAGGGAGGCTGTTTTTTAATAGAACATAAATTTCATTTATGTTTTAGTAGAGCTATGTCCAGAGAATTTCTGCAAAAAAATAAAGCGCTTCTCAAAGCCTTCCGGTGCGGCATTGAGCGGGAAACGCTCCGGATAACGCCTCAGGGAAATTTAAGCAAAAAGCCCCATCCCAAAAGTCTTGGCGCCCCCCTTACCCACCCTTATATCAGTACCGATTTTGGGGAGCAGCAGCTAGAATGGAACACGCCCCCCTGCAAAACCTTTCCCGCTGCAATCCGCTTTTTAGAAGAGGTGATCCATTTTTCTCTCACCAAAGTGAAGGGAGAACTTTTTTGGCCTTTTTCGATGCCTTGCACACTCGATGATATTACGATTGCTCAATATGGAACTTCCCATAAAGGGAGGGAAAAGGTGCTCTACCGGGAAGGTCTTAAAGGACGCTATGGGGAAAGGCTCCAAATGATCTCAGGAATTCACTTTAATTTCTCCTTTGACCGCCCCTTTTGGGAAAAGTTCCACCGGTTTGAAAAATCTCCCCTCACCCTACAAACCTTCATCAATGAAAAATACCTTGGAATGATCCGAAACTTCTTAAGAGAAGGATGGCTTCTCACCTACCTGTTTGGCGCTTCTCCCGATCCAAAACTGCCCCACTCTACCTCGATGCGGATGAGCGATGCAGGCTACTATAGCCGGGTTCAAAATCAGCTGGCCGTCTCTTTTAATAGCTTAGAAGAGTACATCGCCGATCTTAAAAGGGCAATTTCAACGCCCAAAAAAGAGTACCGGGATATTCCTCTCCAGCTGAATGACCATATTTTGCAAAATGAACATGAGCACTATTCCCGGATCCGTCCCAAGGCGGTCCCCCATAAAGGGGAAACCTCCCTTGAAGCGATCGAAAAGCGGGGGATTGAATATCTTGAAGTGCGGGCGATCGACCTCGACCCCTACCACGCCCTAGGAATGAGCCCTGAGCATATCCATTTTCTTCACCACTTCCTCCTCTACTGTCTCTTTAAGAAAAGTCCCCCATTGACCAAAGAGATGCAACGGTGTCTCACCTGTAACCAAAATCTTGTTGCCAAAGAGGGACGAAAAGAGGACCTTCTCCTCCAGTGTCCCCGCCCCACCTCTTTTAAAAAGTGGGGACAAAAAATCTTAAAGGGAATGGAGGCAATTCCCCTAAACACTCCCCTTAAAATGGAGTGGGAAAAACTTGAAAACCCCGAACTTACCCCCTCAGCCCTTTTGCTAAAAGAGATAGAAAAATATGGGTATCAGGAGGTGGGGCTCAAACTTGCCAAGCACCACAAAAAGGCCCTACTACAAAAGCCCCTTTCTTCGAGACGGCAGGCCACGTTAGAGGAGGAGGTGAAGCGCTCTTTGATCGAAAATCAGCGCCTTGAAACCGCCTCAAAAATTCTTGTTCCTGGCTATGAAGATCTCGAGCTCTCGACCCAGATTTTGATCGGCGCTGCCCTTGAGCAAAAGATCGAGGTCGAAGTGCTTGATCGAAAAGACCAGCTGATCCGCCTGCGCAGAGGGAGCCACGTCGAGTATGTCAAAGAGGCGACCAAAACTTCGAAGGATAGCTATATTTCTGCTCACCTACTCGAAAATAAAGAGGTGACCAAACAGCTCTTAAGAGAAAAGGGACTCAGTGTCCCCGATGGAAAAAGCTATACCCATATCGATGAAGCGATCAACGACTACCCCTCTTATGAAAAGAAAAAGGTGGTCGTTAAGCCAAAATCGGCCAACTTTGGGATTGGGATCTCTTTTGTTCCGGCAAGGGACCGCGCTTCTTTTGCCCATGCGGTCAAGGGGGCTTTTCAGTGTGACAGCTCCATCTTGGTAGAAACCTTTTGCCCGGGAGAAGAATTTCGCTTCCTCGTGATCGATGGAGAGGTAATCGGGGTGGCTAAGCGGGTTCCCGCCCACATCATCGGCGATGGAAAACAGACGATCAAAGCGCTCGTCCATGAAAAAAATAGCGATCCCACTTACTACCGGGATCCAAAGAGCTATCTTCATCTGGGCCCGACTGAGAAAAAGGTCTTAAAGTCGCAGCGCCTTTCCCCCACCTCGGTCCCCAAAAAGGGGCGGCAGGTTTATTTGCGCCATAACTCCAACGTTTCTACCGGGGGTGATGCGATCGACGTCACCGTCCACCCAAGCTACTATACGATTGCCCTTCAGGCAACCGAGGCTCTCGGAGCGAGGATCTGTGGGGTCGATATGATCCTCCCTCACCCCTTAAGTCCTTCTAACTATGCGATTATCGAGCTGAACTATAACCCAGTTCTTTTCATCCATGCCTATCCCTACCGGGGGACCCCTCGGGATGTGGCAGGCCCTCTTTTGCGTCTCATCTTCTAAATCACTAAAGATTAGCTATTTATTATTTAATTTAAATTAATTAATAATTGTGTTATAATATAGTTAAACAAAAAAAAGAAGGGGAATAAAAAAATGAAGGTTCAATCTTACGTTATTAAAGAAAAACCTCTGAAAAGGATATTCCATCAATGGTTCGAAGAAAACCCAACTGAGACAAGACTTGAAGCATGCATCGTCATTATGAAAGCTCTCGAGAAGCAGAGTTCAACCATCGATTTAACGGACTATCAGCTACCATCTCTTCCTGACTGTTTCGCCTATTTTCCAAAGCTTACTACGCTTAAGGTAGACCGCACCCGATTCCTTCCTCAATCCTCAAATGTACTGACCAAACTCACCTCACTAAACATCGATATTAAAAGCCAGGGGGAGAAACTAAGCTTAATGGAGAGATTCCCCTCTCTTCAATTTCTTAATGACGAGAGGGTAAGAAAGGGCCCTGCGCGAAAAAAATGGTTCCGGGTAAACATCTTCAAGCGGTAATCACAGATCAGAGAGATTCCGGGGTATTATAATTTTTTAAGTCGCTTAAAACTAGGTGTTTATCTTAAAGTTTAAATTAATTGTTAAATATGGTATAATATATACATTGTTAAAACAAAAAAAGTAGAAAATATGAACTGTACTGAAACAAATTATACAAACATAAACAAGGAACTAACCAAATGGGTCACAGAAAACCGAGAAGAATCTGCCGTCCGTTATAGCGCAACATTCGAAATTCTTGAGTTTGTTCAAGGCAACCAGCCATCGATGGACCTAGGCCGCTTCACAATAAGTTCTTTTCCTGATATTTTTAAATATCTTAATAGGGGGGAGATTATACTTGAGTTAGGGCTAACACAGAAGATCACACTTGAATCCCTTCCAAGCTCCGATCGCGTTTCAAACTTGACGGTCTATGTTCCCAATGATGCATATAAAACAAGTTTAAGGGAAAAATTTCCTTCGCTTGAGTACCTTAACTATCAGCAAGTTTAAGGAAAGAAATCCGCACCTTTAAGCCCCGCTAATCTGGCGGGGCTTTTTTTTACCCTTATTCTTCCAAAAACGAAGCATAGCGAAAATCGACCTCTTTAAGGGGGGAGACGTAGACCCCTTGAAGCTTAGGGGTTTTGAGATAGCATTGCTTCATAAAGCAGAGGGGGATGACCGGAAGCTCTTCCATGAGAAGAGCTTCTGCTTCTCGTAGGTATTCCTTTCTTTTTTCGGGATCAATCTCATTGTCCGACAACTTCAAAAGCTCTTGGTAGCGAGGATGCTCCCACCGGCTCATATTGGAAGCTAAATGACGCTCCCGAAAAGTGTTCAACATGTAGATAGGGTCGTTTAGGAGGGAGTACCAGCTCATTTCTCCAATTTCATAATCTCCTTTTGATACCCGGTTAAGGTGAACCGGCCAGTCCGCCTGATCGATTTCCACCTTGAGCCCTAACGTCACCCTCAGCTGGTCCTGAATCACTTGACTGACGCGAGAGGTCAAAAGGTTTGCTCGCTGACTAAGAATAATGGGAGGTAGTTTATCAGCAGTCGTGCCCATTTCTTCTAAGGCTTTGCTTAAATGCTTTTTTGCTAGCATCGTATTGCCATCCTCAAAATAGGGCTCTTTTTGTACGACAAATCCTTTACTGAGGATTCCCATCGCGGGTGTTTCCCCTAACTTAAGAACATGCTCAACAATCTGTTTGCGATTGATTGCATAGGCAACGGCTTTTCTAAAGTTCTTATTGTTAAAGGGGAATTTTTCAGTATTGAGAAAGTACCAAGAAACCCCATACGAATCGACGAACTCAAGTTTATGACTTGCCAGCTGATCCCCAATGATATCAACGGGAAGGGGGTTAAAGGGGTGTCCCACCCAGTCGAGCTCCCCTTTCTCAAAAAGGAAGAGTTGCGTATTGGGGTCTTCCACAATTTGAACCCGGATCCCAAAAAGCTCCACACACGAAGCGTCCCAATAGGAGGGACTCTTTTCAACGTAAATCTCCACCCCTTTCCTCCATTTTTTTAAAGTAAACGGACCATTGCTTACGAAGTGGCTATTTAAATGATTCCCCCAGTCCTGATGCTCCAAGTCAAATTTTCTATGAATGGGAGAGTAGGTGGGGCAGGCGCATAAATGAAGGAAGTAGGGGGTCGGGTGCTCAAGCTCGACTTCTAATGTCTCTTCATCAAGAGCTTTGATTCCTACCTCGTCAATAGAAACCTCCCCTTTTAAACAAGGGGCAACATTTTTAATCGGATAAAAGGTGGATGCTCCAGTCTGTGCATGTCTAGGATTAACCGATTTCTTCCAAGCATATTCAAAGTCATAAGCGGAGACAGGATCTCCATTAGACCAGATGGAACTCCTTAAGATAAAGGTATAGGTCATCTGATCCTCAGAAATGGAAACCGATTTAGCCACTCCTGGGACAACTTCTCCATCAGGGCCTAAACGCATTAGCCCTTCATAAAGCATATTGGCGACATGCTTCGAGGTATTTTCGTGGGAAAATCTCGGGTCTAAGGAGCGGACAGGAGCAAGAATTGAAATGTTAACGATGGGCTCTTTGTTCTCTTCTTTTTTTCGGCATCCAAAGAAAAAAAGGAGTGGAAGAAGGATCAGAGCTATTTTTCTCATTTTTCGACCTCATCTAAAGGTTCATCGGAAAAATAGGCATAGCGGAAGTCGATCACTCTTAACGAAGATATGTAGACCCCCTTGAGCTTACTATTTTTTAAGTAGTATAGCTTATTAAAACAGAGGGGGATAACCGGCATCTCCTCCATTAAAAGCTCTTCTGCTTGGCGTAAGTACTCCTTCCGTTTTTCGATATCGATCTCACAATCAGATTTTCTCAAAGCCTCTTGGTACTTAGGATGTTCCCACCTACATACATTAATCGCACTACTTCGGTCACGAAACGCATTTAATGTATAAATAGGGTCTTTTAACCACGAGTGCCAACCTACAGACACAAACTCGTAATCTCCCTTTGCAATTTGGTTGAAAATGACAGGCCAATCGGCTTGGTGCACTTCCACCTTAATTTTCAAGGCCTCCCAAAGCTGTTGTTGAACGGCTTGATTAGCTCTAGAAGACAAAGGTTCAGCACGTTGGCTTAAGATAATTGGAGGGAGCTCATCCACGGTCATTTTCATCTCTTCCAAAGCTTTCTTAAAATGCTCTTGAGCTAATGCAACGTTTCCGTCTTCAAAATAGGGCTTGTCCTGAACAGCAATTTCCCCATTTAAAATTCCCATTGCAGGAGATTCATCTAATTGAAAAACATGTTCAGCAATGGCTTTTCTGTTGATTGCATAAGCAATCGCCTTCCTAAAGTTCTTGTTATTAAAAGGGGGTTTTTCTGTGTTTAAAAAGTACCAAGATACCATACAAGCATCAGCAAACTCCAACTTCCCTCGCTTCCAATAATCACTAACAATATCGATTGGAAGAGAGCCAAAGGGGTCTCCAACCCAATCAAGCTCTCCCTTTTCGAAGAGGAGAATTTGAGTATTAGGAGATTCTACCACCTGAATGCATATCTCTGGAATCTGCACTTTTTCAACGTCCCAATAAAGAGGATTCTTTTCAACGCGGATTTCCACCCCTTTTCTCCAATCCTTAAGCATAAACGGGCCATTTCCAACAAGGTGCTCATTCTTACTATTCGCCCACTGGGGGTATTCTAAATCAAACTTCTTGTGAATCGGCGAATAAGTCGAGCAGGCACATAAGGAGAGGAAGTAAGGGGCAGGATTTTCAAGCTTTACTTCTAGAGTCTTATCATCAAGAGCTCTGACACCAAACTCATCCACTGAAACTTCTTTTTCCAAACATGCAGATGCGTTTTTAATGGCGTAGAATGTAAAAGCTCCTGACTTTGCAGAGAGAGGATTCACAGATTTCTTCCAAGCATATTCGAAATCATGGGCAGTCACAGGATCTCCATTTGACCACACAGAATCTCTTAAATGGAAGGTGTAGGTCCTTTTATCTTCAGAAACGGTGACTGATTCAGCGGCCCCTGGAAGGATTTCTCCGTTGGGGCCTAGACGCATAAGACCTTCATAAAGCATATTTATAATATGATAGGAGGGTCCCTCGCTAGAAATTCTAGGGTCTAAAGAGCGCACATTAGAGCCGATTGCAAGATTAATGACACGACTTATACTGTCTTTGTTTTCTTTTTTTTGGCAAAAGAATAGAGCGGGAACAAGAAAGAGAAGAAGAATGGAGAGTGATTTTTTCATATTTCCAACCGGTTTTAATTATTTTTCGTCTACGAGCGCGATATGGATAGGTAAAATGAAGGGTGTTTTCAATATCCGAATCTGGAAAAAAGAGAACACTTAGCCAGACATCCACAGATCGCGCCCTGTTTAGTGCAAACTGTATAAATTTCTAGCCACAAATTTACAAACCTGCTAGATTTTATTCAAGCCTTAATCTGAAATTAAGCAAAAGCCCCTGCGGTCTTAGCAAAATGAGTACCAAACAGCTAAACAGCTCCCATTCACAAACGCTTACAAAATATCCAACGGCAAGCCTAAAAGAGCTTTTAACCCTCTCGATCCCCCTTATCTTCGCAACTCTTTCGGGAAGTCTTCTGACTTCTTGTGACCAGTACTTTCTTTCTCTTTACTCGATAGATGCCTGGCAAGCTTGCTCTGCTGCTAGGATTCTCTGTCTTTTCTTCCAGATCAGCTGCATGATGATTACTGTCGTTTCTCGTGTCTTTATAGCTTACTATAAGGGGGCAAGAAGAGAACAGATGATCGGCCCTTTTATATGGCAAATGATCTATTTTTCTATTCTTTCTATGTTGATTACCTACCCTTTAAGTTTTCTAAGTGAGCTTTACTTAAAGGGAATTCAGGCGCAAGACGGAGCGATTCTCTATTTTCGTTTTTTTGCAATAACCAATTTTCTTTATCCCTTAGGAACAACTCTTGTCTCATTCTATCTCGGAAGAGGTAAAAGCCGCGTTATTGTTCTTGTAACTATAATTACTCAAGCCCTTAATGCTGTCTTAGATTACCTATTCATTTTTGGGTTTAAAGGGATCATTCCTTCAATGGGCATTCAAGGGGCTGCAATCGCAACAATTATTTCTCAAGCCTTGTTCTGTTTGATCTTTTTCGTTCTCTTCCTTCAGAAAAAATATATGCATCGCTATGCAACCTATAAAAAGACATTTAACCTTCCTCTATTAATGGAAGGGCTGAAAACGGGATTTCCTCGAGCTTTGGGTAGAACTATAGTCATTAGCGCCTGGCTATCAGCTTCTTATTCTCTTATTCATCGAGGGGGAGATTATCAATTAGTCCATACTCTGGGTATCACCCTATTCATTCCCCTTTATTCTATCAACGAGGGGGTGGGGCAAGCCATCCTTATACTGATCTCTTACACTTTAGGGGCAGGCCTTAAAAATGTCTTTTTAAAGATTATACGCACTTCAGTCAGTTTTATCTGTCTAACGACGATCTTCCTCGCGATCCCCCTTCTTTTTAACCAGGACTTTCTTATTCACATCTTTGTTAAAGATCCCCCGTCGCCCCACTCCCTCGAAGTCCTTAGAGAATGTTGCCTTTGGCTTTGGTTCCTTTACTTTGCAAATGGGCTCAGCCATATTGGGACCAGCTTTATTACCGCCTCTAAAGATACACTCTTTTATGCTTTCTGTGCCCCGTTATTTTGGGTCACACTCTTTCTTCCTGTCTTCATCGGAATTACAAAACTTGGATGGTCCCCATCCAAGTTTTTCCTTATTGAGGCGGTAAGCGCCTTAACGATGGGCGCTGTTTATATCCTTCGCTTTCTGAGTAATCCAGAGAGAAAAAATTCTTCTCGAATGATTCAGATAAATTTGCTAAACTAGATGGTACTATCACAAGGGGCTATTGAGAAATGGCCTCCAAAGCACTTTCTCGGAAAGCTCTAACGATAGGTCCACACCAAGAACACCTACATCTTATGGGACTGTTGCTTGATCAGCAACTCATCCTCTCTAGCAATAGCGTAAACAGCTGCTGTTTAATAGCCCAACTGCCTTAAGCTGCTCTCGAAGATTCTTAGTTTCTTCTAATAGCGGCTTAATCAGTCCTTTCCTTTTCGCATCTACCAATTCATCTATGCTTGAGCAAGGTCTTTTACAAGAACCAAGATTTTTTAAATATGCTTCTCCATCCAATACAAAAATCCAAGCGTGTGTTTGCTTGACTTTATGATCTTTACCAACATAGCTCAAAAAATAGTGGTGCCGCTCACCAGTTTCGGAAACTGCAAATGTGAAAGGGAGTTTCCCTTCAAGCTCCTTCTTAATTTCTCTAAGCGACATGGTTCCTCTCCATGCAGGATGGTTCATAAGCTCAACTTCACGTAAAGCCAGCTTATTTTCAGTCAACTGATCTTGACTTTTTCTTCTTTTCTTCAAGCTGAACATAGTTATCCTCACTTTTGATAAATTTCTGGTATCATGTGGAAACCACCGCACGACACCTAAGTGACAACAATGATACTGAACCCTAAAAAAAAGTCAACCATCTTTATCATTTTTTTTTGCAAAATAGGCCTGAGAAAAATCGATGTTCCCATTTATCGTTGATTTGCTGAGGATTAGGTTCGAACTTTTAACGTACCAATCCATTGTATAGCAAATAGGTAAAACAACGGCTTCCTTAGTTAAAAGCCGCTCTGCTCGAAAGAGTAGGTCCTTTCGTTGGTCTGGATCAGTTAATTGATCAGAGCGATTTAAGAGGTCTTGAAATTCCTTATTTTCCCATCTTGTACAATTGAGGGTTTCACCGACATGCTTAAAGGATTGTAGAGTGTAAATAGGATCGTTAATCCAAGAGACCCAGTGAACATTACTTATCTGATAGTCCCCTTCAATTAGCCTTTGAAAAAGTTTATTCCATTTAGAAAATTCTAGCTCACACTTCAATCCCAAAACGTTTTCCCATTGATTCTTAATCATTTCTGAGCTCGTTTTTTCTCGCAGTGTACAAGAAAGATACAGGATAGGAAGATCTTCAGGTTTCATTCCAATTTCTCTTAACGCCTCATCAAATAAAGCCTTCGCCTTTTCCCTATCTTCTTTAATCAAAAAATCCCTTCCCCGACACAGGGTATCCTTGTACGGAAGAACGGTATAAGCTGGAATGCTCTTTCCTAGGCGGTGTTTTACAATAGCGCTACGGTCAATTGCCATTGATAATGCCATTCGAATTTTCTTGTGATTAAGAGGAAACTGATTGGTATTAAAATACTGCCAAAAAATTCTGGAGGAGTGATAGTAGCTGATTCTCCCTTGAGGCAAATCACTCCGAAACGTTTCATGAGGACTAATACCTGAGCCAAAGCAATGTAGGTGGTTTTTACGAACCATCTCGAAGGCTGATTTTGAGAGGACTTTTGAAAAGAGAACCTGGTCGATCTCCACTTCATCATGCTTAGGGTATCTGGGGTTTTTTCTTAGATCATAGATATACCCTGCAGTTGGCTCAACTTGGATATAGGGACCATTACAAACGAAATGCTCATTTTTTTGCACCGCCCAATTGGGGTGCTTCATATCTACTTCGTGATTTACAGGAGAATAGAGGGTATTTGCTGTAAGCTCAATGAAATAGGGAGCTGGGTTATTGAGCTCTATTACTAAAGTCTTTTCATCAATGGCTTTAACTCCAACGCTATCGACCGGAAGTTTTCCTTCTTTGGCTTCCCGACCATTTTTAATGGGATAAAAAACGTAAGCAAATGGGGTCGAAAAGTCTGGGGATAGAACCTTTTTCCAAGCATATTCAAAGTCATAAGCAACAACTGGGGTTCCATTAGACCAGAAAGTCTCCTTAAGTTTAAAGGTATACGTTTTTTTATCCTCAGAAACCGTATAACTCTCGGCAACAGCATATTCTGGTTCTCCTTCTTTACTGATCCGCATTAGCCCATCAAACAAAAGCTTAACAACAATAGAGGATTCTTGGTCTCTTCCAATACGGGGATCTAAGGAAACAAGATCTAGAAAGGGAAGTTTCAAAACAGTCAGCTCTTTTCTTTCTTGCTCCCATGTCTTAAGCGTTTGATGGACCGTTTTTTTGAAAAGGGCTCTTTTTTTCTCTGATGATTCTTCATAGAGAAGGCTCAGGTAGTGGTTCCCTTCAAAATCTAACGATGACGTAATAAGAGAGCGACTCTGGATTTTTGTTTGAGAAAGGGCCTCTTGGAGAAGAGATTTAAATTTAGGGTCTCTCCCTCGAACAGTCACTACAGTGACGTTTTCATCATGGCCAAACTCAAGAAGATAAAGTTTTTCCCTTTGAAAAAGCGCTTCTGTAACCTTAATAAAGCGTTCAAAAAAGAGATTAAGAGCGGGGAGGGCAATTGTGGCTTGGGATTCAATTGGGTTTAAGGAATAGAAAAAATTCTCTAAAAGTTCTTGGTTTCTATCGGGAAGATCTTGGCAAAGGCGTTTGAACTGTGTCAATAGCTCTCCTTGCTTCACCATCATTCCCCCATTATAGTCCCGAACGGGTCCAAGATGTTTCATCAAAAAAGAGATGATCTTATTGCGCGCTAAGTAGAGGTTCACTGAAAAGTCTATTCTAAGAAAAATAGGAAGCTTTTCAATTTGGAGACTAAAGACGTTGGCCTCAATGGGATGCTCTTTGTCGAGATAATTCACATTCTGGACTCGATCGGAAATAAAACGGACTTCAGGATCTGCATGTTTTAAAAGGTTCTGAATGGAAGAACTATCCTCTTTTTTTATCCTTAAGAGGACAATGGTAAAGCTAAGATCCTCTTGTGAATGTTGATCAAAAGAGACCATAATTTGAGGAAGATCATCGGGAGATTTGAGCTCTCGAGACAGCATCAAAATATTGCGCATCGTCTCTTCTTCATTTCTCACCATAAAAAGGGCTGGAACAAGACGCTGAACCCTTTTCTTAAGTTCCTCCTCGAGGTTTTCTCGAAGAAGTTGCCCTTCTCCAAGGGTCATTGGTAAGCCATTACTCTTTTCAATCTCAACATAAAGGGTTAAAATGAGCCCATTTAAGCTGGTATAACGATAAGAAGATCCTGCCACAACACGGACATCGGGAATCAGTTTTTGGGCTGCTCTAAGAACGTGCTTGGTGTCAAAAAACTCATACTCATCAAAAAGGTTGAGTGAAATGGCAAGTCCTAGGACAGGTTTCTTTCCAAAGGGGAAGCTCAGTTTCGTCTGCATAAAGCGGATCTTCATATGCCTTTTTTCAGGGAAGGCGTTGATTTCACGTGTGAGCTGGTTTTGAGCTAAAAGAAATGTTAAAATTACCCGTCCGATATGGGCGTAGGATCTTTCCTCTCGAAACTCCTTCGAGGTATGGGCTTGCATAAAGGCTAGCCTTTCAAAAATCGTTTCGTCAAGATCGTCAGGATAGCGCTGGAGGAGGCGAATAAAAGCCTCTCGAATCAGGTTCATCTTATGGTCTAAGGGGAGAACCTTTGTTTCTAAAAGAGACTTTGCATAATCCCCTTGTTTGACTGCTAGACTCACCTCATCCCTAAGGAGTGGGAGGTTCTTCTCTAAAACCCTTACCTCTTTTTTACTCCGAACGAGGATTTTTGCTTCCCCCACAAACAAAGTTTCTTTCGGGTAGTGGTCGAATTGAAACTCCATATGCTCAAAGGAAAGAATGGTTGTTTCCTGGTGGGGAAGAAGCCATCGCTTAATCATTTCAGAGACAAAGGTTTCTGTGGGGAGGTTCTTCAAAGGTTTAAGTAAAAAGAAAATAGAAATACAGTCGGGGGGAGACCCAAAAGGACTCCAAGACATCCAAGGAAGAGACGACTCAAGCCACTCTTTTAGGGAGTTTCTATCATTAAAAGGGAGGGGATTAGGAAGGGCTTTGATCAAAATCTCCCGCGCCCTATCTATGTGAAACTGAAGGTTTTTCGAACGACTATAGAAGGGGAAAGAAGGGCGGATTGTTAGATCCTCAAGCTTTTCGATCTTCTGGGCAGGTAGGTTTTTTATTTCCATATAACAACAATAATAGATTACACTTTTTTCTAAAACCCTAAACCCCGGAGTGCCACTTATTTCGCTGCGTAGGCAAGTAGAGGGGAGGTCGGTTTTTTGCGGCGGTGACGCTCAAAGGCTAGCTCAATGAGACGATCGAGAAGCTCCGAGTAGGGGATGCCACTGCTTTCCCAGAGCTTGGGATAAAGGCTGATCGAAGTAAAACCAGGGATCGTATTGAGCTCGCTAACGAGGAGGGTCCCATCATTTTTGAGAAAAAAGTCGACCCGAGCCATCCCCTCGCAACGCAAAGTTTTAAAAGCGGCAATGGCAAGGTGTTGCACTTCCTCTATTTTTTCTGGAGAAAGATCGGCTGGAAGGATAAAGTGAGCGCCATTATCATCGAGATATTTCGCCTCATAAGAGTAAAATTCATGCGTGGGAATTATCTCTCCTGGTAAAGAAGCGATCGGATCGGCGTTACCAAGGACCGAACACTCGATCTCTTTTCCTTCGATACTCTCTTCGATGAGGATCATTTCGGAATATTTAAAGGCCTCCTCCACAGCCCGGCTAAGATCATCGGGATGAGAAACCTTACTGATCCCCACTGAAGATCCCATTTGAGTTGGCTTCACAAAAAGGGGAAAAGCGGTCACGTTGATAGGATCGCCAGCGCGAAGAAGCTGATGGCAAGGAGTAGGAAGGCCGGCATTGCAGAGAAGTGCCTTGGTTACCCCTTTGTCCATGCAGATCGCCGAGCTCAAGTGATCGGATCCCACATAAGGAACATTTGCTAGCTCCAAGAGTCCCTGCACCGTCCCATCCTCACCATAGGGGCCGTGCAGCATAGGAAAAACCACGTCGAAGGCATCCCTTAAGGCACCTGGAGAAAAACACTCCTTTTGCCATACCCCATTTTTATCAATTTTAATGGGAAAAACCTCATATTTCTCGGAGTCGAGATGGTCGATCACCGACTGCGCCGACCGGATCGACACCTCATGCTCAGGAGATTGCCCTCCAAAAAAGATTCCTAAACGAATTTTTGTTTGCACCAATTTTCCTACTTTCCTATAATTGTACCCGATGCAAATCCTTTATTCGAAGACAATTCTTACTTTTTTAAAAAAAATAAAAAGGCTTGCCCAAGAGATCCTCACGAAGGAGATGTCTCTTTCTGTGGGTCGCTCCCGCTTTCATGTTGGAGCTGTCTCCTACCCCCTTCATTTTACAGCGTTTGATCATCCCTCAAGGCTCGGCTATTTTCAACATGATCTCTATGAAATTGGGATTAACAAACTTTTCTTGCTTGAAGAAGATGGAGCAATCAAAGATCTTTTACGTCACGAACTCGCCCATTACATGACCTTTATTGAGCATGGCCCTGAGATTCTCCCCCACGGGAAGGAGTTTCGAGAAATTTGCAAAAAATATGGCTGGCCCACTGAAATTGCCCGCGCTCAAGTCCCTTTGGAAAAAGCGATCAAAAATAAGCACATTGTTGACAAAGTGCGCAAGCTCCTCTCCCTTGCAGAAAGCCCTGAGCCTAAAGAGGCCGAAGCGGCCACCCTCAAGGCGCAAGAGCTCTTAGCAAAGTACAACGTCAAGTTTCATGAAGAAGATGACCCGATCCATGTGCTTCGCGTCCTCCAAAAAAAACGGGGAAGCGCTAAGCTCCAAGCAATCGCTTCGATTCTCCGCCTCTTCTTCGTTTACCCAATCTTCAACCATGGAAAGGGGGTTCTCTATCTCGAGATTTTAGGAGACCCTCTTAATATAGAGGTGGCTGAATATGTCGCCCATTTTCTCGACCACCATTTTGAGCTCCTCTGGGAAGAAGCTAAAAAAGAGGATCCCCGTCTCAAGGGAACCATCGCAAAAAATTCTTTTTTTCGCGGCATTGCTGAAGGGTATGAAAAAAGAGCCCTCCCCACCAGTCAAGCCCTTATCCACATCGAAAAAAGTCTCGCGCTCATCTATCCTCACCTTACATCGAAAAAGGTCTCTTACCACCATCTTGAAGCCGCAGCAAACCGAGGAAGAGAAAAAGGGAAGGGGCTAAAAATCCGAGAAGGACTTAAAGAAGCTGCCAAACAGCTTGCCCTAAATATTAAGAATTGTTAAGCTAAAAGCTACGTTTTTAATCCACAACCAAAAGGATGCGTTATGAAAAAATTTTTAATGTTAGCACTACCTGCCTTCAGCCTTTTTTCTTACTCGGCATTTGCTGATGAAACTGCCGATGCAGGTGAAGAAACTGTTGCTACTGAAGAAGTAACTGAAGTCAAAGACGATAAGAACGCTTAAAGCTTGCTTATCTCTATCAAAAACTTTAAGGTGGACCCAGAGGGCCCACCTTTTTTTATGAACAAAGAATCGATTGAAAAAGAAATGGAACGCCTAGGAATTCGAGAGGAAGACCTCATCGAAAAGTTTATCCTGGGCGCAGGAAAAGGGGGGCAAAAGGTGAATAAAACCTCTTCGTGTGTCTACCTTAAACATCTTCCCACCCAAATTGAAGTCAAGTGTCAGCAAGAGCGTTCTCGAGAGCTCAACCGTCTTCTTGCTCGCCGGATCCTTTGCGAAAAAATTGCCTACAAGATTCACCAGGAAAAAACAAAGAAACAACGGGAAGAAGAAAAAATCAGGCAGCAAAAAAAGAGACGATCTCGTAAATTGAAGCAAAAGATCTTGGCTGACAAAAAAAAGCACGCAGAGGTCAAGAAGCTGCGTAAAAAAGTAGAGGAAAATGAGTGAAATTTGCTGACTATTCGAAAGGGTTTGTCCTAAAGATGGAAGAAGGAGAAGAGCTTCATAGCACGCTAAGCGCCTTTGTACTGCAAAAGAGGATTCCCAGCGCTTTTTACCAAGGGATTGGATCGGTCAGTGACGTTGAACTTGGCTACTTTGACCTTAAGAAAAACGACTATGACAGACGCCTTTTCAAAGGAGAGTTTGAGCTAACGGTTGCGAGTGGCAATGTCTCAGTGGAAAATGGGGTCCCCTTCGTTCACACCCACGTCGTCCTTGCCGACAAAGATTACAAGACCATTTCGGGCCATTTTTTTAAAGGAACTGTCACTGCTACTATAGAGATCTTCCTATTTCCTCTTGATATTGCCCTTCTTCGAAGACCTGACAAAAAGTTCAATTTTAAGGGACTAGAGCTTCCCCATCACTTTGTTCCTTGATTAAACCATGACGCGATAAAGAGACTGGCACCCTCCCTTCTTCGTCGATGAAGAGGAGGCTGGGCGGCGCGCTTCCATGGATGACCATCCCCTCTCCGCTTTCTTTGGGAACCATTACAAAATGGGGAAGGTCATTTGCAATCCCTATAGCAATATTGGGCTCATTTGATCCTTGATAAAAGTTCACCATCGGCGCATCTCCTCCTCGGATGAAGGTGGCCATATTCCCCGTTCGATCTCCTAGACCCACCGCAGCGCCTCCATCCCGCAGGGGAAAAAAGGTTCCTACAATCTCTCCCCCCTCGTTTTTCATGATGACTGCGGGGAAAACACCCCCTTGCAACTGAAGGCGGACATTGCCGTGAGCGTCGTTGAGGGTAAGAAGTGTGTTCTCATCGTCTCCTTGCAAGATGATGTTCGGCGTCCCATTTTCCCCCTTCAAGATGATCCGGCTTGCCTCAATCGTTCCACTAGAGTCCCCATCAAAAGCAAAAAAGCTGGCGATTCCGATTAAAATGGCTAAGTTTGTGATAAAAAAGATCCGGTTCAACCGGATCGCTTGTCGAATTTTCATGGGCACCTCGTTTGTTTAACACATAAGGGGTGCGCTGATTTATTAAAACACAAAAATATCGTCGCCGCTCGAGGAAGACCAAGAGTCACCTTCAGAAGGAGAAGAAGATGATGCTTCGTTATTGTTGCTAAGGTTACCTAAAAGCTCAGCCGAAGATTTGCCCAAGCTAAAACTACCTAAGGAAGTATGCTGACGCATTTTAAGTGAGATTAGGCGGGATCTAGAAGAGCGGCTTCTCGGCGCTTTTTTCTTGAAGTTCATCAGCTTCTCTTTTTCTGGTAAATCTTGGTCTTTTTTTCGCCTATCTTCTATCCACTGGTTTAACGACTTCTCATCTTCCTTAAAGCGGGAACCTACCTCTTGAAACGCTTCTACCCATTTCTTTCGACCATCAATCAGGTTTAATAGCTGCCTAACAAAAATCACAGCTATTGGATCGACTTTAGCGTACCCAAGCTCTTTGGCTACTTCCACACAAGCTTGATCTTTCTTCTTAGGATTGCCAATCGCAGCTTCAGCGCTTTCGGGACCTACATATCCACTTTCATCTAATTGAATTCCTAGGAACCTAAAGTAATGGCGAGACTCTTCATTAACAAGGTTAAATAGATTGGCCCCAAACTGACGTCCAGCTACATAGTATTTCCTGAAACTTTGGAGGGTTATCTTGCGGAGATTATTTGCGAAATGCAGTGCAAACTCCCTAGCTAATTTTATTGGAAATTGGGGTCCAATAGACTTAGCAACGGTCACGTAGTTTTTAGCGATCTCTTCGTCCCAGTGCTCACAATGCTTAAAGTGTTTTAAGAAAAGAGCTTGAAGCCCTGTGTGAACCCTATACCTCTCTTCGTGGAAAAAGAATTGAAACATTCCTAAAGTAACTTGCTCGATATTTTCATCTAGAAACTCACAAAATTGGCTTGTACACTCATCGTTTTCACGGTAGAGATCGACCAGATAACGTAGCTTAACCTTATTTTCAAAGACAAATTTTAGGGGAACATCTTCGGCGAGTTCTAGCGCCTCTTCACTGTATTCGGAGATCGTATTGAAGTTGTTCACAAGCTTCAGTTCAAAAACTTCGTCTCCCCCTGGATACTCTCTCAAGATAGCTTCTAGCTCATCCTCAGTAGGAGCCTCACTTTGCTCCATTACCCTTTTCTTAACAGCCTCAAATTCTAATCGCTCCTTTTTTCTTCTAGGTGGCTGTGTCTTACAGCGGATCCCTTCCCCAATAAGGAGATGTCCCACTCCAAAAAAGGGGGTTGCAATAGCAGCGACCTTTTTTGGAACCTTTCCAAAGTAGCTTCCTGCTCCGATAATGATAAAGGGAAGAGCTCTGAGAAGCCACTTTCCCTTTTTCCCCTGCTGGGAAAAGGGGAGCTGAAGGAGGCCCGATCCTCCAATGACCACCAGCTGGGCTTTCAGGGCATCCTTAGGTAAATGCCCTTCCATGAGAATTTTATAACCCACTGTGGTTAAGACAACAGCTAGAAATCCTTCAAATCGCTCAATTTTCATAAAACTTTTTTTTCACATCATCTTTTGCGGGTATTGTACAAGAACCATGATTAATAGACAAACTTGCCCTTTTTTCCCTGGTGTGTCATAGATCAAAAAAAGTGTTTACAAGGGCTGCCTCCGAAAGTCGCTTTCCCCAGATTTTGCGATGATTTTCGAGAAAAAATCGAAAGTTTGCAAGTCGACATATGCCTAAGTATAGGAGATTTGCAAACTTTCGAGTTTTTCCGGAAAGCGCGCGAAAGATGGGGGAATGGACTTTCGGAGGCAGCCCCTTACAGGAGAATCTTATGACAAAAAGACGGGTTTGGGGGGCTATTATTGCGGCAGTGGGGATCGCGATGCTCTTTGTTTCAAGCTACATCAAGGGAGAAGTGGAAAAGGGAAAAGAGCAAATTTCTAGTGCGCAAGGAACGGTCGACACAGGAAAGAAGCTTTTTGGCCTCTCTCCGGCAACAAAACCCCTTGGGGATGGCCTTGCCAGTGGAGCGCAAAGGAAGATCGACGCCGGACGAGAAGATGTGAAAAGATACACCGCCATCGCCAATGGCTTTTTGGCAGGTGGCATTGTTCTTATCGTTGTTGGCGGAATCCTTGTCTTTATTCCACAGAAGAAGTCATAAAGGTTGGCAGATTAAGAGAGAAATAAGTACTCACAGCGCTTACTCTCTCAGCGATAGCTGGGTCACTTAACGGCCCAAACCACATTGCCCAACGCCTACAATCTTCGGGGGCGTTGGCCTGGGTTGCCATAATAGCAAAGGCAAACCACCCTTCTTCTGTTTGAAAGAGGTAGGTGGCTCCGACCATTTCGGGGTCTAATTTCTCACAAGAGATCGGACAGTCGATCAGGTTTTTGGGGTAGGCCTCCTTAGCTGCATCAAAAATAGCCAGCTGCGCTTCGGTCCGCTTCGCTCTTCCTTCCTCAGGATAAACAGCAAAGAGTTTTCCCCCTTTTGCTAAAAATTCTCGGATAATGGTGGCTCGACTCATGACGGTAAAAAGACGCTTTTTGTCCCCTTCTAAGCTAGTATCAACCAGCTGAGGGGTAATTTCTTCCTCTGTGCAAAGTGGGGTGGCGGGAGTAGGGGTGTGAATCACTCCAATCAGATTTAAAATCTTTTCCTCTTCCAAAAAGTAGGCCATTCCCTTTTCAAAGTCTCCCTGGGCGCTGACAAAAATAGGACGCACTTTTACATCGGTCTCCCATCTTTCTTGCAGAGGCTCTTTCCGAAAACGTTCTAAAAACTCCCTTTCTTCCTGGACGATTTCGATCGGGTTTCCTTCGGATAGAGCAACGACTTCATCCATAAATGCTTCGTGAAAAGTTTTTCCCCACAAAGTGGTGCAAGCAAGTGTTAATACAAATAATGTTTTTATCATAGACATACAGTCTCCTCGGTTTGGGGCTCTATCCACCGATCGTGGTCTTTAATTAGCTGAATGAGGCGATCGACCGCTTCGGTGTAGTGGATACCCCGCTCCACACACTCTTTGCCAACATAAAGGTCGATCTTTTCGCGCCCAGAGCCCACATAGCCAAAGTCAGCATCGGCCATCTCTCCAGGACCATTGACAATGCATCCCATGATCGCGATTTTGACGCCAGGCAGATGGGCCGTTTTTGCCCGGATCTTTTGGGTAACCTCCTGGAGGTCAAAGAGGGTGCGACCACAGCTAGGGCACGCGATAAAGTCTGTTTTGGTCGCCCGCATCCGACACCCCTGAAGGATATTGAACGCAAGAGAACTCTCCTTTTCCGGGGAAAGATTGGTTTTTAGGAGGACCCCTTCACCGAGTCCATCGGCAAGAAGGGCTCCCACTTCTGCAGCGGCATGGATCACCGTATCTTCCTCGGAAAGGGGGTAATTCCCCACGAGAATAACGGGAAGATCGAGCTTTACTTCCTGGATCCACTCAAAAAAGTAACGCCCTTGATGGAGGAAAGACTCGGTCAGCTCAAGAAGGATAAAATCGGCAGGCTCCTCAAGGAGCTTTTTCCAGCTGCTCGGATCCCCATTCCTGATATAGGCAAAATTAGAAAAGGTTTCCCCATTAGCCGTCAGCTCCGTGCCGTTAAAAAAGGCATCGGCCTTGACATCATCTTGGGGCTCCCCCCAAAGGATCACCGAACCATCGCGGTGTAGAGGAGCTACCTGCCGGACAAAGCGACGTCTAATCTCTTTGATGTTCCGCTTCGTTTCGATGAAGGGGGCGATTCCTTTCCCTTCATAGCTTTTGGCAAAGTCAATGAGGCGCTTGCAAGGATCGATCTCGAGCCAGGGATCTTCGGTCAAAGAGACCCGAATCGTATCGCCGAGCCCTTCGAGAAGGAGGGAACCGGTTCCAATGGCAGACTTGACCCGCCCATCTTCGCCATCTCCCGCTTCGGTCACCCCGAGGTGGAGGGGATAGTCCCAGCCGAGCTTCATCATCTCTGCTACGAGGAGGCGGTAGGCCTGCATCATCACAAGAGGATTGCTTGCCTTCATGGAGAACATAAAATCGTGATAACCGAGCTGACGGCAAACCCGAGCAAACTCGAGAGCTGACTCAACCATCCCAAAGGGGGTATCTCCATAACGGTTCATAATCCGATCGGAAAGGGAGCCATGGTTGGTCCCAATCCGCATCGCTCGGTTTAGCTTTTTACATTTTTCAACAAGGGGGCCAAAGGTCTCAAAGATCTTCTCAATTTCGGCTGCATAGGTGGCGTCATCGTACTCGATCGTCTTGAAAGTGGCCCGTCTATCGACAAAGTTGCCGGGGTTGACCCGTACCTTATCGACAAATTCGGCAACAAGCATCGCCGCTGGTGGATAAAAATGGATGTCGGCAACAAGGGGGATCGTATATCCCTTCTGAACAAGCGTGTTCTTAATCCCCTCACACGCCTCTGCCTCTTTTTTTCCCTGAACAGTCACGCGGGCAATTTCACACCCCACATCGGCTAGCCGGATAATTTGGTCGACCGTCGCCTCTACGTCGCGAGTGTTTGAAGTGGTCATCGATTGGATCCGGATCGGATTGTCCCCACCCACGCCAACATTTCCCACCATCACTTCGCGGGTTTTCCACCGCTTTGTTTTATAAACTGACTCTGAATACTTTTTCATCTGGGGCCATTATGCTAAATACCCTCTTTTTTCAGCAAAGAAAAAAACTCTAGATTTATTTTCTTTTTTACTTTACAAAAGGTATCTAAAGACAACTTTTGAGGATTCATGGATAAACGGTATGTCATTGCATTGATGCTCTCCCCTATCTTCCTTCTGGCAAAACCTTCGGGGCCGAAGGTTGTTCAGGGAGAGGCAACATTTGCTCACCCCACCAACCAACATATGGAGATCGTCACCGGTAACAAAACGATCATCAACTGGGAAAACTTTTCAATCGGTGAAGGAGAAATCACCCAATTTATCCAGCCCAGCAACTTATCGGCTGTCCTCAACCGAGTCTCGTCCAAAGAGGCGAGCGCTCTTTTGGGAGCCCTTAAGTCAAATGGAACCGTCTACCTCATCAACCCCAATGGGATCTTGATCGGCCCCAATGCCACCATTGACACCCACGCTTTTATCGCCTCCTCTTTAGACGTTCTCGACGGTGAGTTTATGGAGGGAAAGGGTCTCCGCTTTTTTGGAGACTCCGACGCACGAGTAGTGAATCTTGGAACGATCACCGCTTGGGATGGGGATGTTATTTTAATCGGCCGCTTCGTTAAAAACGAGGGGAAAATCTCGGCCCCCAATGGGATGGCGGGACTCGCTGTTGGCAAAGAAATCCTCTTAAAGCCAGATGGAGAAAAACGGATCTTTATCTCTCCAAGTAGCGAAAGTGATAAGCAAAAAGGGACAGGAATTTCTAGCCACGGCGAGATTGAAGCCCTTAAAGTGCGCCTTCTTGCCGACGGAAACCCCTACAAATTGGCGATCAATCACGACGGAAAAGCCGACGCTCTAAATGTTGAAAATCGGGGGGGCGATATCTATCTTGTTGCGGAAGGTGGAAGTGTCGAGGTCAACGGCACCCTAGCTGCCATGAAAGGCAATGTTCACGTCCTTGGAAAACATGTTACCCTAGATGAAAACGCTCTTATCGATGTCTCCGACAGTTTTGAAGGGGGAACAGTTCTTATTGGAGGTTCTAGAGAGGGGAAAAACCGCTCCCTCCTCCACTCGGAGTCAACCACTGTAAACCAGGGAGCCACCATCTACGCCAATACCTTCCAGAAAGGGAAGGGGGGAAAAGTGGTCCTTTGGTCTGACGGCTCCACCTACTTTGCTGGAAAAATAGAGGTGCGTGGAGGAAAAGAGGGAGGAGATGGGGGCTTCGTTGAAGTTTCAGGAACCCATCTCGACAAGGAAAATGGGGATATCGATCGATCCGCTTCTTTTGGTCTACCAGGAACGATCCTCTACGACCCCAGCGACATTTTAATTACAGCCAACCATACCTCTTCGGGAAGGACCCAAGTCGGAGGAAGATATCTTCCCACAGCGCAAACAACCATTTTTTCTGTTGCTTCTTTAGTTAGCGACCTCCAAAGTGGCCCCGTCGAAGTGGTGACCCATTCTGCTTTTGGAGGAAAGGGTGATATCATCATCGAGTCTGACATGAATGAAGCTAGAGGATATGCCAGCGACTATTCCCTCACCTTTCTAGCAGAGAGAAATCTCATCGTTCAAGGAGATGTCCACAATGGAGGGAAGGGTGACATTATCTGCAACGTCGGGAAAGACCTTCAGATCAGCGGAGAAAAAGGGATCAGCCGCCTCGGTAGCCGCTACGGAAATGTCCACGTTAAAACAGGGCGCCACCTCCTCGTTCTAGGAGGGAGCGGTGGCCAAGGACAAATCGGCTCGGATGCTGCCGTCGTCAAAAGTAACATCAACCTCACCATCGGAGGGGACCTGATTGTTCAAGCGGTCGACCATTTTGCTTTGGTCGGCCACACAAATACCAACACCGGACTCTCAAGCAACCGCTCCTTTATGGGGGATGTAACGATTCACCATGTGGGCGGAGATGTCCGCATGACCTCCTCTTCCAAAGACTTTTGCTTTGCCCAGATAGGCCTTGCTGCAGAAAAAGATAACGCGCGCAATAGCGCCGTTATCCATGGCCATGGCGATGTCACCCTTTCGAATGTGGGAGGAGAGGTCCAACTCCTTGCTGCTCACGGAGGAAAAGATGCCTACACCCTAATCGGTCATGGAGGGGCTGCCCGCCGCTTTAGAGATGAATATAGCGGAAAGGTGACAGTCAATGCTAAAGGTTCTGTAACCTTAATCGGAGACGGAAACTCTCACGGAAAATTTGTTGGGATTGGCTTTGGTCAAGATTTTACAGTAGCCACCGAACCTCATACCTTTACCTCTGAACTTGTCTCTGTCACTTCTGGGAAAAACTTAACTCTCACTGCCGGTAAGGGAAATAGTGCCACCTTCATTGGAGCCTTTACGGGAACTAATCCTAAGGGAAAGGCTCATGCCCACCTTGGAACGGTCCATGTTGTCGCCAAAGGAAACATAACCTTAAACAACTGCAAAGAGGGGGGAGAAGACTCTTCTGCAGGGCTTGGGATTGTCGGAATGGCAGGACCCGCTTTCTGCAACTTAAATGTTTTTGCAGGAGGGAACCTAAACATTGCGGGAGAAGCGCCAAAAACAGGCTCTTCTTATGCTTTTATCAGCAACGGAGTCGGAGTGGGACCCCGACAAGGACGGATCGACATCACGGTAAGTCGTGGAGATCTCCTTTTACGTGGAAATGCTTTAACAAGAAGACAAGCAGCCATTGACAGCACAGGAACCCTTAATATTAACCTCCTTCGAGGAAGCCTTTCCCAAAATAACGCTTCCATTATAGCGCAAGGACCCCTCTCCCTTTTCACCGGGAAAAACTTGATTTTACAAGGAAAGGAGCAGCTCCTCTTTACTAGAGGCCCGACCCTAATCCAAACCCGTGGAAACCTCGAGCTTACTGGAAACAGCCTCATCGATAATAGCGAACAAGAGATCTCTTTATTGATCGGCGGACACTTAAAAATGGGAGCCGGCTCAGCGATCAAAAATCACTCGGAATTCCCCCTCATCCTCTCGGTCAATCATGGAGCAAAAGAGGCTTCAGGAGTCCTTCCAAAAGGGGTTCACATGGCGCAAGGCTCAAAAATCAACAGCTCTGGTAGCATCTTCCTCTATACCCCTTCAAGGGAGGTAACCCACATCCATGGAACTATTAACAACCTTGCTTTTGCCCCCGGCCCCCTCTTTATCAATAGCGAAACCGAAACTTGGTCCCCTTTCCCCTTCGATCCCACGCAGCATCCCAACGTCCCGCTCCACATTTTTTACCGCAATGGCGCCAGCACTTTTGCTAATATTGAGCGGAGCCAGCTCCTTGTTAGCGAGCTCTTAACCGATCTCCATCCGATGAACGAATACCTCGGGTGGTTTGAAGAATTTCAGCTTGCTTACAACGAAGAGGCTTACGAAAAAAGAAAAGAAAAAGGACTTTCCAGTTTTCAAGTTATTGGTGATCAGCTATACTTCCAACGTATGATGAACCACTCCTTCCATAACGTACGGATGAATGGATTGATCACTTTCCCTAAACCCATTGAGAAAACGCAGCTATGAAACGACTCCTGATTTTAACGCTTATTGCCACCACCTTATCGGCCCAAAACTTTGAACGGGTAAAGCCCAAAGAACCCACTCAGTTTGAGGGAGAACAAGGAGCTACCTACGGCCCCACCTCCCCCGAGGCAGAAGTGACAAATGGAGATGAGGTGATCCTCCCAGAGCTCAAAGGGGTCGTTCTTACCGATGCCCGCACCCACCTTTCTGAGAAAGCGATTGCCCATGCCTTCGGAGGAGTAGAAACGGTCAACGTCCAAGTCCCTGGAGGTCCTTACCACTTTAATGTCATGCTCACCAACCAGTTCCTCGGAAAACCGCTTACAAGACAAGGACTTGTTGATCTTAAGCAAGAGATCATCCTTTACTACCGACGATGGGGGCGTCCTATCGTTACCGTTGAGATTCCGCAGCAAAAGATCACCAAAGGGGTCCTCCAAGTGATCGTCATCGAGGGAAAACTTGGCAAAGTAACCGCAGAAGGAAACAAGCATTTTAAAAGCTCCCGTCTAGAAGATTACATCCGCCTTCAAGAAGGAGAGGCGATCGACTCTAATATCCTTGTAGCCGACCTTGCTTGGATCAACCGGAACCCTTTCCGCCAAGTTGACGTGATCTATGGTCCCGGAGAAATCGCAGGCACCACCGACATCCGCCTTCTTACAGTGGACCGCCGCCCCTGGCGCGTCTATGGCGGTGTTGACAACACCGGTTACGATGAAACCGATACCACCCGCCTCTTTGTTGGAGCCAATTGGGCCAACGTCTTTGGCCTCGACCACATCTTCTCCTTTCAAGCAACAGTTGCCCCCAACGTCAACCGCTTTTGGGCACTAACCGGGCAGTACACCGCTCCCCTTCCCTGGCGCGATGTCTGGGTCTTCTATGGAGGTTACTCCCACGTCCAAGGAAAGATGGATCATGTGAAGGAAGGGCTGCGAAACTCAGGGTACGCCGCCCAGGCAAGCACCCGCTACAACTTCATCCTCCCCCCCATGCCGAGCTACCTCCATGACGTCATCCTTGGCTTAGACTACAAAAGGACCGATAACAACCTCGAGTTCGGAGGAACCAAAATCTTTCCCCGCAGCGTTAACTTGACCCAAATAGTCCTCGGTTATAACGGCGGTTTTGATAGCGAATCGATCCGCTTTTCCTTAACTACAGAGCTCTTTTATTCCCCCGGCCCCTGGCTTGGTGAGCAAAAAAGCCAAAATTACCGCGAGATTCGTTTTAAAGCAAAAAGCTCTTACCTCTATGGACGGCTGACCTTCGCCCCCATCCTCCGCCTTCCCAACGACTTTGCTTTTGCCCTTACCGTGCGGGGACAAGCCTCGACCCAAAACCTCCTCCCCAGTGAGCAGGCCGGTATTGGAGGTTATGATACTGTACGGGGTTACAAAGAGCGGCAGGTCAACGCCGACAATGCCCTCCTTATTTCGACAGAGCTTCGCTCCCCTCCCCTCTCGCCCCTCAAAAAGAAAGGACTTGATGGCGAAATGCTCCAGTTTCTAGCGTTTCTTGACTATGGAATTGGACGGGATGTGCGAACAGAAGACAACGCCCCTAAAACCGAATACCTCCTCAGCTTTGGCCCTGGTGTCCGGTATGAGCTGGGCCCCTACATCAACTTCCGCGGCGACCTCGGCATTCAGATCAAAAACCTTAAGGTGATTGATAAGCCAGAAGCCCCCGGCTTCCGCTTCCATTTCGGCCTCGTCGCTAGTTACTAAAAGCTGGAGGGGTTGCTCCACCACCCTTCTATGTCCTCATTGGGATATTTTTTCACAAACCACGCTTTTACCTCTTCCCGACGTGTACCAAATCCCTCACAAATAAGTCCCCAAGTAAATTGGCAACAAGGGGGGAAATGTTTGGCCACTTCTAAACACCCCTTTTGAAGCTCGGGAGTATCTTTCTTAGTGAGCGTCTCCGTCCTCGCTGAGATACAACGGCAAATATCATCAAAAAATGCACTAACGTCTGCATGCTTAAATCCATGCTTTTTTAATGTATCCAAATCTATCGGATCGTTTGAACTCCCTGGCACCTTACCCGTCTTACGCGCGTAGTAACCCAGGGCATAACAATATCGGATAGGGTGTTTTATCACAGACAATGGATCCTTTGCCAATTCAGGCTTTATCTCTAGAATAGACTTCATCTGTGAACACAAATGCCAATCCTCTTCCATTTTTGGATCAATTAAATGGCTTATCCCCTCCATACCCTCTGAATTAAAATGGTTAACTAAAAAGTCAAAAAGCTCTAATTGACCATCTGTCTTATCTGCCCTTTTGAGAAGAATAGCCTTGTTCTGAGTGTCGGACAACTTATCAAAAACGGCTCGCCATGATTCTTCATTTTCCAGGCTTATGAGGTGAGCATACTCCCATTCTGATTCGGGGTCCCAGTGAGTAAGGATATAATCGATTTCATCGGTGTCGGGTCTTCCTAAAAGATATCCTATGCAAGCTTGAGTTCCTCCAAAAGCTACTAGCGCAAAAAGGGCTACCTTCTTAGGCACCTTTCCCAGGTAGCTTCCCAGAGCAATGGCTCCAAAAGGGAGAAAAACCACACCCCACTGCATTCTATCTTTATTTTTATTGGGCGTTTGAGAGGTTGCTATCGTCTGAAGGACCCCACCAAGAGCAATCGCTGCAGCTTGCGCTTTCAGGTCTATCTTGGGTAGCATCTTTCTTCCCACCCCATAATAAAGGAGTGCTGCAAGGGCTCCTCCCCCAACATATAAATGATTATTTAAATCTGCCATATATCCGCCTCCTGAGTGACCTGTGGGATTCTAGCAAACTTCTAAATAAAAGTCTACCCCATGGTCTGGAGATAAGCTTCTGTTTCCCCCCAGGGGAAAGAGACGGGAAAAGTTTTTTCTAAGGTAAAGGCCTCATTATCGTAGTCGGTAAGAGGGTAGCTAACCGTCACAATCTTTGTTCCAGAAGGAAGAGTCTTAAGACGGCTAACAAGTTGGATAATTTCAGAGTCAGCCAGGATACTTCCATTTCGGCCTCGTCGCTAGTTATTAAAAGCGTAGTGCTTGAGCCACTCTACTATATTTTCATTGGGATATTTCCTCAAAAACCACATTCCTGCCTCTTCCCGATGTTTACCAAATAGCTCACAAAGAAGTGCAAAAGTAAATCCATTGCAAGGGGGAAAATGCTTGGCCACTTCTAAAATTCCCTGAAGCCGCTTAGGATCATTGTGACCTTTTACCAGAGTGGATCCTGTAGTCTTCACCAAGACACAGTCGCAAATGCCTTCAAAAAATTCCGAGGCACCTGCTACCTCATGGAGTCTATGCCCTCCATACCCTTTCAATGCATCCAAATCTATCGGATCTTTTGAACTCCCAGGCACCTTACCCGTCTTACGCGCGTAATAACCTAGGGCATAGCAATATCGGATAGGGTGGTTTATCGTAGACAACATATTATCTGCCCATTGAGCATCCTTTATCTTTAGGGCAAGCTTCATCTGGAGATAATGAAGCCAATCCTCTTTTGCATCAATTAAGTAGCTTATCCTCCTCATATCCTTTGAATCAACATGGTTAATTAAAAAGTCAAAAAACTCTAATTGACCATCTGTCTTATCTGCCCTTTTGAGAAGAATAAGCTTGTCCTGGGTGTCGGACAACCTATCAAAAACGGCTCGCCATGATTCTTCATTGTCCAATCTTATGAAGCTAGCATAATTCCTCTCTAAGCTGGGGTCCCAGTGGGTAAGGATATAATCGATTTCATCGGTATCGGGCCTTCCTAAAAGATATCCTATGCAGGCGTGAGTTCCTCCAAAAGCTATTAGCGCAAAAAGGGCTACCTTCCTAGGCACCTTTCCTAGGTAGCTTCCCAGATCAATGGCTCCAAAAGAGAAAAAAAACATACCCCATTGCATTCTATCTTTATTTTTATTGGGCGTTTGAGAGATTACTATCGCCTGAAGGACCCCTACAAGAGCAATCGCTGCAGCTTGCGCTTTCAGGTCTATCTTGGGTAGCACCTTTCTTCCCACCCCATAATAAAGGAGTGCTGCAAGGACTCCTCCCCCAACATATAAATGATTATTTAAATCTGCCATATATCCGCCTCCTGAGTGACCTGTGGGATTCTAGCAAACTTCTAAATAAAAGTCTACCCCATGGTCTGGAGATAAGCCTCTGTTTCCCCCCAGGGGAAAGAGACGGGAAAAGTTTTTTCTAAGGTAAAGGCCTCATTATCATAGTCGGTAAGAGGGTAGCTAACCGTCACAACCTTTGTTCCAGAAGGAAGAGTTTTAAGACGGCTAACAAGTTGGATAATTTCAGAGTCAGCCAAACTGCTCCCATAAAGATAAACGATATTCACCTCTTGGGGAATATTGACCTGAAGCATGTCGCCACAGATAAAGGTAGCCCCATTTTGCTCATACTTTTGGGAGAGGTGACGGGCCAGCTTCACAAACTGGGGAATCCGCTCGATTCCAATCACCTGACACTTATAAAAGTGGTGGAGGAAAAGGGCCCCCCGTCCCCGTCCCGAACCAAGCTCTAAAAAGGTGTCGGTTGGCTGAATATCCACCTCTCGGGCAATGGTCTCATACGTGGTCAGCGGCGTTTCCCCATAGGTATGAAGCTCTTTTGCCTGCCGGTTTTTAAGGTATTTTTTGCTGATGACATAAGGGTTTTTAAAGATGTAGGCGGTAAGAAGGGCGCGGTCTAGAGCTGCAAATTGCTCATTGCCATAGTAGCGCTTCCTAACCTCTCTTTGGAGCTTTCGATCGATAAGGGCATACTTGACGGTATCGAATAATCGCCTCATGCGCCTACTATACCCTATTTACCAATTAATGGTTTGTCCTGGCTCTAAAACCCGGAAAGTCTTGGGGTCGATCCCCCGTTTCTCTAGGGCGCAGTAAAGATCATAAGGAGGTTGCTCCAGGTGCTCTTCCGAAAGGCGGAAGGTTTTCCAGTGCATCCCAACGCTGAGGAGTGATCCCACCTCATTGTGAATGGCCGCCGCCCTGACTGGGTTGATGTGGACCGGCTCCATAAAGCGGTGAGGGACATAGGTTCCTATCGGAATGAGGCTCAGGTCGATCTCCCCAAACTCTTCCCCTATCTGCTTAAAATCTCTTCGGTTGTAGCCAGTATCTCCCACAAAGTAGAGACGCTTTTCTTGCTTTTTTCCCCGCAAAAAGTCAACGACATAGCCAGCCCACAGTGTCCGGTTCTTATCAAAAACCCCTCGCCCTGAAAAGTGTTGCGAAGGAACGGCAGTAATAACTACTTCTTGTCCCTTGATGCCGATGTGGATCTCCTCCCACCACTCCATCTCAATGATATGACGCATCCCTAACTTTTGCAGTCTCTTTTTCACCCCCAGAGGGACAACCCAGGTAATCCCAGGGTTAAACTCTTGAAGCTTAAGAACTGTTTTCCGATCGAGATGATCATAATGGTCATGACTAATGAGAACGACATCGATAGAGGGAAGCTCTTCTAAAGAAATGGGCGCTTCATGTTTCCGCTTCGGACCAAAGAAAGGAAAAGGAGAGCACCGCTCGCTCCAAATCGGGTCGGTCAAAAGGTGGAGCCCTTCCACGTTGACGAGGAAGGTACAGTGACCGATCCAAGTCACTTTTGGAGCCTTATCCCGCACCTTCCGCTTGGAGTTCGGGTACTTAAAACTTTCGGGACGCTCTTTGCGCCGCCGTTTTTCCTTGTAAAAACCTAACTGCCACAGCGCAAAGTCGATCGGTGATCGTTTTGTTGTATCGATATAAGGATTGGCGAACCGCCGCCCCTTCTTATAGTGCCCCTTCTTACCCATAATTTCCCCCTAAGTTTTATCCATACTGGATCGGTGAAATAATGGGGAAGGATTTTTTATATGGACAAAGGCACCTGATCGGTAAGGGACAGATCGCCAGCGAACTGGATCGGGCCGGGGTAGAGATAATGGTCCTCTTCCATCCATTTGGTGCGTGCTCGGTCGAAAGCCTTAAATGCAGCGCCATCAAGATCAACAAGGGCTTTTTGGATCACCGGCTTCTCCTTCCCTTTACGCACCTCAAGGTTCATGAGCGAGGTGATCGGAATGGCGCAGGGGGCCCACCCAGCAGGGGGCTTGGTTAGGTGACGCAAAGCGCACATGTAACCGGTCTCTCCATCACGAATGAGGAGCGCCGCCACGTGACCCAAACCATAACAGTAGTTCGCATCGAAATTTGTCGGTAAAGCGGCCCTTCCTTCATAGCCAAAAAAGTGGTAAAGAGGGCTAAACTTTCCCTCAAAAGAAGAGCGGTTTTTGACCTCTTCTTTGACCGTGGTGCTAAAAAGGAGATCGGTTTGGATGTGGGCAACCTGAACGTTACCATGAGGATCCCGATCGAGAAGAAGCTGCTGCTGAATCTCCTTTGGAAGGAAGGTAAAGGTCTCTTTTGCCTTTGCGCTTAAACCATTTTCATCTTTTCCTTCAGCCAAAAGGGCATTGAGCTCACCAATTAAGGTTTTCATCTCAGGGATGAATTCAATGATCCCTTCAGGAATGAGGACAACGCCATAGTTTTTCCCCTCTTTTGACCGCTTTTCAACCAGGTCGGCAATCTGGCTTGTCACCTGTTTAAGGGTCATCTTCTTTGCTGCCACCTCTTCCCCAATCAGCGTGAGGTTGGCCTGCGTTTTTAAAGCGCACTCAAGGGCAATATGGGAGGCGGAGCGTCCCATGAGCTTGATAAAGTGGGTGTACTTGCGCGCCGAGCAAGCATCGCGCGCAATATTTCCAATCATCTCCGCGTAGGTAGCCGTTGCCGTATGAAACCCAAAGGAAATATCAACATACTCATTCTTCAAATCGCCATCGATCGTCTTCGGAACTCCAATCACCTTAGTACGACATCCCTTCGTCAAACAGTACTCGGCAAGGACCGCCGCGTTAGTATTCGAATCGTCCCCTCCAATAATCACCACCCCATCGAGTCCCAGCTTTTCAAAAACGGCGACCGACTTTTCCAGCTGCTCTTCGGTCTCAATCTTTGTCCGTCCCGAACCAATCAAGTCAAAGCCGCCCAGGTTCCGATACTTAGCCAAAAGATCTTCTGAAAGGGCTAAGGTTTTTCCCTCCACAATACCTGAGGGACCATCTAAAAAGCCTAAGAGCTGACTTTCGTGGTGACATTTTTTTAGTGCATCGAAAAGGCCTGCAATAACGTTATGTCCCCCGGGCGCTTGTCCTCCTGAAAACACAACGCCTACCTTTAGCGCCTTTGCCAAAGGGGGCGCCCCTTTTTCTGCGTGGAGAAGTGGGCGACCAAACGTTTTCGGAAACTGGGCTGCAATCTCTTTTTCATCGCCCATTGCCGCTGTTTTCCCCTGCCCCTGAAAGGTGACATCGGCAAGCTCTTCCAAAATTTTGGGGAGGGGTGGCCGATACTTTAAGCGCTCTTTTTCAAGTGGTGTCATGGGCTTATCTTAGCTGACGACAAGAAATGGTTGCAAGCAGTAGATTGAAGTTTATGAAACTATTGCTTCTTCTCATTCCTATCTTCTCCTTTGCAGATGTCTCTTTTACCAAGCTCAAACATCGGGAACATAAAGGGGTCGGCTATGATCAGGGCTATTCAACGATCGACCTTCATCTCAACATCACCCCCCTCCTTTTCTTAAACACGCGAGGTCACGTCTTTAATAATGGAGAGTTTGCCCTTAACTTAGGGCTTGGCGGACGGGTGAGCGCCCCGAGCAAAAAATGGACCGTGGGGCTCAATGGCTACTACGACTACCGGGATAGCTCGGTTTTGTCACCCTCACAGCTCGGAGGAGGCTTTGAACTTTTTATCTCCGACTACGTTCTTCGCTTCAATGGCTATGCCCCGATCGGTACCGTTAAAAAAACGGAAGGAAGTCGGGCCGCCGTTGCTCTTGCTAACCTCCAAGGAGAGGTAGAAAAGGTCCTTTTGACAGGAGATGTCTACCAATTTTCAGGAGCGATCGGCGCCTACTATTTGACAGGAAGGGCCTTTAAAAATCGGACCTTTGGCAAGGCGTGGGGCTCGGAGATCCGCCTAACAGCGCAACTCTGGAAGTGGGTCGAACTTCTCTTTGAAACCACCTACGATCAGATCTTTGACTTCACCTTTCAAGGAATGGTAGCTCTCACAATTCCCATCGGCAGCCGGAAAGAAAAACCTTCTCGATCGGTCGTCCGCCGCGAAATCATCGCCCTCGAGAAGAAGAGGATTTAGGCTTAAATTGGAGGTCATTTTTCGGGTAGAGAAAGATCAAAAGGGCCGTTCCGATGAGGATGAGGATGAAGCCGATGATGACGCCCGGAGGAATCCCCTCTCCCCAGACAAAATATTGGATGATCGCTCCAAAAATAAAGCTCAAATAAATAAAGGGGCTGACGAGCCGCATCGGCGCAAACTTGGCACTCAACGTCAAAAGAACCTGGAAGAAAGCGGCAAAGACCCCCGCAAGAAAAGCAAGCCCCAAGCTTGTAAATGTGTAGGTTTCTTGCTCGCCCGGAAAGAGATAAAAGACAACCGCTGTCACAAACACGCTTAAGGTAAAGTAGTAGGCGGTGATCCGCTCCCACGGCTCAGTATAGTTAAGGGTACGAACCGCTACAACGGCCGTTCCCGAAAGCATCGCCCCAATTAGGGGAACAATCGCCCATGGATTAAAAAGGTTGTGACCCGGTCGAAGGACAAATAAGAGCCCTAAAAAAGCAATCCCCAGCCCCCACCAAAGGCGGTGGATGAGCTCAACTCGGAGCCAAAGGCGCGCCGCGATCGGCACAAAGAGGGGGAAAGAGTAGAAAATCAGTGTCCCCTCTGCAAGAGAAAAGTGGGTAATGCTGAAGTAAAAGGCATAGAGAGCAGCCACGCCGCAAATGGAGCGAACCGCATGGTGGCGGTAGTTGTCTGTTCGAAAAAGTTGGGAAACTTTAGGCGCTGTGGAAGAGCAAAAGACCCAGACCATCAGCATAACGAGATTGACGAGAGAGCGGGCAAAGCAGAGAAAGTTCGTGCTAAAGTAGGGAGAAGCAAGCTTGACGCAGGTCGCTTGCGCCGCTAGGGCGACCGTTGCCCCCACCATGAGACCTATCGCTAGAGGAAATTTTTTTTTAGGACGTGGTAAGTGCTGAATCATTGCCTTTTTTCGTTTGAGCCTATAAACTACTTCTATACCTTAAAGGAAAACAAATGGCAAAAAGATTACGTGTCCTAGGCATTGACTTCGGGATGAAGCGGATTGGGCTCGCCCGCTCCGACCCCTCCCGAATGATCGCTTCTCCCCTTAAAACGATCCTGGCTGCCAAAACCCTCGAGGAAACGGTCGTTCTGATCCTTAAAGAGCTTGATGAGGTCGACACTATTGTCGTGGGCCTCCCCCTCCTTCTCTCTGGCAAGGATAGTGATACAACAACAACCGTCCGAAAATTTGCCACCCTCCTCGAAGAAGCCAGTGGCCTTCCCCTCATCCTCTGGGATGAACGGCTCACCTCCAAACAGGTCGAGCGCCTCCTCATGGAGGACAAGATGAGCCGGAAGAAAAGGGCCGCCCACGTCGACACCATGAGCGCCACTCTCATTCTACAAAATTATTTAGATACACAAATATCTAAAAATTAGAAACTAAGCGAAGACCAACGGCGTTTTCTTTTGGTTCTTTACAAGAACCTTACATTTAAGATATTCTTTTCTACGTATGCCGACCAATCGGAATGGGTATAACTTAAATTTTTGTGTAAAGTTCCGATAACGAAATTCAAAAGGACATGCTTTATGCCTATCCAGTTTCCTGCTAGAGAACGATGTATCCCTGTTCTATTTGGTCTTGGGATTGCAGGAGTTTATAGGCTTTGCGCATCAAAACTCAGTGGAAAAACTCTAAAAGCGCATGTGACAGGGCTCGTTATTGCTTCTTTATCGGGAATTCACCTATTTGAAAATCCAAAAATCAATAAAACACGTTTTTGTCTTCCCCTAATCGTTGGAGCCCTTACCCTCTGTTGGAGTAAAGAGTTCCGAAAAAATGGTTCTCGGCTTCTTGTAACAACGATTATCCAAATGCTTGGGATCAATTTTTTTATCTATAACACTATTCACAAAAAAAAGAGGTCGATAAGTTTTTCCTATGGCTCGGATTGGCCCATTGAAAAAATAAAGGAAAAGATTAGAAAAGGGGAGCAAGTCGCCGACAGCTTTGCCTATACCCGAGACCGAGAAGTCTTTCTAGAGGATCTTGATAGATATAAATCCCTGGTTACTAAAAGATTCAGCAAAAGACCTGGGTTGCAAGAAACTGCGCAAACCATCGGAAAATCCATCACCGACATTTCAAAAAGGATCAACACTCTGAGCTCTTTAGCAAATAGAGTCTCTCTTGGAGAGACTAAAGAGCTTCTTGATTATTGCGCTTCTATTGCAACTTCTGATGAGCAACGACGATGGATTGACAATGCCAAAGTTAAGATATGTGAGCATCCTAGCTCCTCCACAGCTGATCTAGACAAAGCTGAAATCATTGGAAAATCCATCACCGACATCTCAAAAAGAAGCAGCGTTCTGATCTCTTTAGCAAATAGAGGATCCCTTGAAAAGGCTGAAAAACTTCTTGATTATTGCGCTTCTATTGCAACTTCTAACCTGCAACGACAACGGGTTGACAATGCCAAAGTTACGATATGTAAGCATCCTAGCTCCTCCACAGCTGATCTAGACAAAGCTGAAATCATTGGAAAATCTATCACCGACATCTCAAAAAGAATCAGCGCTCTGACCTTTTTAGCACAGCATGATCCTACTAAAGCACGAAAATTTCTCGAATATTGCACTGATATTGCAACTTCCCCAGATCAACTTGCTATCCTACAATTTTTAATTCATAAAGAAGACAAGCCATCTATTGGGAGAGTTCTCATTCCCCCAAAAGAGTTGGATTACACCGGTCTTTCTCAAGACCAGTGGAATAGGGTTCAAGGGGTGATCAGTCAAGTGCTTGAGATTAGCCGAAAATTCAGTCGAGCAACTGTTCGTTACCATAAGTCCCTAGGAGAAAGGTTCTTACAAGTTATTAGTGGTCAAACAACTCATAATATTAAAATTCCTTTCAAGATGCGACTTCTTACGAGGGAAACATCCGTTATAGGATTCCTCTTAACACGCAAAAAAAATATTGGAAGAGGTACAGAAAGAAAAGTCAAGCTTGTTTACAACCTAAATATAGGAGAGTACTGGGCCCAAAAATCTGTCAACCCACTAGAGTTTGACTTTCTTCAACTTATCACAAATTCTCCTAAAGTAGGTCTTCCCAAAATTGTGGAGTCTGAAAAAACAAGAAAAGGGGTAAAGATTTATCAACCCTTTTTCAAATACAACATTGAAGAGGCGATTGACCTAGGGCTTTTCAAGTCAAGAAAAGTAAAGCTCTGTGCAATAGGCAATATTCTCAAAGCGTTTCGAAATTTACATCAATTAACATTCTCTGGTCTTCAATATACACCTAGAAAGTCCAACTACTTTGCAGGAGGGTCTTCAGAAGCAGCTTCATCCTCCTCTACTTCCACCAACATAGCCCCACTTCCTGTTCTACACGGAGATGCGAAACCTGCCAATATTGTCATAAATCCAGACACCTTAGAAATCATGTTGATTGATTTTGGCTTATCCTTCCAAATTCACACGATATGTGGAACACCCCTTTATATCGACCCTACAACCTGTAACTATATACAAGCTTCTCAAGAAGAGCGTATAAAATATCATCTTGAGTCTGGACAAAAAAGAGATGTTTGGAGCACGGGACTTATCATCGCTGGAATTTTGTTTGGCTTAGAAAATAAGATTCCTAAACTTTCTTTTATACAAACTTGTTTTACAAAGAGAGAGATTTACCCTGTCTTAAAGCCTAAAGAACGAGTGACGCGTAACATCAGAAATCTTACTCAAGAGACCATTGATGTTTGTTTAGATGACATTGGGCAAAAAAAAGAACCCTTGATCCCTCTTTTAAAAAAGATGCTTAGGGCAGCGGCAAAAGAGCGAGTAACAATGGATCAGGCTTTCGAAGAGTTCCGTTCATTGAGCCCCTCCTATTTCTACCTGTGATTGCTACCTATGGATACCCGCTTGAACCTGAAAAAAAAATCGAAAATTCCCCAAAAAACGGGCCGCCCACGTTGACACAATGAGCGCCACTCTCATCCTCCAAGACTATTTAGATAGCACGTGACTGTAAATACAAAAAATTGCTTGCAATAAATGCTCTATATGACTAACCTTAGTTCGTCTTTTTCTAAATATTGGTTGCTAAAATGAGGGTCTCAACTCTTTCTAAAGAACGCCTGCTCCCTTTCTTATTTGGCGCTTCCATAGTGGGTGTTTATTATAAACTTTACAAGTCTGACCTGAGCGGTGTAGTTTTTAAAGTTCACATTTTGGGTTTAGGAATTGCCTCAATTTCAGGAGCCCACAAATTCAACAATCCAAAAACTGACGCTATTCGCTTAGTGTTCCCTTTAATTATAGCAAGCTCCATCCTCTATTTAAAGAAAGAGTTTCGCAAAAACGGCGCCCCCTTTCTATTGGGAGCAACCATTCAAGCCGTGGGTATGCAGATTCTCTTTAGAGTCATCATTTCCCAAAAACAAAAACTCGCGCATTTACATTCCTATCTTAGTCGTCGGGCTATACACGCTGCCATTGAAGATGGTAATCGAACTCTTAACAGCTTTTCCTATGAAAAAGATCAAATAGAATTTCTGAAAAAATTTGATCTTTATAAATGTCAAGCAATCTCGCTTTTGAATAACAAACTAGAGTCTCAAAATACTCTCAATACTCAAGATACTATAGGAACAATTGCAAAATCGATCTCTGATCCTCTTAAAAAAATCAATGCTCTTGGAACACTTGCAACAAAAGTGTCGAGGGAAAACGTTCTGCCACTTCTTAAGGAATGTGACTTAGTTGCAAGACCTGAGGATCAAAACGCCTTAGATCAGTATAAATTAACTATCTTCACGAAGCTCTGCTCAAATTCTACCTTCGCGGATGTACCCTCAAATCGCAATTTTCACAGCTGTATTGAAGCTGTTGCAAAATCGATCTCTGATCCTCTTAAAAAAATCAATGCTCTTGGAACACTTGCAACAAAAGTGTCGGGGAAAAGGGCCCTGGAACTCCTTCAATTTTGTGACTCAATTGCAAACTCTGAGGATCAAAACACCACCTTAGATCAGCATAAATTAACCACCTGCAGGAATCTCCGTTCAAATCATGCTTTTGGCTATGCTGAAACTATTGCAAAATCGATCTCTGATCCCCATAAAAAAATCGATGCTTTTGGGACACTTGCAGCAAGAACTTCGGGGAAAAAGGCCCTGGAACTCCTTCAGGCTTGTGACTCAATTGCAAACTCTCAGGATCAAAACACCACCTTAGATCAGCATAAATTAACCACCTGCAAGAATCTCTACTCAAATCGCAATTTTCACGACTATGCCGAAGCCGTTGCAAACTCGATCTCTGATCCCCATAAAAAAATCGATGCTCTTGGAACACTTGCAACAAAAACTTCGGGGGAAAAAGCCCTGCAACTCCTTCAGTCTTGTGGCTCAATTGCAAGCTCTGAGGATCAAAATGCCTTAGATCAATATAAATTAACCACCTGTAAGAACCTCTGCTCAAATCGCGGTTTTTACGGCTATGCCGAAGCTGTTGCAAACTCGATCTCTGATCCCCATAAAAAAATCGATGCTCTTGGAGAACTTGCAACAAAAACTTCAGGGGGAAAATCCCTGGAACTCCTTCAATTTTGTGACTCAATTGCAAACTCTAAGGATCAAAACATCACCTTAGATCAGCATAAATTAACCACCTGTAAAAACCTCTGCTCAAATCGCAGTTTTTACGGCTATGCCGAAGCTGTTGCAAACTCGATCTCTGATCCTCATAAAAAAATCGATGCTCTTGGAACACTTGCAACAAAAACTTCGGGGGAAAAAGCCCTGCAACTCCTTCAATTTTGTGACTCAATCGCAAGCCTTGAGGATCAAAACGCCTTAGGTCAGCGTAAATTAACCATCTGCAGGAGCCTCTGCTCAAATCGCGATTTTTACCATGCTGAAATTATTGCAAAATCCATCTCTAACCTTTATAAAAAAATTGAGGCTCTTTGTTTTTTAGCAAAGAAAAACCCTAGTAAAGAACAGGAAGTACACAACTATTTTAAATTTCTGAAAATTGAAGCCAGGCCACTACATATTCAAGCTTTTTTGGCTGCTAAACGGAACCCCCATACCTCAAAAATATTAATCCCTCCAGAAGAGTTCGATTTTACAGGGCTCACCCGCTCCCAGTGGAAGGAAATCAAAAATATCTTTAAAAGAATTTTTTTCCATGATCCAAACCCAACAAGTCAATCATTTTACATTCAAAAAAGAGCTTTAGGGGGTTATCTCCGAAGAACTCAAAAGACGCTATCTGTTTCGAATGGTCAACAGACCATCTCCATCAATATCCCATTTACGATAAAGTTTTTTATAATCAATGGAAAGCTCAATTTTGTGCTCATTCCTAAGAAAGTGATTGGTCGGGGATCAGAGAAAGCGGTCAAGCTTGTTTACAACTTGACTACAGGAGAAAACTACGCCTGTAAAAAAGTTCAAAAAGTAGAGGCAGATAGCCTTAGGATGTTCGCTTCCTCTATCCATAAAAGAGGACTTCCCCGGTTAATTAGATCGGAGGTTGTAGCAAACGGAGAAAAAATTTATCAACCCTTTTTTAGATATAACCTCAATCAAGCAATAAGTAAAAATCTCTTAAGGACGAGAAATGCAAAATTGACTGTTATTGAAAACATTCTCACAGCCTTATGTAACTTGCATAAACATACAACTTACGTTTCGTATCCTGTAATTGAAAGCAATTTTCCATCGTCTTTATATGACTGGAGATCAAGAAATTCTTTTGTACAACAACCTCAGCTCGTGAAGACAACAAAACATGACTTTTCATTTCCTTTCATGCATAATGATATAAAACCCGCAAACATCGTCATTAATGAAAAAACACTTGAAATCATGCTTATCGACCTCGGCATGTCACATGAAGTTAGCGGAGTGGCTGGAACTATCATGTATATTGATCCTAATACTTTAAGATGTTTAAGAGACATCAACTCTATACGTCCTCCAATAGGCTTAGGTGACCTCAAGTCTATAAACGCTCTTCCCAAGCATTACTCTTCGCATGGACAAAAAAAAGATGTTTGGGGTGTTGGACTCGTTATCGCCGCGATCTTATTCGGCCTAGAAAATAAACTTCCCAAACTTGCTTTCTTACAAAACTGCGTGCAGTCAGCAGTCCTAAATACCCCTTGGGGAGAACTGAATGAATGTGAGCAGCAAAAATGCATGCAGGAAAAGATCCTCTTTCATATCGAATCTCTTCGTCAATGGGACATTGATGATTGCTTAACAAATATCGATATCCAAAAGGATGAGCCGCTAACTAAGTTATTACAAAAAATGCTTAGGATAGATTCAAAGAAACGCTATACTGCACAACAGGCTCTTAACCTATTCAGAAGTCTTAAGAATGCGTCGGAGAGGTGTGATAGGATTGCCAGCGGGAGCTCTCGTGGTGGTCCCTTTGGTTGAAGCGATAACAGACCACAGTTCTTTTATCTCGGTTCCCCGATTAATTTCTCCATAGATACAGGATGAGATTCGTCAACTTCGGTTTGTAGATCGCAAAGAGTATAAACCCACCATTCCCGACCCCCAAAATCTTCCTCAACCTCGTATTGAGTTCCAAAATGGGCGACCACATCACCTTTATGGGTTTTTCCAATAAATGGGTAGCTAAAAAAATCTCTATATCTTACCTTGGAGATATGGACGAAAATGTACACCCTTTCGAAGAACCGGGGCAAACCTCCCGCAGCCTAGACCCTTGTATCGTTGTTATTTTTGGGGCAACGGGCGATCTAACGGCGCGGAAGCTCATGCCCGCTCTTTACAACTTGAAACGAGAAGGGCAGCTTCCCACCCACTTTGCGTGCTGCGGTTTTGCCCGGCGGGAAAAAAGTGACGAAATTTTCCGCGAGGAAATGAAAAAAGCGGTCTCGGAACATTCACGCATTAAGCCCCTAGATGAATCGGTATGGGACGCTTTTCAATCACAGCTTTTCTACCACCAGTCGGAGTTCGACGACGATAAGGGGTATGAGCAGTTCGCCAAACACTTAGCCGATTTGGACACCCAGATGGGAACGGGGGGAAACCGGATCTTCTATTTGTCAACGCAGCCGAGCTATTTTACAACGATCATCGAAAAACTCAAACAACATAAGCTCCTCCATGACCACGGAGGGGATAAGTGGTCGCGAGTCATCATCGAAAAACCGTTTGGCCACGACTTAAATTCTGCAAAGGAACTGCAAAAAGATCTGATGGCCCACCTGAGCGAGGAGCAGCTCTATCGGATCGACCACTACTTGGGCAAAGAAACGGCGCAGAACCTCCTTGTTTTCCGCTTTGGAAACTCGATCTTTGAAAATCTTTGGAACCACCGCTATATCGACCATGTTCAGTTCACCGTTGCCGAGGACATCGGCATCGGAACGCGGGGACGTTTTTACGAAGAGTCGGGGCTCATCCGTGACATCATGCAAAACCATATGATGCAGCTCTTTTCTCTTTTGGCAATGGAGCCACCGGTCAACCTAAGCGCTGGAGCCATCCACGACGAAAAAGTGAAGGTCCTAGAAGCTCTCCGTCCCTTTACTCAGGAAGATTTTGAGAAATCTGCCGTGCGCGGCCAATATGGAAAAGGGTTTATCGAAGGGGATGAGGTAAAGGGGTACCGAGAAGAGGAAAATGTTGACCCCAACTCACAGGTAGAAACCTATGGCGCCATCCGCCTTTTCATCGACAACTGGCGGTGGGATGGGGTTCCCTTCTACTTAAGAGGGGCCAAACGATTGCCAAAGCGGACAACAGAGATTGCGGTGACGTTTAAACATCCGCCGGGAGTGCTTTTCCACGAACATGGTCAACATAACGACCCCAATGTCCTCACCATCCGGATCCAGCCCAACGAGGGAATTTCCCTAAAGATTAACTGTAAAGTTCCAGGGCCGAGTAGTCCGATCCAGCCGGTAAAAATGGACTTTCGGTATGGGGCCTTTTTTGGTCTTGCTCCTCCCGATGCCTATGAACGACTCCTTTGCGACTGCATTGCTGGCGATAGCACCCTTTTTGCAAGGGTAGATGAAGTGATCCACTCGTGGAAATTTTTCACCCCCCTTCTCGACTACTGGGCAAATAATCCTCCGAAAGATTTCCCCAACTATGCGGCGGGAACCTGGGGGCCTCAAGCGGCCGATGAGATGCTTGCCCGCGATGGACGAAAGTGGCGCTTGATTTAAGGGACCCAAAAGTATAAAATAAATCCATGGTAGAGACAGTTCACCCCGCTCAGATTGAATCGCAGCTCCAAGAGGTTTGGGACTCCCTTCAGGGAACCAATAAGATGCGGGCATGCCTTTTTAACCTGATCATCTATGCCAAAAAGTGCCAGCGGATCGGCTATCTCAACGACATCATCCAAAAAGTCATTGAAAAATTCCCCTCTCGGATCATCTTTATTACCTACGACGATGCTTGTTCAAGCAAAGAACTTAAGGCAGCAGTGTCGGTGATGACTGCCGATGAGGGAGAGTGTGAGATTGTCTGCGATCTGATCGAGATCGAAGTGTGTGGCAAAGACCACCCTCGCGTCCCCTTTGTGATCCTCCCCCATATTTTGCCCGACCTTCCGATCTACCTTGTTCATGCCGATGATCCCACCCACAAAAACCCTGTTGCCAAGCAGCTAGAACACTTAGCCGACCGGATCATTTTCGATTCAGAAGCTGCCTCCGACCTTCAGCTCTACGCCAAAGCAGTCCTCTCCCACATGGAGACGTTCCATGCCGATGTGGCCGACCTTAACTGGGCCCGGACCGAAGGGTGGCGCCAGCTCTTTGCCAGTGTCTTTAAGTCAGAAGAGGCGCTCAGCCACATCCGCAAGGCGCAAAAGATTACCATCACCTATAACAGCAAAGCGGCCGACTACCTTTGCCACACCGACGTTCAAGCAATCTACTTTAAGGGGTGGCTCACCGTGCAGTTGGGGTTTGAAGCAGAAATCGAGCTCGTTGCCGGTGAAATGGAAGAGCTCTCTCCAGGAAGGCTCCTATCGGTCACCGTCGAAACAAGCGAAGGGTACCACTACTTCTTTAAGCGGAAGGAGGGGTGCCCCGAACACATTTTGATTGAAAAGTCGAGTCCCGAAATATGCTCTATTCCTACCGTCTACGTCCTCGATAAAGCCACTTCTGGCCAATCCCTTGTCAAAGAGATCTGCCACAAAGGGACCAGCGCCCACTACACCAATATGCTTAAGTTTTTGATTCAAGGATCGCCCAATGGCTGATGACCCCCACTTCTTTTCTTGGGATGAGCGGCGAGACATCGCCCACCCCGGCGACCTTGATGCCTCCCTCACCTTTGCCGTCGAACATTTTATCAACTGCGCTAAAGAGGCGATCAAAAGTCATGGCCTCTTTGCCGTTGCCCTCTCAGGAGGTTCTACCCCAAAAAAGATCTTCGAAATGCTCTCCTCCGACCTCTATTCAAAGGAGCTTGACTGGAGCAAAGTCCTCCTCTTTTGGGGTGATGAGCGCTCTGTTCCCCCCACCGACCCCGATAGCAACTTCCGGATGGCAATGGATGCCGGCCTTAAAACTCTCTCCATTCCTAGGGAGCACATCTTCCGGATGGAGGCCGAAACAAACATCGAAGAAAACAGCCACACCTATGAAGCCAAAATCAAAGAAGTCCTCGGCGACCGCCCTTTTGACCTCATCATGCTTGGGATGGGCGAAGATGGCCACACCGCCTCTCTCTTTCCAGGAACTCGCGCCCTTGAGGAAAAAACGGCCCTTGTCGTCCCCAATGAAGTCCCTCAAAAAAAGAGTTGGCGGATGACCCTCACCTATCCCTGCATCAACCGGGCCCGCAATACCGTCATCTATGTCCTTGGCAAGTCCAAGGAACCGATGATCCGACAAGTTTTTCTTGAGAAGCATACTCCCCCCTTCCCTGTCTCCCTCGTCGGCACCCCCGAAAATAAAGCCCTCTGGGTCGTTGACAGTGAAGCTGGATTCCCTCTTCTTGAAAAAAAGAAAGTCTGATAGAATCTCTTCCCATGAAAGTCTTAGGAATTGAAACTTCGTGTGACGAGACAGCAGTAGCTGTCGTTGCAGAGGGAAAACAGATTTTAGTCAACTTGGTCGCCTCGCAAGCAAAGATCCATGAGCAGTATGGTGGGGTTTATCCAGAAGTCGCCTCACGCCACCATGTCGATCAACTCCTCCCCCTTGTCGAAGAGGCAACCAAAGACCACGAGATCGATCTGATTGCTGTAGCCAATGGCCCTGGGCTCATGGGCGCTCTTTTGATGGGAGTGACTGGAGCGCAAGCCTTGGCTTACGGCTGGCAAAAGCCTCTTGTCGGCGTCAACCACGTCGAGGCCCACCTCTACGCCGCCATGATGGAAGAGATGCCCCGCTTCCCCGCTTTGGGAGTCGTTGTTTCGGGCGGACACACTTTCCTCGCAAAGATGGAGGGAATCTGCGAGTACGAGATTTTAGGAACGACGGTCGATGATGCGGCGGGCGAAGCCTTTGATAAAGTCGCTGCCCTTTTAGACTTTCCTTATCCAGGTGGCCCCCACATCGAAACACTTGCTAAGGATGGGGATCCCACTCGTTATCATTTCCGTGGAGGGCGGGTGAAGGGACGCCCTCTCGATTTTTCCTTTAGCGGGCTTAAGACCAACGTCCTTTATCAGGTGAAGGGAGCGCAAGGGAGCCGCAAGGGGCCGACGGTGATCGATCCGGCGGCGAAAAAAGATATTGCAGCAAGTTTTCAAAGAGCCGCCCTTGAAGATATTTTTAATAAAGCCCTTTTGGCTGCAAAAAGCTTCGACTGCCAGGCGATTTATTTAGGAGGGGGTGTCACCCAAAATAAAAAACTTCGAAAGCTGTTTGACACGGCCCCCTATCCCGTCTTCTGGCCAGGAGCGGGCTTGAGCCTCGATAATGGGGCGATGATCGCCGGCCTAGGCTACCACCTTTACCAAAAAGATAATTTGGTAGACATCTTTCCCGGTGAATGCTATACTCGGATGAAAAAAAGGATTTAACCTATGGCAAAGAAAGGCGCACGCGAAAAAATTAGACTGAAAAGTACCGAAAGTGCAGAGACCTATTGGACCTTTAAGAATAAGCGCAATACCCCTGACCGGATTGAGCTAAAAAAGTTTGATAAAAAAGTAAGACGTCACGTCACTTTTAAAGAAGCCAAGTGATTTTTGAGTTTTCGATCGCCCGTAAGTATCTCATCCCGAGGAAACGGCAGCTGTCGATGTCGCTAATCGCCCTGATGTCGGTCGGGGTGATCTCGCTCGTCGTCTGGCTCGTCCTCGTCTTCCTCTCTGTAACAGATGGGATCGAAAAGAATTGGCTCAAAAAACTCACCTCCTTAAACGCTCCGATCCGGATCACCCCCACTGAGAAGTATTACCATTCCTACTACTACCAGATCGATAGTATCAGCGGTCAGTCTGACTACACCTTGAAGAGCCTCGGAGAAAAGCAATCGGCCCTTTTAACCGACCCTTACGCCCCCGAAGAAGATCAAGAGATCCCCAAGCGGTGGCCTGAAAAGGTGGTGGATAGTGGGGGGGTCACAAAAGACTTAGTGAAAGAGGCTTTTGGGGTCTTAGATGAGATGGGACTCAAAGGGCAAGACTATGAAGTGTCGGGAGCTGTCCTCAAGCTCCGGATGGTTCGCCCCCAAGGAATTGCTTTTTCAAGGGATCAAGAAAAGGGGCAAGGGTTTCTCACCCAGGTTTCCTATGTCTCAACTTTTAACGGAAAAAGTCCTCAGCTCCCTTCTCTTCTAGAACCGCCGCGGATGGAAGATCTCAACCACCTCTTTTTTCTTGCTGATGTTTCAGCGCGGGGCGTTTCTGAAGATACTCCCGAAGCGGTTCAAAAAGTTTCAGTGGGTGAGTTTCAAGAGCGGATCAAAGGACTTCTCACCCATATCAACATCAAAAAAATGGAGATGACCTCCCACCGATTGCAACCCCTAACCTCTCTACTTCCCGAAGGGGAAGAATTTGATGTTTACGCTCCGATTAAACGGGGAGCGGTTTCGCAGCTCGTTTTCCCCACAGAAAAAAAGTCGTGCACCGGAAAGGTAAAGAAAAGCCAAGGGCGTCTCCACTATGTAGGGCGAGATGGAAGTAGCCATATTATCAGCCTCTCAGTCCCCATTTTTGTCGAAGGAAAGGTGGTGATGGATGCCAAAGTCCTTCCTTACGAACTTGAAAAGTTAAAAAGCTTAAGTGACCTCCGTTTTGAGGTGGAGATCCCCCTTCAAGGAAAAGTCCTTAAAGGGCAAATTCCTTGGGACGGGGTAAAAATTGCTGCAGCAGAGGTGAACAACCAGTTTGAAAAAGCTCCCGAGGTTTCCCCTCCGTGGCCCTACTTTATAGGAGAAGAAGCCTTTCTTCCCGAAACAGAGGCGCCAGCGGTTGTCCTTCCCAAACACTTTCAAAATAGCCAGGTAGAAATAGGTGATGTGGGCTATTTTTCTTATGGCGCCGCCACCAGCAGCTCGGTCCAAGAGCAGCGCCTTCCCGTCACCGTTACCGGCTTTTATGACCCCGGTGTGATGGCCATCGGCGCCAAAGTGATCCTAAGCAACTCCGATCTTCCCCATGCGATCAATGCAGCAACTGATGGAACCATCGATCCCAATATGATCAACGGCATCCAGGTTTACTTGAGCGATCTGGGGCAAGCCAAAGAGACCAAAGCAGCTCTAGAAGCAGCCTTTGTCGAAAAAGGACTTTCCCCCTATTTTAGAATCACCACCTTCCACGAGTATGACTTTGCCAAAGACCTTTTACAACAGTTCCAAAGTGACAAATATCTCTTTACCCTAATTGGGGTGATCGTCCTCCTTGTCGCCTGTAGCAACATCATCTCCCTTCTCATTATTTTGGTGAACGACAAGAAAAAAGAGATCGCGATCCTTAGCGCCATGGGAGCCTCGAAGAAGAGTATCGCTCTCATCTTCACCCTCTGCGGCGGCATTATGGGAACGCTGAGCACCCTCATTGGAACGGTGGCAGCGATGCTCACCCTCCACAATATCGATGGGGTGGTTAGCTTTCTGAGCTTCTTGCAAGGACACGACGCCTTCAACGCCGTCTTTTATGGCAAGTCCCTCCCCAACGAACTCAGCAACCACGCTTTGACCTTTATCTTGATCGCCACGCCAATTATTTCCCTCCTGGCAGGGCTAGTACCAGCGCTAAAGGCAACAAAACTCGCCCCCTCCCAAATCTTGAGGTCTGAATGAAGAAACTTCTTGTAGCAACCAACCTCACCAAGGTTTTTGACAAACCGGTCCCCACAGAGATCTTAAAAGGAGTTTCTCTCACTGTTCACGCCGGAGAGACAGTCGCAATTATGGGACCCTCGGGAGTTGGAAAAAGTACCCTCCTCCACATTTTAGGAACGCTCGATGTTCCCTCTGGGGGAACGCTCGAAATTGTGGGGACTCCCGCGCTTGACGACAGCGCCCCCTCGATCCGGAACAAACACCTTGGCTTTATCTTTCAAAACTATAACCTTCTCGACGAGTACTCAGTTCTCGACAATGTCTTAATGCCGACCCGCATCGGACGGATTGGAGGAAAAGAAGCGGTAGCCAAACGTCTTTTAGAAGAGGTCGGCCTTACCCCGCAGCTCCACCACTTAGCAAAGCAACTTTCAGGTGGGGAAAAGCAGCGAGCGGCAATTGCCCGAGCCCTTTGTAATGACCCTGACCTCATTTTGGCCGATGAACCTTCAGGCAACCTCGATGATGCCAACTCGGAGCGGATCCATGAGCTCTTAATCTCTTCGGCAAAAAAACTCGGGAAAGGGCTCATCGTCGTCACCCACAACCAAGAACTTGCCAAGCAGTGTGACTTCATCTATACTCTCCATAATGGAGTTTTAGAATGATTGTCGTCGTCGGTGTTGGATATGTCGGACTTGTTACAGGAACCTGTTTTGCAGAGATGGGACATGAAGTCACCTGCGTCGATATTGACCAAGAAAAGGTCGACCTCCTTAAAAAAGGGACCATCCCCTTCTACGAACCGGGACTGAAAGAGCTCGTCCTTCGCAACCAAAAAGAGGGACGCATTAGCTTTACTACCGAGATGCCCGAAGCCTCGATCTACTTTATCGCCGTTGGCACTCCATCGAAAAAGGGGGGCGCTGCCGACCTTTCCCAGGTCGAAGCTGCCGCCGAGGCGATCAGCGAAAAGATGACCGGCTATACCGTCATCGTTAATAAGTCAACGGTCCCTGTTGGAACAGCTAAAAAACTTAAAAATCACATTCTTTCTGACCACCCTTTTGATATCGTTTCCTGCCCCGAATTTCTCAAAGAAGGAACAGCGATCGAAGATTGTATGAAACCCGACCGGATTGTGATTGGAAGCGATAGCGAACAAGCGACCCAAGTTGTAAAGCGGCTTTACATCCCCTTCACCTTAAACCGTGATCGGATTTTGGTTATGGATATTGCCTCTGCCGAACTGACCAAGTATGCATCGAACGCGATGCTCGCCACCCGCATCTCGTTTATGAACGAGCTTTCCGAAGTGTGTGAAAAAGTAGGAGCAAACATCAATCAGGTGCGAGTGGGGATGAGTGGGGACCATCGAATCGGGTACCACTTTCTCTACGCAGGGGCGGGGTATGGCGGTTCCTGCTTTCCAAAAGATATCCGCGCCCTACGCGCCCTTGCTGAAGAGCTCGGCTGCAAAACTCCCCTCCTCGAAGCCGTCGACACGATCAACGAAGAGCAGAAAAAACGCCTTTTCAAGAGGCTTTCAAACTACTTTGCCAAAAAGGGAGGGCTTGAAGGAAAAACGATTGCAATCTGGGGGCTTGCCTTTAAGCCCAACACCGATGACATGAGAGAAGCCCCTTCTCTTACCCTCATCGACGCACTTTTGGAAAAAGGGGCCCGCCTCCGCCTTTACGATCCGGTGGCAATGGAAAATGCCAAGAAGATCATTAAGGGGAATGTCCGTTTTTGCCTGAGTGAGTATCAAGCAGCGCAAGATGCCGATGCGATCGTTCTTGTAACCGAATGGAAGCAATTTCGGTTTGTCAATTTAAAGACTGTTTTGTCCAAAATGAAAGGAAGCGCTTTTTTTGATGGACGCAACCAGTATCATCCTCAAGAGATGGGGGTGAAAGGATTCCACTATGTGGGCGTTGGAGTGCTCCCTACCCGGGAAGCCCTTCTAAAGAAACTTCTCAAGACCCAAGAACGATATGACGCTGCACTCATTGATCAATGACCACCTAGAAAAACTCCTTCCCCCTTCAGAAGGGCCCCACGCTCCCCTTTTCGAAGCTGCCCGCTACTCACTCCTCCTTCCCGGAAAACGGCTCCGCCCGCAGCTCCTCCTCCAAGTGCTCGAAGCTTATGGCATTCCCGTAGAAGAGGGGCTCGATGCTGCCGCAGCTCTTGAGATGATCCACACCTATTCGCTCATCCACGACGACCTTCCCTGCATGGACGATGATGATCTGCGGCGGGGTAAACCCAGCTTGCATAAAGTCTACGACGAAGGACAAGCGGTCCTTGCTGGCGACTTTCTTTTGACCTATGCCTTTGAAGTCCTTGCCAAAAGCTCCGCGCCCCGCGAGGTAATCACCATCTTTGCCCGCGCCGCAGGGGGGCATGGGATGATCGGCGGGCAGGTGATCGACCTTCTTTCCGAAGGAAAGGAGATCGATTGGGACACCCTCAAGCAAATGTATCTCGGAAAAACCGCTGCCCTTTTTTCTGCTGCCCTCGAAGCGGGCGCTGTCATTGCGGGTGCCTCCCTTGAAGATCAAGCCGCTCTGAAAGAGGCAGGCGATTACTATGGAATTGCCTTTCAAATCCGCGATGATATTCTCGATGAAACAGGAACCGAAGAAGCGATGGGGAAACCGGTTGGCTCAGACACTGCCAATCGTAAAGCCACGGCGCTTACCCTCTTTGGGCGGGCGCGAGCAGGAGCTCTTGCCCAAACCTTTATGGATGAAGCGATCAGCATCCTCCCTGAAGGGGTCTCTATTTGAAATATATCTCTAAAGATGTACAATGGCTTCCATGGAAGCAGTCATAGAAAAAACCACTCATCCCTCCTATCCTTTTTTCAAGCGCCTTTTCGACCTTGTTTTTAGCATGACCTTTGTCACCATTTTTTCGCCAGTCTACTTAGTCCTTGCCCTCCTTATCAAACTCGGATCCAAAGGACCCATTTTCTATATCGGCAAAAGGCTCGGGAAAGAAGGCAAACACGTCACGATTTACAAGTTTCGGACGATGTATCTCGATGCCGAAAAGCGGCTCGAGGATATGCTTAAATACAACCCTAAGATGCGGGAAGAGTGGGAGATTTACCAAAAATTCCAAAACGATCCCCGCTGCACCCCGATTGGAAAGTTTTTGCGAAAAACCTCTCTCGACGAATTCCCCCAATTTTTTAATGTCCTTAAGGGAGATCTGAGTGTCGTAGGACCCCGTCCTCACTATATCGAGGAGCTCGAGGGTGAAGGAAATAGCCCTCTAAAAAAATATGCCCAGTTTGTCCTAGCTGTCAAGCCAGGAATTACCGGTCTGTGGCAAATTTCGGGGAGAAGCCACCTCTCTTATGAAGATCGGGTTGAGCTCGACAGTCTCTACTATAAAAAGCAATCGTTTTTCTACGATCTCATGGTCGTTCTAAAAACCATTCCCCTCGTTTTAATCTCGCGAGGAGCAGTGTAGTGCAACACGTCCTTGTTACAGGGGGGGCGGGATATATTGGAAGTCACATCTGTAAAGCGCTCGCACAAAAAGGATATGAACCTATCACGATCGACAATCTCTCCTTAGGACATGCGTGGGCGGTTAAGTGGGGCCCCTTTATAGAAGGAGATATTGGAAACCAAGATCTTATTCGGAAGGTAATCGACGAATACCAGGTTATTGGAACGATCCATCTCGCCGCTCTTTCCAATGTTCGAGAGTCTGAGCGTTTTCCTCTAGACTACTACCAAAACAATGTGGGAAAAACGGTCAACCTTCTCAAAATTTTAGAAGAGCGGGTCCCTTGTTTCGTCTTTTCGAGCACCTGCGCCGTCTATGGCATGCCCGAGCAAACTCCCATTAGCGAAACCCACCCCCAATGCCCTATCAGCACCTACGGTGAGTCAAAGTGGATGGTCGAAAAGATTCTCCAAAAGACAAAGCTAAGAGTCGCAACACTCCGCTACTTCAATGCCGCCGGCGCCGATCCCGAGGGAGAAATCGGCGAGTGCCACGCCCCGGAAACCCACCTGATTCCCCTCCTTATCCAAACGGCGATAGGGCAGCGGGAAACCTTTACCCTTTATGGGAATGACCATGAAACTCCCGATGGAACGCCGATCCGCGATTTCATCCACGTGACCGACCTTGCCGATGCCCATGTCCTTGCTCTCGAAAAACTCCTAAAAGGAGAAAAACACCTTACACTTAACCTAGGAACGGGAAGAGGATATTCGGTACAAGAGGTGATCGAAACGCTCAACCACCCGATCCCCCTTGTCCAAGGGGAGCGGTTTGCTGGTGATCCTCCGATTTTAGTGGCAGATCCCAGTAAAGCCAAGGAAGTGCTCGACTGGAATCCAAAATATTCTGACCTGTCGACCATTTTAGAAACAGCTTGGAGGTGGCACCAATGCCCTATTTCTTCATCGCTCTCTTAAGCGCCCTTTTGCTCCCCTTTCCCCTCCAATTTTTTGCCCCCTTCTTTGCCCTGTTGTATCGGCGCGCCTCGTTTCTTAAATCCCTTTGGGTAGCAGCAGGATGTGGCCTGATCCTCGACCTCCTCTCCTCTTCCCCTTTTGGTCTCCAGCCTCTGATCGCGGTGGGTCTAACCTCCATCCTTTACCGCTATAAAGTCTATGTAGTCGATAAAGCGATCGGCTTTATCTCCTATACGGTGGTCATTGCCTTTACCTGGACCCTCCTTGCTCGCCTCTCCCTTTTCTTTTACGACCCTTCTTTTCCCCTGACCTTCAAGGGAGTGGCGACCGACCTTCTCATTTTTCCACTCATTGATGGAATTTACGGTTACCTCCTTTTCTCTTTTCCCTTGGTCGTCTGGCACTTGGCAAAACCCAAGTTGCGGTTCAGGATTGCCCTGGGTTTGGTAAGAAAAATTTTTAAGGGCAAAGATTTTGACGACCCCATAGCCGAAGGCGCTATTGGGAAGGAAAAATCCGCCGCCATTAAGGATTTTTTCCCAAAAACGGGGCGATAATGGATCGTAACTGGGTTGAACCTTTACTTTTGAACAAGTGGTGGTATAAGGAGAGGAAGGAGGAAATCCATGCCGAATGAGCTTGATCTACCCAATCTTCTCCGTTCTCGCCTAACAATGGTGGCTACCCTTGCTGCAATGGAAGCGGGGGAAGTGCTGAAAAAGGGGTTTGGCACAGAGATGCTCTTTGAAAACAAAGAGGGGCGCCACAATATTGTCACCGAGTGGGATAAAAAGGTCGAAGGGATCATCATCGATGCGATTAAAGCCCACTTTCCCGAACACTCTTTTTTAGCAGAAGAAAGTGGTGAATCGGGAGTCCAAAAAGAGGGAATTTTGTGGATCATCGATCCCCTGGATGGAACGGTGAACTTTGCCCACAAGATTCCGATGTTTTCGGTAAGCATTGCCGCCTCTTTTCAAGGAGATGTCCTTGCAGGAGTAGTTTATAACCCTATGAACGAGGAACTTTTCATCGCCGAGAAGGGGATGGGCGCTTTCCTCAATGGGCAAAAATTAAAGGTGACGGAGACAGCCGTTCTCGATAGTGCCATGGTAGCAACCGGTTTCCCCTACAATGTGCATGAAAATCCCCTTTCTTGCTTGGACCATTTTAACACATTTGCTAAGATGGGGATCCCCATTCGACGGATCGGATCGGCAGCGCTTGATTTAGCCTACTTGGCAGCGGGCCGTTTCGACGCTTTTTGGGAAGTTGCTTTAAGGCCTTGGGACTATGCGGCGGGCAAACTCCTGATCGAAGAGGCAGGGGGCGTCTTCACAAACTTTGAAAATGGTCCCTACACCTCATTGGAGGAAGGGGCTGTGATCGCCTCGAATGGACTTCTGCACGAGCAAATAGTAAAGCGAATTAAGGCCATCACCGATGCAGCTGATTTGCCTTGACTTATCTCTTGTTTTGGTCCAATATCACGGACATAGTGAATAATGTCCTAGCTTTTGGACCATGAAAAATCAGAAACGTAGAAAGATTTGCCACGCACTGCGTGGTGATTTCCAACCGCTTCACTCAAGACTCAACCACAAAACCATAAGTTTATGATTATTAGCCATTTAAACATAACAATAATTATACCGGAAAAAGCTCAAAAATCGAAAGTTTGCCAAAGCTGTCGCCCCAGATTTAGCTCCCTCGAAGCAGCCTCCTATCCAAGAGAAGGGAGCGATGCAGAGGGGATTAAAGTTGAGTCTCAAGGTAAGCAGTTTCGAGGTGAATTAAACTCTCAAATCGGACAGCTCAGAAGTAAAATTCATCAAGAATTTTCTGGGCTACAAAGCTATATTTTATTGGACAAAATAAATCAAAGTATCAATGAGAATATCGAAACCGGTAAGAGCAAACAAAAAAATAGCCTTCCCCATTAACCAAGGCGACCACCGATGCAGCTGATTGACGGCAAAAAAATTGCCAAAGAGATTCAAGAAACCCTAAGACAAGAGATTGCAAAAGCCAAGAAGCGCAAACCTGGCTTGGCCTTCATTCTCATCGGAGAAGATCCCCCTTCACAAACTTATGTCGCGATGAAAAAAAAGGGGTGTCAGCAAGTGGGCATCCACTCAGAAGTTCTTTCTCTTCCTGCCGACATCACTCAAAAAGCCCTTATTGCAGAAATCGAGCGACTCAACCAGGCCGACCACATCGATGGCATCTTAGTCCAACAACCATTTCCTAAGCAGATCGACGCGGCTGCGATTATTGAAGCAATCGATCCGAGTAAAGATGTCGATGGGTTTCACCCCATCAACATGGGAAAACTTCTCCTAGGAGTTACTGGAGGTTTTGTTGCCTGTACTCCCCTCGGCATTGCCACCCTTTTGGAAAAAAGTGGAATTGAAACCGGGGGCAAGCACGTTGTCATCGTCGGCCGAAGCAACATCGTAGGCAAACCCCTTGCCGCTCTCTTAATGCAAAAGAAAAAAGGGGCCAATGCTACCGTGACTATCGCCCATAGCGGAACCCAAAACCTTCAAGCGCTGTGTCAACAGGCAGATATTTTAGTTGCCGCCCTTGGCACCCCCCACTTTATCAACGCAGATATGGCCAAAAAAGGAGCGGTTGTGATCGACGTCGGCATAAACCGGACGTCGAAAGGTCTCGCCGGCGATGTCGACTTTGACAACGTTAAAGAGATCGCTTCAGCGATCACCCCTGTCCCTGGTGGTGTTGGACCGATGACCATTGCGATGCTTCTCTCCAATACTTATGAAAGCTATAAAAAACGATGCGGCTAATTCTCCTTCTAATTTTGCTTGTCGGTTGCAATAAAGGACCCTCCCACTTTCAAGGAGTGGCCCATGGCCACCCCTATCGGATCCAAATCGGCGGCTCCCCGAATAAAGCTCTTGTTCAATCTCTTTTGGGAGAGGTTTTCGAAGAGGTCGACACCCTTTATAACCACTGGAACCCCCATTCGCTCCTTTCTCTTTCTCCAAGTTCTCCTGAGCTTCAACCCATCCTCTCTTTAGCCCACTCTTTTTGCACGCTCACCAACGGATGGTACGATCCCACCTTGCGTGGCCCGATCCAAACCTTCAAAACACAAGTAGCGCACCCTCCCGGCTACGACCTTGATGGGATGCTCAAAGGATATGTGATCGACCAGATCGTCGAACGACTCCTTGCGCAGGGGTGCAAAAACCTCTACGTCGAGTGGGGAGGTGATCTCCGTGTCCATGGAAAGCACCCCTCAGGGCGTCCTTGGCAAATTCTGTTGAACGATAGGGTGGTCCCACTCGAAAATGGAGCCCTTGCAACGAGCGGCTCCGCCGAGCAGAGGTGGGAAGTAGATGGAGCCACCTATACCCACATCATCAACCCCTTCACCGAAGAGATGGTTAAGGTAAATGAAAAAAGCATTTACTCAGTCACCGTCCGAGCCCCCACCTGCGCCCTTGCCGACGCCCTTGCCACCGCCTGCATAGCTTCTGGCTCAAAAACCTTTGCCCAAGCAATGAAAGAAAAGCTCCCTGTCGAGTTTTGGATTGTTTATCTTGACATTTTGGGACGTGAACCTCTATCTGTGGGAAAAGACCCAATTTAACGGAGGTTCATGATGAAAAAAAACATTTTGTTATTTGCTGGAGTACTGATGCTTGCCGGGGGAGCTTTGGCTTCTTGCAGCAAAAAAGAGTGCAAGCCTAAGCGCCAATGCGCTCCTTGCAAACCTGGGCAAAGACAAGGCTCGCCTTGCAAACCTAGCGGTCCTTGCCGCAAATATTAAAATTTAGAGGAGAGCTCTCTCTCCTCTAAAATTTTCTGAATTTTCTTTAGCTGCGCCTTTACCGAAATCTTTGTTTCGGAGGTGATTTCTATAGGAAGAAAGCGCCGTTTGTCCCTTTTCTCAATCAAACGATCGATTTGGGGGCGGAAGAGGACAACCATCGCATTGAGCCATTGGTTAATGGCATGGGAAGGGTGGTCATGCCCCACATGGAAATGGCGAACCATCTCTTTTCGAACTGCAGGAGGATAGTTTTTCTCATCGGTCACCCACCGGTTGGTGGTAAAAAGCCCTTGCGCTCTCCCCTTTTTATCCATCGAAATCGCAACAAGATGGGCATAATCGTCTTCTTCCTCTCTTAAAAAGAGATGAAAATGACCCTGTTCTCCCCTACGATGAGCATGATAGTAATACTGCGCACGGCTCTTTTCATCAAAGACATCCTCTAAGGGGTAATGGTCCATTTGGGCAACGCACTTTTCCCATTTCAGAACTTCCTGGCCTGCAGCAGCCATTTCTTGAAGCTCGGCGGTGGAATAAGAGGTCAAAAGTTCCTCATTCCTCATCCCAAATAGGAAGAAGAGGAGGAAAGTAAGCTTGAAAACCCACACCATTTGCACTTATCCTTTTAATCCTGTATAATTGAAGATAGTAATGAAAAAATTAAACAAAAAATTTGCCGGAACGATGACCGGCACCATCTCTGTTCATCCCAAAGGTTTTGCTTTCGTCTCTCCCGATGACCCTAAAAAACATCCCGAGGATATTTTTATCCCGAAAAGTTTGAAAGGAAATGCGGTCGATGGCGACCATGTTGAAGTCTCTATTTCTCTCGAGCAAAAAAAAGACAAAGGACCCGAAGGGATGGTCCAAGCCGTCCTTGCACGGGGAAAAGAGGAACTCGTCGGCATTGTCTGGGTGATCAACCCCAAGGGACACTACCTCCTCTATATCCACTCACTTGGCCCCTCCAAAACGGCTCTCGTTAAAAAAAATGAGAAGACAAAATATAAAATTGGGGATCGTCTCGCCCTAAAAGTAGATGACTGGGGAGATGAAAAATCCCCTGCCATTTGCACCGTGATTGAAAAATTGGGGACGATTGAAGAAGCATGGACCGACATCCCCGCTGCGATCCGCGACTTTGGGATTCGAAAAGAGTTCCCCAAAGAGGTAATAGAGCAGGTAAAAAAGCTTCCCGATGAGGTAGAAAAAAAAGATATCGAGGGAAGAACCGACTTGACCCACCTTGAATGTATGACGATCGATCCCGATACAGCCCGCGATTTTGACGACGCCCTGTCGCTCACCGAAGATGAGAAAGGACACTTCCATTTGGGGGTCCACATCGCCGATGTTTCCCACTATGTGAAGGAGGGAACTCCCCTCGATGAGGAGGCCAAGAAACGGTCCAACTCAACCTATTTTCCAGGACAATGTGTCCCCATGCTTCCCGAGGAGCTTTCTAACCATCTCTGTAGTTTAAAAGAGCAAGTAACCCGATTGACCCTTTCGGTCCTGATCGATCTTGATGAAGAAGGGACAGTCCTGGGTTACAAAATTGTCCGCGGAGCGATTTTTAGCCAAAAACGGTTCACCTATAAGGAAGCGAAAAAAGTTCTCGATGGGAAGGTCGAAAGCCCCCACGCAGAGACTCTCAAGCGACTTGAAAAATTGTGCCTTCTTTTGAAGAAAAAAAGGCGGGAGCGGGGGTCGGTCGATTTAGCCCTTCCTGAAATTGTGATCAAAATCAACGAGAAGGGAGAGCCAACCGGGTATGAGGTGGTCGAGTATGACATCACCCACCAACTTGTCGAAGAGTTTATGCTCAAAGCTAACGAGCTCGTCGCTCAAGACTTTATGAAAAAAAATAAGGGGGGCATTTTCCGTGTCCATGAACCCCCTGGAGAGGACAACTTAGAAACCTTCTATGACCTAGCGCGGAGCTTAGGCTTTTCTTTGCCTGGTAAGCCCGAGGTGGACGATATTCAAAAGCTCTTTGAACAAGCAAAGGGAAGTCCTTATGTCGAGCAGCTTTCAATCGCCTATATCCGGAGCATGAAGCTGGCGGTCTACTCCGAAAACAATGTGGGTCACTACGGCCTTTCCCTCGAAAATTATTGCCACTTTACGAGCCCCATCCGCCGCTATAGCGATCTGATTATCCACCGCCGCCTTTTCGAAAGCTCCGATGAGGATCTCACCTTGATTGCTAAAAGCTGCTCCGACAAGGAGCGGGTCTCTTTCAAAGCAGAAATGAGCGTCGTGATGCTTAAAAAACTCCGCCTCCTCCAAAAATACAAGGAAGAGGATCCGGCTCGCCTCCACCAAGCCATCGTCAGTAAGTTCAAGCCCTTTGGCGTTTTCTTTGAAGTCGCTCCCCTCCAATATGAGGGATTTCTCCACCTTTCCGATTTAGAGGACGATTATTATGTTTATAATCAGCAAAGAGAACTCCTCGTGGGACAAGACACAGGAAAAACCTATAAAATAGGCTCTCCTCTTGAGCTTCTTCTCGAAGAGGTCGATCTGATCATGATGGAGACAAAATGGGCCCTTCCCCGCCAGCACAAACCAAAGAAAAAGCGGTCCCGTTTCACCAAAAAGAAACGGAGGCGCTCTTGATTAATAAAGTCCTAGCTTCTACACTCCACTTTGTATGAAAAAATATCTCGTGACAGGGCTTGTCATTCTTTTGCCCCTGGCGGTAACGATCGCCATCGTTGTTTTTATCGTCGATTTTTTGACTAAACCGTTCATCGGTATTGTCTCTAATTTTTTGCAAGATCTCAACCTCTTAAATAAAGGGTTTTTGTTTCTCACCCCCGAGCAGGTGGTCCTCTATGGAAGCAAGCTTCTGATCTTGGTCTGTCTCGTTCTTTTCACGGTCCTTTTGGGGATGATTGCCCGCTGGTTTTTCTTCAAGGCGCTGATCAATTTAAGCGATAAAATTCTCCACCGGATTCCCCTTGTCAATAAGGTTTATAAGACAACGCAAGAGATCATTAAGACCATTTTTGTCACCGACAAAAGCTCCTTTAAGCAGGTGGTGATGGTCCCCTTCCCCAAAGGCGGTTCCTACGTCATGGGGCTTGTGTCGAGAGAGTCTCCCAAGGTGTGCTGCGAAGGGGTGAACGAAGAGCTTTTCTCGGTACTTGTCCCAACAACCCCCAACCCAACGACCGGCTTCCTTTTGATGTACAAAAAAGAGGAGATGATTTTCCTCGATCTCAAGCCAGAGCAAGCGATTAAGTATATCGTCTCCTGTGGCGTGATTACCCCTGAGCATCCGACCCAAATTCCTGAAGAACCGGCGCCATGAAAAAAACCTTCCTCGCAGGGCTAGCGATCCTCCTTCCGATCACCATCACTATTGTGATTGTTGTCTTTATCGTTGACCTTCTCACCGCCCCCTTTGCCGGACTTGTTTCTGATTTCATTACAGGGCATGGTCTTACTGAGTTAGGTGCTCGCCACAAATATATCCTCCTTTTTGTCAGCCGGATTATCGTCCTGATCCTGCTCTTTTTCCTCACCCTATTTCTTGGCTTTTTGGGAAGACGGATCTTTTTTTCCTGGTTTATCAAGCTGACCGACAAAATTTTTGCAAAAATCCCCATCATCAAAACCATTTATCGGATCTCCCGCGAGGTAAGCTCTAGCGTTTTTACCGAAAAGAAAAAGGAGTTCTTCAAAGGAACGGTAACGGTCCCCTTTCCCCACGAAAAAAGCCGCGCCATGGGCCTCCTTTCTGGAAATCCCCCAGAAGAGGTCAACCAAAAAAAACAAGAGCTCCAGTCGGTCTTCATTCCAACGGCTCCTCACCCCATTTCGGGGTTTTTAGTCATGTACCACAAAGATGAGGTGAAAAAAACCGACATCGAGACTGAAGATCTCTTCAAATTTCTCCTTTCCTGCGGCATCTACCACCCCGATGAGGAAAAGGATGGGTAAAGAGATCCGGACCCTCTTTTTTCAAGTACGGAGCGATCAGGAGAAAAAGGCTCTGATCGTCCGCTTAGCGAAAGAATATTTTGAAAAAAAAGAGCCCCTTCTCATCCGCCTTCCCCACGAAAAAGCGCTCGAGTATGTCGATCTATTGCTTTGGCGCATCCCTCCTGAAAGCTTCCTTCCCCATGTGATCAAAGATGCCCCCTGCAAGGACCTAATCGTCCTTACCTCGTCGAAACAAAACCCCAATGGGGCCCGGAGCATTCTTAATCTCTGCCCCGAACCGATCGACAATAAAAATCTTTCCTTTACAAAGATCTACGAAATCGAAGATCTGGCCTCTACCCAGAAGAACAAGACGGCCCAAGAGCGCTACCAGAGCTATAAAACAGCTGGCTTCACCATCATCACCCATTAGGGGGCTGCCCTCGTTTCGGTATAAAAGGGTTGAAGTTTCCTTTTTGATCTGATATAGTCACCTAGAATTTGAGAGTAAAAGGACTTTTTTTAGGGAGATTTTTAAATGACATCATTATTTGGATTAGGGCCTACCTCTTTGTTGCACCCGGCTTATCAGGGTATGGATGGTCCAAAGGACCTTCCCCTCAAGGCGCCTTTTAATATTGCTGAATTTATTTTGTCCAACCCATTCAGCCGCCAGTCATTCACATACGATTTTGGAGGACCTACCAGAGGACCTACCAAAAGGAGAGGAGATATGCCCATTCCGATTAAATGGATCCTCTTAAGCCTCATCATAGGGTTTAATGCCCTATGCTTCAAGAAGCTCAAAGCGTACGCAAGCTCTGTCAACAACCCTTCTCTCGCCTGGAAAACCATCTCTAACCTTACTCCCCGACAAGCTATCTCGGCCGCTTTCTTAGGTCTGGCTTTGCTAAAAACAGTCAATAGACTTTACTTGAAGAGTGTACTCTCGGTCCTTGATCGTCAACAGAACCGGTTGCAAAAGTTTGAGCAAGCAAATACACGTTTGAAAGAAAAGAATGAGTCTCTTAGATCTAAAAACATAACCCTTGAAGCCAGAAACAACACCTTTGTAACCGAAAAGCTCTCCCTTAATGCAAAAATCTCCTTCCTTGAACGCACTAATCTCGGGCAAAAATGGGCAGTCTCCAGACTTAATAGCGAAATCTCCAGACTTGAGATCCAAGGTAGGAGCTCACGGGATACTATAAACACGCTTAAGCGCACAATAGCCTCGTTAAAACAAGGGAGGCACCCATATTTTTCTACTTTCTCCCGCGCTGCCTCCTCTTCTTCCTCCCAGTCTAATCAGAATACCGATGCAAAGTGGGCACTTGCCTCAACAGCCGATATGCAGAAGTTCAAAAAGGAATACTTAGACTCTCTTATCAAAAAGAAGGACCGGCAAGCTCTCAAGAAAATAGTGGACGCTAACCTAACTTCAGAATCTCCGCTCCGACCTCTTTTTGAGCAGGGAGTTGACGCTCTTGTTAACGGTACGAAGCTTAACTTTTCTAAAAAAGACTCTATACGCATTCACCCCGATCGTTTTAATAACGCCAGCTACAAACCGATCCTGGCTCTACTGGCAAATAAAGTTTATGCCATCATAGATCGGAGTGAATCTAGGAGCACTGGGTTTAGGCCGAAGTCTCCCCCCAGGGAAGAACCTGTTTTCGATGACTATTAAGGAAAAGTAATGTCAGGGGTTGAAGTTTTCTTTTCGATCTGATATAGTCGCCCTTTACAATGGAGTAACTATGACACGAGTCAGCAAGAAAGATCGTCTCAAGCGGTGCCCTAGAAAACCCCGCTACGGCGCAGAAAAAACAGGTCCCCTCAAGGACAACCTCCCCAAGGGATTTAAAGAACATGTAAACGTTTTTACGGGAGAGGCCGCCCATGGCACCTTCATCCCTAAAGTGAAAGGGGGGAGGAGCTAGAAATGTCACGTCATCCTAGTTATGGAAAATCAAGCAAAACTGCGAAAAAACGGAACGTCCTCAAAAGGTTCGAGCGAATCGATGTTTTGAAAAAGCTCGGCCGCTGGAAAGAGGGTGAAGATAAGAAGGTCACCGGCCTTCCTAAAACGCCCACCATGCAGTGAACGTTAACGTTGTTTCTGCCCAAAGCGCTCTTCCCCTCTCCAAAGAGAAGGTGGAGCGCCTCGTTCAAACCTTCCTAAAGTGGAAATGTGTCGAAGTAGACGAAGTGGCCATCCATTTTGTCGATAAAGAAGAAATTTCCCACCTCCACGACCTTTATTTTAACGATCCCTCCCCCACAGACTGCATCTCCTTTCCAATCGATGATCCGATGGAAGAGGGGTATGTCGTCCTTGGTGAAATCTTCGTTTGCCCCGAGGTAGCTCTTGAGTATGTCGCAAAAAAAGGGGGCGACCCCTACGAAGAGGTCTTGTTATATATTGTCCATGGCCTCCTCCACCTTTTGGGCTTCGATGACCAAAACCCCGAAGATATTCGAATAATGAGGGGTGAAGAAAAATCAGCAATCAATTATTTTAGAGAGCATGACATCCTTCTCAGTAAATAAGTGGTTTTTCCTCTTCGCATTTGGGATGCAGACTCTCCTTTTCGGAGGGGCTGAGTCTGAATTCTTCCGGGCTTGCTTAAGTGGGGATCTTGTGGGCGCTCTTGCCCTCTATGAAAAAGAGGGGATGCGCCTTGTTTACTCTCGAGACAAAGATGGCAATACTCCTCTTCACTTGGCCTGCTGCTCTAAAAAAGGGGGGCACAAAAAAGAGATCATCACCTTCCTTATTTCGAAAGGGGTGAATATAAATGCCCCCAATAACTACCATTCAACCCCCCTTATTATCGCCGTTTCTAATGGAAACTACGAGGCAACGGAGCTCCTTTTAAAGCAAAAGGGGACCAAGGTTAACCAACCTACCCAGGAAGGATTTACCCCCCTCCATATTGCGGTCAATAACCGGGCTGTCCCTTTAATCAAACTCCTCTTAAATCACCCAGAGATCAACCCCAACTTTGGAACGCGCGATGGAGCAACCCCTTTGCATTTTGCGGCAATGCAAGGATTTGAGGAAGAGGCAAGACTATTGATCGATTGCCCCCGCACCGATATCAATGCCCCGCAGCATGACCCTACCTATGGGGGAGCGACCCCTCTTCACTTTGCGGCAATGCAGGCGGAAATAGAGATCGTAAGAGCGCTTGTTGAAACGGGGCGAGCACATGTCCAAGCCATGCTCACAACCGGCGCCTACAACGGCTTTACCCCCCTCCATTTTGCAGTCCTAAATCCCGATTCGGTCAATGTCTTTGAAACGGCAAAGCTCCTCATTCGGCATGGGGCAAACCCAAAAGTGAAGTGCGCCGCGGAAAAGACGGCGTTGGAACTCACTTCGGTCAGTGTCATCCAATCTCTTCTTAAAAACCCCAAGCAGGCCCATGAATGAGCATTGAATACCTCCTTCTTCCTATAATTTTCCTTCTTGGCGCCTCTGCCATCACAGGACTTTCTAAATCGCTCCACCTCTTAGGGAGAATCCAAAGCAAAAAAGAGTTTCAGAAAAAACCTCACTTCTTTTTCACCTATCGCCTTGTGAAAAAGCTCTTTCCTAAAAACCCCTGGGATAACCTTTTTTACCTTCTAAGCTGCACCAAGCATTTCCTCCACCTCCTCTATGCAATCTCTTTTCTCCTCTATTTTGCCCCGATCTCTTTGGTGGGGATTTGTCTTTTGCTTGCAATTGCCCTTGTTTGTGATGCTTTTTTCCACCTCATTGTCCAACTTTCCCCTCCTTTCTTCCTCCGTCTGACAACTCCGATTGCAAGCTTCTTCCTCCTCCTTTTCTCCCCAGTCACTTTTCTCCTTCTCAAGATCCAAAAAAGTCTCCTTAAGGGAAAAGAGGAGGAGATTTTTCGGATCTCTAAAGGGAGAATCAAAGATAAGATCTTGGAGCTTGCCTTCGAGTCAGAGCTTTCTGACTATTTAGAGCCCTTCGATAAGCGGATCATCAGCGCCCTTGCTTCAATGCAGGGACGGATCGCCCGAGAAATCATGGTTCCCCGGATCGATATTTTCTCTCTTTCTGTTAACCAAACGGTCCACGAAGCTGCCCAAAAGTTCATCTCAGAGGGGTATAGCCGAATTCCGGTCTATAAGGAAAATGTCGATGAAATTGTAGGGGTCCTTCTCTACAAAGATGTGATCGAATACTACTTCAAAAGTATCGAAAAAAATGAACAGTCTCCTCTCGAAACCCCTCTCAAAAATCTGATCAAACCGGTCCTCTACTCCCCCGAAACAAAAAAAATCTCAACGCTCCTTCAAGAGTTTAGAAATGAGCAGATCCACCTCGCCATCATCGTCGATGAATATGGAGGAACGGAAGGGGTAGTAACAATCGAAGATATTTTGGAGGAGCTAGTGGGAGAAATCGTCGACGAACATGACATCATCGAAGAGGAAAAGAACTATCACCCCCACCCCGATGGGGGATGGGTCGTCGACGGAAAGATGACGATCGTCGACATCGAAAAAGAGCTAGGAGTCGTGATCCCCACAAGCCCCGAGTATGACACGATCGGGGGCTATCTCTTTCATCGGGCAGGGACGATCCCCACCAAGGGGTGGAAAATTCATAGTGATAATTTTGATTTGGAAGTTCTAGAATCGAGCGATCGCTCTATTGAAAAGGTCTTCTTGAAAAATAATTAACTTGTATGATATAATAAACCTAAAACCCTAGGGGAAATATGCGCCGTTCAATCAGTTATGCCGAACCAAAAACCGCCTTTGCCGGTGAGAAAAAAACGTGGAAGTTTATCTACGCCCCTGCGAACGATCTCCCCAAAGGGGCTCGCCTTAAATTTGACCTAGGCTCTAAAGGGCGAAATTTCGACTGGGAAATCCCCCAATCGAACCTCAAAAGCAAAAAAAATCTGATTTGGATGGAGACTCCGAACAAAAAATCTCTTGGGGCAACCGAAGTAGCAACCCCCAACTCCTCCCTCCCCCAGTTTGAGTTCACCCTCCCCGGCGATGTCAAAGCAGGAGAAGAAATCGCCATCTTTGTCGGAACACCAGAAGGGTCAGGTCTTGAGAAAAAAGGGAACCGCGCCCAGTTTCACACCTTCCGCCGCCGTCCTTTTAATCTCTATGTCGATCCAAAGGGAAAGGGAGAGTATAAAGAACATGAAACCTTCCATGTTGATGTAAAAGGGGGAGAGCTCCACTCAATCCGGATCATTGTCCCCTCTGTCGTCAACAAAAACCAACGGTTCGACGTGATTGTCCGCTTCGAAGATGAGTTTGGAAACCTAACCGGCAACGCCCCTGAGGGGACCCTTATCGAATTTTCTTATGAGCAACTCAGAGAAAATATCAGCTGGAAACTTTTTGTTCCCGAAACAGGCTTTATCAACCTCCCCAACCTCTATTTCAATGAGCCTGGAGTCTATAAAATTCAGCTGAAAAATCTCTCGACAAATGAAGTTTTCCTCTCGGCCCCTATCAAGTGTTTTTCCGATACAGATCGTCAACTTTATTGGGGAAATTTTCATGGAGAATCGGTCCTCCACGACGCCAAGGAAAGCATCGAGTCGTGCCTCCGCCACATTCGCGATGATGAAGCCCTCCAATTCTTTGGAACCTCCTCCTTTGAGAGTGAAGAGGAAACCTCCGCCGATATCTGGAAAGGGATTGGCTCCCATGTTGCCGAGTTTAACGAAGACGACCGGTTCACCACCTTCCTAGGCCTCCAATGGACAGGAACTCCTGGGGAAGAAGGACTCCGCCAAATTGTCTACCTGAAAGATTCAAAATCTCTTCTCCGCAAAAAAGAGAGTAAAGCGAGCCATCTGAAAAAAATCTACAAAAGTCATACCCCTAAAGACTTTGTTTCGATCCCCGTTTTTACCATGGGATCGACAACCCTCTACGATTTTGAAAATTTCACCCCTGAATATGAAAAAGTGGTCGAAATCTACAATGCTTGGGGTTCTTCCGAATGTACAAAAGGGGAAGGGAACCCCCGCCCCATCGCTTCCAAGTCGAAGAAAGGGATCAAAGAAAAAGCTGAAGGGTCGATCCGAAAAGCGCTGAATAAAAACTACCGCTTTGGCTTTGTCGCCGGTGGTCTCGATGACCGAGGTGTTTTTAAAGGACTCTTCGACGAGGATCAGGCCCAGTACTCCCCAGGACTGACTGCAGTTCTTGCTACAAACCATTCTCGCGATGGACTCATCCAAGCGCTCGATAAAAAATCGTGCTACGCCACAACTGGCCCCCGCATTGTTGCGGGTCTTGAAATCGCAGGAAACCCGATGGGATCGGAGCTCAATACCAAGGCCAAGCCAGGCCTTGCCTACAACCGCCACATCACCGGCTATGCCGTTTGTCTTGCCCCCATCAAAGAAATCCTCATCATCCGAAACGGGAAACCCTTCCACACCTTGACTCCGAAGGGAGAAACCTTTGCCTTTGCCTTTGATGATGATCAACCCTTAGAAACCGTTGCCCTCAAATCCAAAAATGAGCGTCCTCCTTTCGCCTACTACTATATGCGAGTGATGCAAGAGGATGGACATATCGCTTGGACCTCTCCGATTTGGGTCGATTTTGGTGCTCCCCCGACTCCCGAAAAAAAGAAGGGGAAATGACCACCGCCATTTTTGCGATCGTTATCGTCCTTTTATGCGCATTAGGGCTCGGCCTTGGTCGCGTTTTTAAGTCGAAAAACCCGCTAGGGTGTAAACGGTGTGGGAATCCAGAAAAAAAAGAGTGTGACGTGTGTCATCACGATGAGGAAGAGACCTGCGCCCCTAAATAGAGCTTTAAATAATTCACCAGCTTGGGGTCAATAACGCACTCTTCCAGTGTCTCTTTCTCAGCCACTTTCTTAATATGTTCTTGCATCATTTTGGGAAGGAGTTTAAGCTCTTTTGCTGTCACCTGTCCCGTCCTATCTAACTGCTTCAATAATTCTTCTATATAATCCTTAGTAATCTTATCAGATGTTAGCAAGATGGGCTGTGAGGTGTCAGGAGGAGTCTCCTGGGGTTTTTCAGGAGCAGCAGGAAAGCATCTAAAAATGCAGCTATGAGCGAAGACAACGACTCTTTCAACGAGATCATAAAGGTCCCAAAGAGTCTGAGAAAGAGTCTGAAGAAGTGACGTAGTCTGCTGCTGGTTAGTTACAGGTAGTATAGCCAAAAAAAGCTCCTCAATTTGACCCCGAGTATAGTGGAAGAGGGGTTAAATGGCGAGTAAAAACTTATTTTAGTAGTTTTTTAATAGGAAAACCCTAAAAATCACGGGAGATGAGAAAACTCTTTTTTTTAATTTTTTTGATAGCACCTTCCCTCTGGGGAGTTAGATTTAGCCTCATCGAAGCAGCCCCCTATTCAGGAGATAGGGGCAATGCTGGTGCAGGGAAAAACCAAATTTTGAATCGGAATGGGTATATTTCCAAAAACCAGGTGCTCTATTTGATGCAAGCGGGAGAGGCCGAGCGGGGCATTGCCCTTTATGAGCAGTGGGTTAAAGAAAATGAGAAACATGATTTTACCATTTTAGAGCAGGTAGGGCACATTCTCCTTTCCCAAGGAGCTCGGAGCAATGACGAGGAAAGCCAGCTTTTGAGCATGTATGGGTTAGGAACTGCTGGTTCCCAGGAGGGGATGGAACTCTATGAAATTGGGGTTACTAGCCAAAATCCCGTCATTCAGATGGCGACGATTCAATTTTTAAGCCGTCTCCAAGATGATAGGGTTGAGGATCTTCTCTTTAAAGCCTTTTCTTCTCCCTACCTCTTAGTCCGAATGGAGTCAGCTTATGCGTTGGCGATGCGCCGCTCTGAAAAGGTGACGGGAATGATCGACTCGCTCATGCACAAACTTCCCCCTTATATGCATGTCTATTTTCCGGAGCTTTTTGCAATGATTGGAACGGCCGATGCTGCGGGTGTTCTCAAGCAGATGGTGAGCCACCGCCATCTTAGCGTCCGCTTAGCCTCGATTCTTTCTGCTGCCAAATATGGGCGGGATGATTTTTTAAGTGAGATCCGCGCTGCTGCCACCCATGCCGATCAAGCGGAGCAAGAGACCTGTGCTGCAGCTCTAGGTTATCTCAAAGATTCTCATTCGATCCCTCTTCTAAAAACGCTTGCCGAGTCGCCCCACTCCAATGTCAAGCTTGCTGCCTGCCGCTCCTTAGAAAGGCTTGGGGAGATCACCTATCGTGAAACCATTATGAAAAGCGCTTTAGAGAAAAATCCTTTGGCCATTTCCCTTTTGATCGACATGCCCAACACCGATCGTCTTCTCACCACCCTTCTTTCTGACTACAACTTTCACATCCGAGCCAATGCAGCCTTGGCATTATTAAAGCGGCGGCAACCCAACGCCATTCCCACCCTTTTAAGTATCCTTTTCAAAGACGAGAAAGATCTCGGCTTTCAGCCCGTCTATTCCCTAGGGCATTCCTTGATGGCATGGAAGGTGATCCCCTCAGCGACCCAATACGGAAAAAAAATGGGGCAAGATATCTCCGCTATTACCCTTGCTCTTAGAGAGCAAATCCTCCAAGATTGTCTGGAGCTTCCCGAAGAAGATTTTTTAAATATTGCGCACGAAATTTTTAAGAAGAAAGAAAATGAGCTAATTCCAATGGTGATTCATCTTTTGGAAAACTTAAATACCAAAGGGGCGATCGCTCTTTTGCAAAAAGAGTCGCGTCGCGTCGGCGCCCCCTTCATCCGGACCTATTGCCATCTCGCCCTTTATCGGATGAAAATAGAGGGGCCCCATAAAGAGACCCTCTACAAGTGGCTGAAGCAGGAGCAGGAGCAGGATCTTTTTCAGTTTCGGGAGATGCTCTCCTGGACAGACCGGAAAGAAGCCGCTGGTTCCTTTACTCTCACTCCGAAGGAAACCTCCCGTCTTCTTATTGAAACTTACGAAACCCTTGCCGAGAGCCATGAAAGGGAAGGGATTGATCTTCTCCTGCAAGCGATCCATCTTGGGAACAAAAAAAATCGATTTGCTCTCGCTGGCCTCTTGCTAAAGGCCATTCAATAATTTGATGGTTTGTATTGTACCCCGGAGTGCCATTCATTTTTCCCTTTAGGGGCCGCCCTTAAGGAACTTTTTTAACAGTCCCATTAAAAGTTTATGGCGTTTTATTGCAGAAAAAAGGTATCCTTCCTGTAATGATGTTACATTAGGAGAGAGACATGCTAGAGTTTGCAAAATCATTATTTTACGAGGTTCACTTTTTACCTCCGGAGACATTAACTCAAGAGAGACTGGAAGAGTGGCATACCAAAGACGAGGTGACCAAAACCTTTATCGGTGATCAGTTTGCCGATTCAGATTTGCAGGAGGCTTTTTCTAGCCCCTTAACACTCAATCCATTTAGATATAAGAAACTAGCGAATTCTTTTGAAGGCAAAGGATGGCGGATCCTAAGTGAGAAACCGGTTGGAACCAATTTTGAGCCTTATTACAGCGTCTTAGAACATGATGGGCTTCCAGGGAAAATTATAAAACATGCCGGGAAGAGAAAGCCCGACGATCAGGTTGCTGGGGGTGCGCCCATCCATTTATCTGGAGATTTTTTGGAGCTAGATCCCTACTGCTCTCTTCTAAGGATTGCAATGGCGGATCGCATTCGGCGCATTGTTGGTGAAAATCCTGATGAATTTGATGGGGTTACCCTGCCTAAAAAAGAGCTGTGTGAGATCCGAAAGGGAAACCTCCAAAATCAGACGTTACCTATCGACCAAAGGTTCTTGATTGTTGCGGAAAAAGTTGATTGTTTAAGTTGGCAAGAGACCATTGACGCCATTGACAGCATGCCAAAAGGGGAGCAGGAAGCTCTTGCGGACAAGCTTGTTAGTCTTGTCACTAAGGTAGGGCTTGCTGATGCTACTTTTTCAAATGTCCGACTTGGAAAAAAGGAAGATGTTACCGAAAAAGGGAACCTTAGAATCTATTTAATCGATACCGAACCCAGCAACGTGATGGTCTTGGATCAAGGGTGGTTTAACAACCTTTTTGCGTTCCAAAGTAGCTTAGAACAGGCTGGAAGAATCGGTACCTATGCCTTTAGAATTCTAGATGCTAAAAATTGGATAACCGATACGAGAGCACCTCATTTTGTGGCACGTATGCAGGAGCATATCGAAGCTCAAAAGAGTAATAAGTATTCTCCAACCAAGCTTGGCCTATATTTGATCTCTGTGGCTATGCTTACTATGATTTATAAAAAAAATTACTTTGGAGAACGCCTTAAGCCTTACTTTGAAAGGTATGCTGGGACATCCCCGTATAAAACCATTAGCTCTCTTAAGATCGGCCGAAAAACCTATATTGTTGCTGTACTCTCTCCTCTCGAGATTGGATTGGCGAAAGTGATAGGGTATTACGGTTGTCTAATACTTTTTTTAGCCAAAAACATGGTGAGTCAGAAAGATCTATCGATGTCTGAAGAGGAAAAGATGGAGCAAAGCTTAAAGAACCCATGGATGCAAAGAGCAGCTCGAATCCAGGGGCAGGGGCGTATGATCATAACTGAACAGGATCTGATTCAGCAAATGGGTTAGCTGCTATAGCAGGGATACAATAACGTTTGAAAGTCTATCCTGTTAGGCTAGTCCCTTGTATATAACCCCTGACTATGGGGTAAAATATTGGCCAGGCCTGAGTATTGGCAGAGGCTCCCAAATGACAAAGGGTTTGATTCTCCGCTTGTACCTCCCGAGGTCATCAAAGTAGAGGACATCGTAAACATCCTCATGTTCGTGAGAGTGCTGATTGGCCCTGCGCAAGGAGTCGTGACAGTATACTGGCCCTAAAGGACCGAGTTTTTCGGCGCAAGAGGATAAAATAAGCCAAGAAAAAATCAAATCCCTCCAATTGACATTAGGTGGTAAGCAGAGGTATAGTTACCTCCATGCGCGCTTGTTTTCTTCTTTTCCTTTTGCTCCTATTCCCCCTGCTCGGGAACCAAGAGTTTACCGTTCACCTCAAAGATCCTGAATATCAAGGGGGGGTTGTTTCAACCGATCAAGGGGGGGTGATCACTTCGCCGGAGCTCCGGATTCAGGCGCGTCACATCGTCTATACCAACAAGATGGAGAAGGGAGAGCGGGTCCATAAGGTAGTTGCTGAGGGTGATCTCATGCTCGAAAGTGAGGGGCGAGCCTATGTAGGTCGCCGGCTCGAATATGACTTTATCACCAAAACAGGTGTTGTTTATGAAGGGGTGACAGCGATCGACATGTGGTTTTTAGGAGGAGAAAAGATCCGCCTCAATAGCGACAAGAGCTTTTACCTCTACAACGCCTTTGTTACCACAAGTGAAAGCAAAAAAAGTGACTGGAAGATCCAATCAAGAGAGCTCAAAATCACCAAAGACCGCCTCTTAGCCGCTGACAATGTCACCTTCCGCTTTTTTGAAACCCCTATTCTATGGCTTCCCTCTTTTAAGAGTAACCTCAAGTCAACAGGAGACTCCCCTGTCCGCTACCAGATCGACTGGGACAAGGGGCTATGGCCCAAAATTAGCATGCGTTACCGGGTTTATTCCTGGGAGCAGCTCGACCTTTTCTTCAAACTTAATGTCCGCCCCTCTAAGGGAGTCGGAGGAGCCCTCGAGTCTGACTACCGCTCGATTGACAAGCGGACACAGTTTCGGACCCGGAGCTACCTTGATCATGACGCCTTTTACCGCGACACGAGCCCCAATAAGGCGCGGACTCACTACCGCCTTCAAGGACTTTATAAGGCAAAAAGTGAGGACGAGCGGGCCCAGTTTTATGCTACCTATGATTGGCTAAGCGATAAAAACATGCAGACCGATTTTGGGAGCGAAGCGTTTGAGCTTGGTCCTGCCAAACAGACCCGGATGGAAATCCGAAACTACCACGACTGGATGATCTTTGGGATCGACGGGAAGTTTCGCATCAACGGTTTCCAAGGGATGAAACAAGAACTTCCCGAATCGTTTTGGACCCCTCGCCCTTTCGAGATCGGAAATAGTGGGATCATCTCCGAAAACCGCTTTAAGGTGGCCTATCTCGATTATGTTTCTGCCCGCGACATCGAACCTGCCATTCCCGACTTTAATGCCGCTCGCTTATCAACCCATAACGAGCTTTACCGCCCTTTTTCCCATCGCGGCTTCACCCTTACCCCCCTTATCGGAGCCAGAGGGGTTTTCTATAGCGATAGTCAAAAAGATCGTCCCGCAGCTTTGGGGGTTTTGATCTACCAGCTCCTCTTTGATCTTACCCTCAAGAGAAACTACCAAACGGTCCGCCATGTCCTCAAACCCTATATCTATTACAATGGGATGACCCACCCCACCATCTCTCCAAATACCCCCTTTACCTTTAGCATCCAAGATGGGTTTAACCGGCTTAACGTGATCCAATCGGGGGTGCGCAACCTCTTTTTCTTTAAAAAGACCCCCCTCTTCGATCCTAATATTACTGTTGACCTCCATGCCTACGCATTTTTAGGCGATGACACCTTTAAGAAAACGGTCCCCAAACTTCGCGGCATCTTCATTTGGAATTTTCCTTCATGGAAGCTCACCGGCCGTGTGGGGTGGAACTTTGAAGAACAGACCCTGAATTATGCCAATGTGGGTCTATCGTGGACAATTAACGAGAACTTTGCCTTTAAGACCGAGTTTCGTCACCGGGGACGTTTTGATTGGCGAGAAAATGACCCCGATAACTTCATCATGGAGGTGACCCGTCCCATCTCTGAGCTTCTGAACTCTCCTCTTTCCGACGGGAGAAATACCCTTCTCTCCCGTCTCCAGATCAAGCTTGCCCCCCAATGGATTGCCCGCCTTGAGTCCCACATCGGCTGGGGCCGCGGCGGCGAGCCCAACTACAACGAAGCAAAATTCGATCTTCTCACGACTATTAGTACGAGCTGGCGTCTCCGCCTTTCTTTCACCCACGCCCTTGCCCCCGACAAGAAAAACGACCATTTCTCCTCTAGCCTATCGCTGGTGAGGCAATAAATTATGAAACAAAAAAGAAAACCAACACATCCAGGAAAAGTCCTTGACGAGCTCTACATTAAACCCTTAGGTCTCAACCTACAAAAGCTTGCAGATAGATCGCAAGTCTCACACAACACACTGCTTAAAGTTAGATCTGGTAGAGCAAGCATTACTCCTGCTATAGCAATCGCTTTATCAAAAGTGCTTGGTACAACTCCCCAACTTTGGCTTAATTTGCAACAGACCTATGACCTATGGGTTAAAGAAACATCCTAAGGATTATATTTTTCCTGAATTTTGCGAAGCGCTGGCTTGATTTTTTTCCGCCGGTTGGGGTGGATCCGGTCGATATGAAGGACCCCGTTGAGGTGGTCGTTCTCATGCATGAGGTTGCGGGCCCTCCAACCAGTTGCCCGCTCAGTATGGATGTTCCCATCAAGATCCATCCATTCGACGTCGATTTCCTTAGGGCGGGTGACCTTTTCGTAAAGGCCAGGAACAGAAAGACACCCCTCTCCATGGGTATCCATCTCTTTCGAGGGATTAGAGAGTTTGGGGTTGATATAGAGCTTAGGAGGACAGAGGATCGGCCACCCCTCGGCATCAGCCCCGTTATCATAACGGGAGACAAACATCCGAACGGTATAGCCCAGCTGGGGAGCGGCAAGGCCTGCCCCATCTTTTTCTAGGGACGTTTCGATCAAGTCTTGAGCTAGCTGCCGGATATCTTCGGTGATCTCAGTGATCTCAGTACATTTTGTCCGAAGGGCAGGATGGCCGTAGTAGACAAGGTCCCGATTCATGGCCCCTCTTCAATGCTCACACCCATGGGAGCTTTTGCAGCAGCTCGCCCAATCGAAGAAGACCACAGGGAAAGGGCCAAACAAATTAGGAGAAAAAGACCCGCTAAGTAAGCGGTAAACTTTTTCAGCACGGCCGCTGTTGAGGTTCCAAAAAGGGAGTCGCCCGCGTCTCCTCCAAAAGAGGCGCCAAGCCCTAGGCTTTTGCTCTCTTGAATCAAAATCACAAAGCAGAGGAGGGCACAAAGTCCCACAAATAAGAATAAAAAGATGTAAAAAAGTGCGCTCATTATAGTTCCTTAATTAGTTGTGCAAATGACTCGACCTTGAGGGAGGCTCCTCCCACTAAAGCTCCGTCGATATCGGGCTCAGCCATGAGAGCCTTGATGTTGTCAGGCTTCACCGATCCTCCATAAAGAAGGGGCAGCCGATCGCCCTCTTCATCGCCCCACTTTTCCCGCACAAAGGTGCGAATGAGGTGGTGGGTGTCTTGGGCGATGTCTGGCGTTGCTGTTTTCCCTGTTCCAATCGCCCAAACCGGCTCATAAGCCACTGCGAGATTGGCCAACTTTTCTCCTGAAAACCCTTCGAGGGCTTTCTCCAGCTGCTCGGCAAGAACTTCTTGTGTCATCCCTTGGTCCCGCTCTTCTTGAGTTTCCCCGATGCACAAAATGGGCAAAAGCTCTTCTTCGATCGCCCACTTCACCTTCCGGTGAATGGTTGCATGATCTTCGTGGAAAATGGCCCGCCGCTCCGAATGACCGATTAGAACAAAGGTGGCGCCACACTCCTTGACCATTGCCGACGAGACCTCTCCCGTGTAGGCGCCGTGGGAGTATTCGCTCATATTTTGAGCGCCCACGTGAAGGTAACTCCCCTCGGCTCCCCTCGCCGCCACCTCAATCGAGGTAAAGGGAGGAGCGATCCCAACGAAGGTGGTGGACTCTCCGATCTGAGGGAGAAGAGCAGCGACGAACTCAGCCGTCTCTTCCGTCCCCATGTGCATCTTCCAGTTTCCAATGAGAAATTGTTGTCTCATACCGATCCAATTTTAACTTTGGTCTAGGATAACATTTTTTTTGTTAACGCTCAACCCCTGATGAGAGTTATACCCATTCCGATTCAAGATTTTGTTTTTCCCTGCGCCAGCACCTCCAGTTTTACCCTCCTCTGCATCGCCCCTATCTCCTGGATAGGGGACTGCTTCGATTCGGCTAAACCTGGAGCGCTAGCTTTGACAAATTTCCAAATCTTGAATCGAAATGGGTATAAATTTTTCATTGAACTAAAAAATTATTTTTTGATACGATTGTGTCGATTTAACCTAAAGGGGCTGTTGAAAAAATCCATTCCCCCATCTTTCGCGCGCTTTCCGGAAAAAATCATCGCAAAATCTGGGGAAAGCGACTTTCTCAACAGTCCCCTAAAAGACTGAGGAAATGCCATGTTAAAGAGACTTTTTTTTCTGTTCTGCTTTCTTTTTCCGGGAGCTCTTTTTTGCTGCGTAACTCCACAGACTCTTCATATGAGCTACTTGCTGGCAAAATCGGGATTCGAGAAAGAGGCTGAGGAAGTTCTTGTTAGTTGCTTTGACCAAAAGACGTATAGTGCCGAATTTTTGGCAGATCAATTTATAAGATGGTCAACAGATAAAGGATCTGAAATGGAAAACTCATTTAATGAGTCGGCATTTTATGTTGTTAGGGGAGACAGACTTTCTTCAATACAAGCTATAAGAAAACATTTTAGATATACTGAACCAGAAACAGATCAGTTTGCAGAGTCCTTTACAGATTGGGGAATAGGACTCATAAAGCTCAACTCAGCATTACAAAAAGTGGAGTGATAAATGAAAAAACTATTGATTTTATCCTCTTTATCTTTTTGTTTTGCTGTATCTAGTCTTGCTGCTAACGAGGAAGCTCAAAAAGACGAACCTGAGAGTAGCCAACAACAAGAAACTTCAGAAAAGCCTTATAGCAATGGGGAGATCGTAATGGACGTTGTCAAAGGCGTTGTCGCATCAGCTGGAGCAGGAGTTGCAGCTGCAAGTGGTAATGTTCCTGGTACTATCGGTGGAATTATTATTGGAACAGAAAAGTTTTTGGATGCTGCCAATAAATACTCTGAAAATCTAGAATATGAAGAATCTGAAGGATATGAACAAGAATATGAAACATACGAATACGAATAGTTTTGTGAGCTGTTTCAGGATCTTGATCAAATATAACTGAGGTAGAGGTTATTAATCATGCTTGAAAAAATACCTTTTCTAGTGCTTATCACTTTAACTCCTTACCAAATCTGGCGGATTGTTAAGGCCAAAGATTATAAACGGCGAGTACTTGATATCTTAATTGGTGGGGTGATTGGTCTTATGTGCGCAACTAGCTGGCCGATTTATTTAAACACATGGCTAAGCTTTTCTGGTATTAGCCTTCTTTTTTCGGGAGTCTTAGCCTTTGATGCCCATAGAAACAAAAATTTCATTTATTATTTCACCTCGATCATTCTTTTCATTATCTCAATTGCTTTTTTCTCACTTTATTTTTTCAGTTTCTAAAAAAAATTATACCCACTCCGATTCAAGATTTGGAAATTTGCCAAAGCCGGCGCTCCAAGTTTAACCCCATTGAAGCAGCCTCCTATCCAGGAGATAGGGGCGATGCAGAGGGAGTTAAGGGACTGCCTCCGAAAGTCGCTTTCCCCAGATTTTGCGATGATTTTCGAGAAAAATTAGAAAAACCCTTGTTGTTTCTCTTTTGATCGACTAATCTTTTGACATGACGAAGACTCTCACTGTTACAGAGCTCACCTTAGCGATCAAGCGGGAGCTAGAGCCCCGCTTTGCCCAGCTGCAGGTGCAAGGAGAGGTGACCAACCTCCGCCAGCAGGCCTCAGGCCATCTTTATTTCAGCTTGAAAGATCGGGATGCACAGATTTCGGCGGTCCTTTTCCGAGGCAACGCCCAAAAAGTCGCCCGCCTTCCCAAGGCTGGAGATCAGGTCATCATCCGCGGCGAGCTGAGCCTTTATGCCCCACGCGGGAGCTACCAGATCATCGTCCGAGAGCTCGAACATGCAGGAGTGGGTGAGCTCCTTTTAAAATTCCACCAACTCAAGGAAGAGCTTAAAGGGCGGGGATGGTTCTCCCCGGAGCATAAAAAGCTCCTTCCGAAATATCCGAAAACGATTGGGGTTGTTACTAGCCCCACAGGGTCGGTGATTCAGGATATTTTGCATGTGCTGAAACGGCGATTTCCCTACTTTCATCTGATCTTAAATCCTGTGCGGGTACAAGGGGGAGAAGCTGCAGGAGAAATTGCAGCAGCCATCCGAGAGTTTAATAAACACCACCTCGTTGATCTGATGATCGTCGGACGGGGCGGCGGGAGCTTGGAAGACCTTTGGCCTTTCAACGAAGAGATTGTGGCAGAAGCGATTTTCCATTCGAACATTCCAGTCATTTCGGCGGTCGGTCATGAAACCGATACCACCCTTGCTGACTTTGTCGCCGATGTGCGCGCTCCCACCCCATCGGCTGCAGCAGAGATTTCTGTCCGAGAATATAGCACCCAAATGGATTTTTTGACGGGGGCGGCAGCGCAGCTCGACCAACTTTTAAAAAGGCACATCGCCCATAAAAAAGAGCTGGTAGCGGGAGCTAGACGCCATCCTCTCCTCGCATCGCCTTATGGGGTTTTAAAAGAACATATCCAGCGGGTCGACGACTTTTCAACGCGGATTGACCAGTCAATCCGACAGAAAGTGAGTCAAGAAAGGCTCCACCTTATGGCGGCAAATCGAGAACTCCAAGGAAAAAAACCGACAGCCCAGCTCGCCCACCTCAAAGGAAAACTCCACAGTTTTCAGGAAGGGATCGGGGTGGCGATGACCCACCTTTTGAGGCGAAAAAAAGAGCGCCTGTTGCAGCTTACGGGCCATCTCGATGCGGTCAACCCCGAGACAATCTTAAAAAAAGGTTACTGCATTCCCTTTGCGGAAAAAACGAATTCGGTTATGCTGTCATGCAATGCCATAGAGACGGGAGAAAGAATTTCTCTCCGCTTCCACGACGGAAGTATCAAAACACGTGTTGAGGAGATCGATGGAGTTTGAAAAGGCCTACGAAAGACTGGAACAGATCCTAGGAGAACTAAACAGCGGCGAAACGCCCCTTGAAAAATCACTTGCGCTCTATGAGGAGGCCAATAAACTGATCACCCTTTGCTCGTCAAAACTAAGCCAGGCAGAGCAGAAAATTGAAACCCTAATTAAGGGAAGAGGCGAGACCCCTCAAACAGCCCCTTTTGCCCCTGCTAATGACACCTATTCTTGACACCATCACCCACCCGCAGCAGCTGAAAAAGCTCTCCCATGAGGAACTTAAAAAGCTTGCCGAGGAGATCCGTGCCCGGGTCATCGATGTCTTGTCGGTCACAGGAGGTCATCTCTCCTCTAATTTAGGAATTGTCGAACTGACCATTGCTCTCCACCGAGTTTTCAACTCCCCAGAGGATAAGTTCGTCTTCGATGTCGGCCACCAGTCTTACATTCACAAGCTTTTAACGGGGAGAAACCCCCTCTTTCCCACGATCAGGCAAACCAATGGCCTGTCTGGGTTTGTCCATCCCCCCGAGTCCCCCCATGACCACTTTTTTACTGGCCATGCCGGAAATGCCTTGTCGCTCGCTTTGGGAATGGCAAAAAACCGAGACTTAAGGGGGCAAAAGGAAACGATTCTCCCTATTTTAGGCGATGCCGCGCTCACCTGCGGCCTTACCTTAGAAGCCATGAACAATATCCCTCGCAAGACGAAAAAATTTCTCGTCGTTCTCAATGATAATGCGATGTCGATTTCCAAAAATGTGGGGGCCATTACCGGAATCCTCAGCCGCTTTTTCAATAGCCCCACTGCAAACAACATCTACGAAGAGCTCACCGAAATTGTTTCAAAGATCCCTGGTTATGGGGAGACCCTTGCCAAACAGGGCAATAAGGTCAAAGAGTCGATGAAAAACCTCATCAGCACCGCTCCTTTCTTTGAGCAGTTTGGACTTTCCTATGTGGGGCCGATCGATGGTCACGACATCAAAAAGCTGATCGACACCTTCGAAGCCCTTAAAGAGATCGAACATCCTACCCTTGTTCATGTCCTAACAGTGAAGGGGCAAGGGATGCAAAATGCGATTAACAACCCCACTCCCTATCATGGTGCCAAACCTTTTAACCGGATTACTGGAGAATTTCATCCTCCAAAAAGTTCAACCCCCTCCTTTCCTAAGATCTTTGGGAAGCACCTTCTAAAAATGGCCGACGAAGATCCAAATCTCGTTGCAATCACCCCCGCTATGCCCGTCGGCTCCTGTCTCGACCCTTTCATGAAAAAATATCCTGACCGGTGCATCGATGTAGGGATCGCCGAGGGACACTCCCTCACCTATGCGGGCGGAATCGCTCGCAATGGAAAACTCAAAGTGGTCGCCTCCGTCTACTCCTCCTTCTTGCAGCGGGCTTTCGATAGCATTTACCACGACATCTGCGTTCAAAACTCCCCTGTTGTCATCGCCATTGACCGCGCGGGCCTTGCCACCGGCGATGGAGTGACTGCCCAGGGACTCTACGACATCCCCTACCTCAATAGCATGCCCAATATGGTCATCGCCCAGCCCCGCAATGGCCACCTTCTCAAAGAGCTGTTAGAAAGTGCTTTCGACTGGGAATGCCCTACCGCTATCCGTTATCCCAACCTGCCCACAGAGGCAGATGTAAAGCCGCTTTACAAACGTCAGGTTGGAAAAGGTGAAGTGTTGGCCGAAGGAAAAGAGGTGGTCATCCTTTCGTTAGGGCATATGGATCAAACCGCCCTGAAAACCCGTGAGCTTCTTGCCGAAAAAGGGATTTCTGCTGCGGTGATCGACCCGATCTTTCTTAAGCCCCTTGACAAAGAGCTCCTTCTCCGTTACTTCCAAGAAGGAGAGATGGTAGTTACCATTGAAGAACATGCGCTTAACGGAGGACTGGGTTCGATCATTAACAACTTTATCATTCAAAATGAACTTACTCATCTTCGGGTGAAAAACTTTGGGATTCCCGATCAGTTGATCGAGCATGGGAAACATGCGGATCTTCTTGCACGTTACGGAATCACCCCTGAAAACATCGTTAGTCGGCTTAATCTGCAGGTTGCGTTATGATCATTGCCCTTTTTCCCAAAGTTCACGAAGAGGGAGCAAAAAAACTCGCTGAAGAGGCCCTTGCTTTCCTAAAGAAAAGGGGGTGTCAAGTTGTCGTTGAAGATGATAAAGCCGAGTCTTTAAAAGCAGACCCCCTCTCTTCGATCGATCCTCAGTCGCTTGAAGTGCTCATTACGATGGGAGGTGATGGTTCGATCCTTCGGGTCGCCCATCAATATTCTCACCTGAGCGGCGCGATCCTTGGCATTAATCTCGGTCATCTTGGTTTTATGGCTGATATCCCTATCCCTGACATGCTCTCGAGCCTTGAAGATCTTGTAAGTGGCGCCTACACCATCCAAGAGAGGGTGATCCTTGAAGGAAAGTCAAGTAGTGGGAAGTCTTTCTTTGCGATTAACGATTGTGTCCTCCATCGGGCGCGCACTCCCCATCTTGTAGAGATTTCGATTCATGTTGATGATCTTCTCCTCAACACCTTTCAGGCCGATGGGGTCATCATCTCCACTCCCAATGGTTCGACCGCCTACTCCCTTGCCGCCGGCGGGCCGATCATCAGCCCTACAATCGATGCCTGTGTGCTTACCCCGATCTGTCCCCACACCATCTCTAACCGCCCAATCGTCTTTACTCCCAAGCGAAATATCCAGGTCACCTACCATGGGGACACGAGTCCAATCGAATGTGTCGCCGATGGGCTTTACCATTTCGAGCTAAAGCCTAAGGATACCATCACCCTCGCCAAATCCACCCGCACCTTCAAGCTGGTCAACCTCAACCGAACCGACTACTTCTCCACCCTCCGTCACAAGCTGGGATGGTCAGGCAAGTTGCGCTAATCACACAAACAACTTACTTACAGTTAATTAAGTTAACCCTTGCACTTTAAATGGATAAAATATACTGTAAAAGTGTGTAAATACAGTAACTTTTATCCTAAAATGAGAAAAAAAAATAAATCCAGCCACCAAAAAGCTCTTAAGATCTTTCGTTCTGAAGATGGAATTCTTAAGACAAGTGAAGCCCTTGAGTCTGGCATCCATCCTCGTACTCTTTATGAGCTAAGGGAGGAAGGGGAAATTGAGCAGATTAGCCGAGGACTATATGGAATTGCAGGGCTACCAGATACTAGTGATCCCGATCTAGTTACAGTTGCAAAAAAAGTTCCTCATGGAGTTATCTGTCTGATTTCTGCCCTTTACTTTCATCATCTAACAAGCCAAATCCCTCGCTCCATCGACGTTGCAATTCCCCAGCACATTAAAGCTCCTAAAATTGATTATCCTCCTATGAGGTTTTACTGGTTTTCTGAAAAAATGTGGGAGGCTGGAATAGAAGAACACCTGATGGGAAAGGTAAAGATTAGGTGTTACTCAAAAGAAAAAACGGTTGTAGATTGTTTTAAACATCGGAATAAAATAGGGATAGAAGTTGCTATAGAAGCGCTGAAAAACTATTGGGAAAATGACCATCCTAACCTTACTAAAATCAATAAATATGCTAAACTCTCAAGGGTAGACAAGGTCATGAAACCCTACCTTGAGATGATAGTTAATGAGCAATCGTAATGTCTCTGCTTCTGTAAAAGCGCGCCATGAACGGAAGGGTGGAGCATTAAATCCCAATAAGAGATTGTGGGGCTACCTTCAAGAGTCGCTTTTTGGATGTGACCAGAGAGGGTAAAATTAATTTTCTTTGGCTTCTCTATCGTCAAAACCTCCTCCGAATCTCTAGGCCCTAAATTTCTCAACAGAACCTAGAAGGTTCAATGTATTTTTTAAATTTTTTAAAATTAATGCTTAGGGAGGCGAGGATGTCAATGTCAATATCTCGCTTTGTTGCTACCAACCGTGGGGATTTTTACAGATTTTTATCATAAAAAAAATTTAGCTAATATTGTTCTAAGCAATTTGACATTAAAAAGATGTTAAGTTAATATCCCCCTATCTTAAACAAAAAAAAAGGGTTTTTATGTCTAATCTCATCAATGAAAAATATAACCCGCTTGTATACAGCGCTATAGCTGCAACCAGCCTAGCAGCTATCGGTATATGCATTCCATTCGAACCTATTAAAATCATAAGTATGACTGTACTGACCAGCGTGGGTTATGGGATTGCAAATGACATGATTGCCTGCCGTGACTGTATTGAATATTTTACTGTAGGACACTTTTACGATGAGAGAAACCTTCGTTACCGTCCGATTAACAGTTTAAACCCAAATCTAAATGCCGTTGTTTGGGGAATGATCGCCACTTGGCACGTAGCCTGTATAGCTGGGGTATTTCTTGCTATTTTAGCAAGAATCCCTCTTCCAAAAATAACCAAAAAAGTGACAGCTTCTCAGTTAGCTCCTTCTTTATTGATAGGCGCAGCAGTAACCTTAGTCATCTCACATATAACCAGCCGTTCAGCTCAAAATGCCATGATACAGACTATAGAACAAGCAAATCAGGGTTCAGCACCCCATCCAATGAAATATTTTGATGTGCCAACCAATCTCCAAGCTAGGTGGGAAGCTTGTAATGTTCGTAATACAACAGGTTATGCTGCGTTAGCATTAGGGGGAATCGCCTTTTCTATTGCTATTATTGCTACAAGATTAGGGTTCATTCAGTTAAAACCGCTACAAGACTTTCTTCCAAAATTCAACGCTAAGGCAGCTAACGCTGCTTAACGATCTTAAAATGCTTTAGTAGCTGGCTTCGTCAAGGGAGACCTTCCCTCGGAAGATCCGGTAGATCCACCAGCCGTAGCCAAGGACAAGGGGGACCCCAATAACAGCGACGATCAGGGCCACCTTAAGGGTGGCAAAACCTGCAGAAGCATTGGAGAGGGTGAGGCTGTTTTCAGGGGCAAGGGTGGAGCGGACAAGGTTGGGATAGGTCCCAATCCCAAAAAGGGAAAAGAGAAGGGCAATACTGGCGCAGGAGGAGAGGAAGGCGGTCCCATCCCGCCCACGCTTGACACAAGCCGGAATATAGGCAATGGCAAGGGCTGCCAAAAGGGCAACGGCAAAGAGCCAAGGGTAATCCTTCATCACACCGATCATGTGGGGTTGGTGAATCAGGGTCGAAAAGGTCGTCAAGAGATAAAGAATCACAAAAAGAATAATGGCAGGGTTGACCCATCGGCGGATCCGTTCGTGCATCTCCCCTTCTGTCTTCATCAACATAAAGATCGCTCCATGCATCGCAAATAGAGATACCCCGGTAATCGCTACAAGAACGGTATAGGGGGTGAAAAAGCTCCCAAAGGTCCCATGGAATACTTCCTGACTATCAATGGGAATCCCAATAATGAGATTGGCCATCATAATCCCAATGATAAAGGCGATCAGATAGGAACCAAAACTAAATGTCACATCCCAAAAACGGCGCCAGCGGTGAGATTCTTGCTTCGAGCGAAACTCGATCGCCACGGCGCGGAACATGAGCCCCGCAATGAGAATCATAATGGGGGTATAAAAGGCAGAGCAAACGGTGGCATAAACGGGAGGGAAACCGACAAAAAGGGCCCCAAAAGCGATGACAAGCCACACCTCATTTCCATCCCAAACGGGACCAATCGCATTGAGCATCACCCGCCTTTCAGTATCACTTTTGGTAAAAAGATGGAGACACCCCACCCCAAGATCAAACCCATCGAGAACGGTGTAGAAAATCACACTCGCTCCAATCACTAGGTACCAAATCACTTGAAAGGACTCAAATAACATTTAGGTCGCTCCTGCTTTGTAGGGGTCTCGGTAGGCAATATTTTCTTTGGTCTCTTCGGGACCATGCTGAATTTTCCGGTTTAACAAAAAAATAAAGAGGGAAAAGAGGCAAATATAGATAAAGCTAAACATAATGAGGGAACCGATCACCTGCCCCCGGCTGATCGAAAGAGAAGTCCCCTGCGAAGTGCGAAGAACGTTATAGACCACCCACGGCTGCCGCCCCATTTCAGCGGTAAACCACCCCGCTTCATTGGCAATAAAGGGGAACCCTACACTAAAGACGAGGTAGCGGTGGATCCATTTCCCCTTCTCGAAGGTTTTTCGCTTCCAAAGAGTCAGCCCCAAAATGGTCGCAATAAGCATCCCCACCCACATATAGATCATGAGATGGTAGGTTTGGAAAACGGCGTTGACGATCGGCCAGTCCTCTTCCCCATATTGGTCAAGACCGGTGACGGGAGTTTCTGCATTCCGATAGACAAGAAAGCTCAAAAGGCCAGGCACCTGCAGAGCCTTGACCGTGTGCGTTTTATTGTCGACCCAACCGATAAGGTTCATCGCAGTGCGGGGCTGGGTCTTGTATACCCCTTCCATAGCAGCGAGTTTGGGAGGCTGATACTTGGCTACTTTGCGCGCTGAGCTATCGGCAGAAATGAGCTGTAAAATGACCATCACCGAGGCGATAGTGAGCCCTACTTTTAAACTCACTTTGGAAAAGTCGGTGTGCCGCTTTTTTAAAAAATAGTAGGCGGAAATGCTAATGACCATAAAGGCGCCGGTGAGCCAACAGCCAATAAGAACATGGGTCAGACGGTCCAAAAATGTGGGGTTAAAAATCATCCCCCAAAAGTCAGTGAGAACCGCCCGCGCTTCTCCCATTACCTCTTCTACTTTATAGCCGGCAGGGGTTTGCATCCACGAGTTGGCCGCCACAATCCAAGTGGCGCTAAAATGGGCGCCAAACGAGACACAAATCGTTGCTAGATAGTGCACTCCCGGGCGGACCCGGTTCCACCCAAAAAGCATGAGGCCGATAAAGCCCGCCTCCAAAAAGAAGGCAAACACCCCTTCAGCAGCAAGGGCACTTCCAAAAACATCCCCAACAAAGCGGGAGTAGCGGGCCCAGTTGTTTCCAAAGGCAAAGAGTTGCACCAGCCCCGTTGCCACCCCGAGGGCAAAACTTAAAGCAAAGATCCTCGTCCAAAAAATAGTGATCTTTTTAAAGCGGGGATCTTTCGTTTTGAGGTAAATCCCCTCCATAATGACAAGGACAAGGCTCAGCCCAATGCTAAGAGGAGGGTAAAGATAGTGGAAGCCTGCGGTTAAAGCAAACTGAATCCGTGAAAGAACGGTTACATCCAAAAGGCGTGCCTCAAGTTTTTCATCTACATTATTTGCTTAAAAAATATTTGTCAATAAATGGCTTGCTCTTCAGAGCTTGAGAACATGCTCATCAACTATTATCTGCTAAGGTAAAAGCATCTCTTCTAGATCTTCTCTTTTAGTTTCTTGCCAAATCCGCAAGACCAAATCATAGCCAACCCCCAGCCCCCCTTTTATGCGCTCCTTAGGCATTTTCTTTAAAATTTTTAGGATGTCTTCCTTAAGGGAGTCGTCACTTTCAGGGTCATCGAGAGCTTCTACTAGCCCTTTTAAAATATGCAACGCTTCTCCCGGTCTGAGATTGCAATCCGTTTCTGCTAATAGTGCAATAAGCTCAGCCTCTGGATGATAGCAAATTGACCTCAACATCTCTATAATTGCCTCAAAGCGAAAGCTTGGGTCATCAATCTTCTTTATATGTTCAATTAGAACCTCCCAAAGATTCTGAGCCGTTTCAGAGGGGTTTGTCAATTCTGCCTCGAGACGAAAAGCCATTTTCTGAGCCTCTAGCAACTTTTTAAAAAAGGTTCCTTCGGTATATTCTTTTATAATAGGCACCTTATCTTTCTCCCCACCTTTCCACTCGGGGTAGTGATCCTTTGCCAGGGGAAAGTGTATATACCATTTGTCACCCATCAGTTCCGATGCAGCTTCTTTAGACGTCACTGTAAAAGCTCTCATTCTTACCTGGTCAACCAGCCCTTTAGTAATAGATTCCGTTATAGCACAAAATTTTGATAAGTCTTTGTTATAGCGACACGAAGGGTTAGTCTCAGTGGCATAGCCATCACTGCAGATCGAACATGGAGCTTCCGTACACTTTCGACAAGCTTTCTCAGCTATCCCCCTCAGACCAAAAACGATCTCGTCAAAAAATTGAGCTAGCATTTCTTTAGGAAACTGTCTGTCCCGAGCTAAATCCTCAAATCTTTTGTTCTGAAAACGATTCCAATATTTCTTAAAACCATCGGAGCTTTCATCTAACAACTTTTCTATCCATATCCATTCTCTGCCTTTAATCGACCATGACATTTCTTTATTTGCCTCAAGACGAAAGTCTGGGTCATCAATCTTCTTTATGTATTCAATCAGAATCTCCCGAAGATTCTGAGCCATTTCAGAGGGGTTTCTCAACTGTTTGTCAAGACGAAAAGCCATTTTCTGAGCCTCTAGTAACGTTTTAAAAAAGGTTCCTTCGGTATAATTTACTGAGGGAGGTGTATACAATCTGTCACCCATTAGTTCTGATACAGCTTCTTTAGATCTTACTGCAAAAGTTCTCCTTCTTACCTGATCAACCAGCCCCTTAGTAATAGATTCCATTACAGCACAAAATTTTGATAAGTCTTCCTTATCGAGACACACAAGGTTAGTATAATAACCACCTTCCCAGATCAAACTCTGATATCCCTCTTTCTCATGCTTTCGACAAGCTTTCTCAACTATCCCCCTCAGGCTAAAAACAAGATCGCCAAAAAATCGAGCTAATATTTCTTTAGGAAACTGTTTGTCCCGCGCTAAATCCTCAAACCTTTTTTTCTGAAAACAACCCCAATATTTCTTGAAACCGTTGTAGCATTCATTTAACAACGCTTCTATCCATTCCTTGTCTTCATCTGTCAGAGGTGAGTTCCCCTGGGAAATGGGCTCGCCCCCTGTAGAAGAGTTTGCCAGCGCAGGTGCTGGAGGTAAAATGATCGAGGAAGGTTGTATAGGTACAGGGTTTGCTGAAAGTAGCATAGATACAGGGTTTACTGAAAGTGGAGGATTCGTGGGAGGTGGCATCGGTGCAGGGAGTGTTGAAGGCTGCGTATTTAGAGAGTTTTCTGAGCGTAATGCACCCTGCGAGTTTTCTGCAGGTGGAGGATTCGTGGGAGGTGGCATCGGTGCAGGGGCTGCTGAAGGTTGCGTAGACTGAGGGCTCGCTGAAGGTAGCATAAAAGGTAACGTAAAAGGAGAGTTTTCTGATGGCAATGTACCCAGAGAGGTTGGTGCAGGTGCAGGGGCTGCTGAAGGCAACCTAGGTAGGGAACTTGCTGGGGGTAAACCCGGAGAGGCTGTAGGTAAAAGGGATATAGTTGAAGTATACGCTATTGTAGGTAACCTAGGCGCATCTAAAGCGGCGCGAAGCCGTACAACTCCCTCACGTTTATGGGGATTTTGCTCGTTAAATAGTAGGGCTTGCTGGATAAGTTCCTCTTCTAAAAGCCCTCTTCGATTCAGGAGGTCAAAATTGGAGGATTGCACCGTGGCTTGAATAACCCTTAGAGCAGAAGAACGGACAAATTTCTGATATAGATCAGCTTGCTCACTAAGATAGCTGAAAAGTCGTGAAGGCTCTTGAACAACTCCCGCCGCAGCCTGCACAATAGAGATTAGCCGATCTGTGTTATAAACTCCCCCCACTTGCGTCCCTTCTTGGGCTGTTGAAATCTCGATAATATCTTCTCCCCTGTAAAGTTTTTGTGCGTGCCAGCAGACATATTTGACGGTTTGAAGAGCTGTCTCTCCCTGCTGCGCTATCTGTATTAAATTCTCGTTTGGAATTTTTTTGAGTACGGCCAAGGCTAGCTCATTATTGTTATTCCGTATTAATTCTAGTATTTTATCGAGACATTCTACAGATCGTATACCGCAACGACTTTGTTCTAAACTCCTAAGAAGTTGCTCAAAAAGGGGCGGCCAATTACTGATAATTTCTTTAGGATACTCCAAAATAAGTTGCTCTATTTCTCTGCTTCGAGCCACACGATTCTCAGACACCTTATTTATTGCGTGTCCAAAAGCCCTTACAATCTTTGATGTCCAAACCTCCCACAATAAGTCTTTTCTTTTCTCCCTAAATCCTCTTCTTAGCGCTTCTTTAAGACTTCTCATATGCTCAACAACTGCGTCCTCTTTGGAAGCCTTAATAATCTCAACGAGCACCTCAAGAATATATTCTCTTTCAAAGGAACCGTAATGGTATGCGAACCCTTTAAAATGGACGAATAAGTCTGACCTAAAAAGGTCTGGTAAAGCGCCTCTTTGTGCCTGTTCTGCCATGCGCTTACAAGCCTGCCTCATGACCGATAAAAAAACGTCATGAAGCTCTTCTCGCATTGTTGCTCTTCCTGCCGACTCGTTAAGCATCAACATAAAATCATCGCACTCACTTTGCGGAACAGGGGGAGATGTCTGAACAATGGCAAGCTGGCTCTCACTCCACAAATCCATGATGATTCTTCCGACTTGAACTCCAGTCTCATCCGTTGTGTTTGTCGAAGAACTTGCTGCACTGGGATCGGGCGCGGCTGTATTTCTTAAAGCGACAATTTCTCCCATACTCGAAATGGCTCCTCCGAGGAGTGGGGGAAGTTGTCCCGAAGCAATTCCATACCGCAATTTACCATCTTCTTCATGTGTCATGTCCCTAAGTTCGAGCTCACCCAAGTTTCTGCCGTCACCAGCGCTGTAATGAAGGTAAAAAAGCTGATTAGCTCGAGTTTCAAAGAGAGCGCTACAAGAAATGTTTTTAAACAACACATTTTGCTCTATCGCAATGATTGAGTAGTTCAACCTGTCGTTTCTAAAGAAAAAGAGCCCGGGATCTGCAGAAGCCGTTGCCTGCAACCTCCAGAAGAACACACGGGACATCATAGCAATTTCTCTATTGGGAATTGTCCCTGCGCATGTGACAACAAAAGCCCTGCCCTGGAAAACCCCAAGCAAAAAGCCAACCCCCCTAATCTGCTGTTCCTGTTGAATCAAGCACACTCTATTAGAAACATCATTTGCTACTGCCATTTTTGCTCTCCTTGTCTCAGCTGTCTCCTCAAAAAACAGAGCCAGTGTAGAAAAGCAAAAAATTTAATGCAAGAGGGTTCAAAGTCATCCCCAGAGATGACTGGAGTCATAACGATAAACTTGCCAGCAACTCAATAAAGATCTATAATGCGAGAGTTATGGCGTTTTATTATGCGATCAGTCCCTTCATAGAAATTGCGATCATCGCGATCATGATTAACTATATCCTCTCGTTCTTCTGGAACACCCGCTCGATGGATCTCATTTTGGGCCTCCTCGCCTTTCTCGCTATCTTCGCTGCCTCCTCGGTTTTTAACCTCCCCGTTCTCCATAAGCTGATGCTCGATATCTTAAGTGTCGCTCTCATCGGAATCTTGATCATCTTCCAACCCGAGCTCCGTGTCGCCCTCGCCAAGTTAAGCCTTAAGGGGAAACGGTACAAAGAAATTAACGAGTTCGATAAATTTTTAGAGCAGCTCACCTCCTCGGTCTACCGCTTTGCCGACAAGAAAACAGGGGCCATCATTGCAGTTGAAAACGAGGATTCGCTCAATGATTTTGCTTTAAAAGCGGTGATGCTCAATGCCAACTTTTCCCCCGAGCTCCTCGAGTCGATCTTCGCAAGAACCACCCCCCTCCACGACGGGGCGGTGATCATCCGCGATCTAACAATTGTGGCAGCTGCCTGCATCCTTCCCTTGGCAGAAGATGTTGTCCAATTTTCCAAGTCGACAGGGACCCGCCACCGCGCTGCCCTAGGGGCAAGCCAGCTTACTGACGCCCTTCTCATCGTCGTCTCGGAAGAGTCAGGACGGGTCTCGATTGCCCGCGATGGAATCATGACACGGGGGCTTAAAAAAGATCGATTTCAGGGGGTCATCCGAAGCGTTTTCAACCCGCCAGCAAAAAAGACACTCCCTTCTCGCTTCCAACTCAAGGAGTGGCTTAAGAAATGAAAACTCTCCTAAAAAAACTTTTTATCGAACACTGGACGCGCAAATCCCTCGCCCTTATCTTGGCCATTGCCATCTGGTTTTTGGTCAATAACTCCCTTATCACCACCAGAACTGTCATCAATGTCCCTGTTAAAATCGAAAACATCCCTCCCGGAAAAACGATTGACGGCATCCAGTCAAATGGCTTTTTAACAAAGCGGGTCAACCTCACCATCGAGGGAAATAAAAAGCTTCTGGGCGAGCTGAGCTCTAACGACCTTCAGGTGGTTTTCGATGCAACGGGAAGAGAAGGAGAATGGATCGCCTCGATCGGAAAGAAAAACCTCCGTTCTGACAACCCCGATGTCAATATCTCCCAGGGAATTCGAAAGATTTCGGAGCAAAATTTCATCATCAAACTGACAAACCTGATGTCGGAAAAAATCCCGGTTATCATCACCAAACCCATTGGGGAAGCGCCCCGCGGCTACCAATTTGTCGATGTTTGGCCTTATCAACTCTCGATTACCGTAAGTGGACCTGCAAATGTGGTCAAAAATCTTAAAACAAGAGGGCTAAAGCTTACCTTCAACCTCAATGACATTACCAAGGGGCAACTCGATCAGCTCACATCAAAAGATACAGGGGAACATAAAGATGTCGTCAGCTTCTTCGTCCCGAACAACTGGAAGCAGATCTCCCTCCCCCTCCTCTCTTCCACCCCCATTGAGATCAATGATCCCGATGCTAAATACTTGCGGATCGATTTCTTACGCTACGAAGTCCTTGAATACCACACCCCTATCCCAGTCTCCCTCTACTACCCCCCTCGTCTAGAGGGAACGATCAACCCATCAAAGGTGACCCTCCTCGCAAACGAGCTCATTCAAAACCGCGGGGGAATGAAGATGATCACGACCCCTCTATACGTCAAAGGGGTAAGTGCCCTCTTCTTAAACGTGGTCAAAGAGATGGTAGAGCTTACTGTCATCGTCAATAAAAACAAAAAGGAATGCCTTGATTGGAGTGCTCAATTCATCAATGCTAAAGCCCTTGAAGATCGCTACGTCCGTCTTCTCACCTCCGACGCCTCAGACGAGGAGTTACACGACCTTCAACCCCAGGTGAGAGATGAATACCTGCGTAACCGCTTCCGCAGCTACATGAACCGCTTCCAACTTTATAAAACAGACAAAAATCCCCTCGACCTTTGCGCTACGCTGCAGGGCAACACAGTCACGATCACTGAAACAAAAACCGATGAATAGCCTCCCCAAAATCACTTTGCTTACCCGCCATTTTAAGTCCCGCGGAGGGCTAGAAAAATGGGCTGGGCTGATTGCGCAAGGATTTGCTAAAAAAGGGGCCTGTGTCGACATCCTTACCGCCGATTTTATTGAAAAAAAAGACCTTCACCCTTTGATCAACGTTCAGACCCTTCCCCTAAAAGGATGGGGAAAGATGAAGGCTTTTGATCGGTTGTGTCAAAAGTGGGCAAAAAGCCCGATTGTTTTTGGAATGGACCGCACCACCCACCAAACCCACCTTCGGGCTGGCAATGGGGTCCATAAAACCTACTTAGAACGGCGAAAAACGTTTGAAAACTATTCTCCTCTTAAAGAAGCGCTTAATCCTCTTAATAAGACCATTCTCCAGATCGAGAAAAAGGCGTTCGAAAGCCCCTTCCTCAAAGTCCTCTTTACCAACTCTTACATGGTAAAAAATGAGATTTTGCATCACTACAATGTTTCTCCCGAAAAAATTGAGGTCATCCACAATGGAGCCCATTGGAAGGAGATGGAAAAACCCTTTAACGGTTGGATAGGAGAAAAAAAAGCGCTCTGTAATACCCTTAAGCTTGATGTAGAAAAATACCATTTTCTCTTTGTCGGAAATGGATATGAGCGCAAAGGGCTCTCCTTCTTATTAAAAGCGCTTTCTCTTCTACCTAACCGGGACTTTCACCTCTCTGTTGTGGGGAAAGATCCAGAACTTGAACGGTTTATGCTCCTTGCAAATCAGCTAGGCCTCTCTAAACATGTCACCTTCTTTGGCCCTATGGCAGATATGATCCCCTTCTACCAACTGGCAGACTCTCTGGTAATTCCCTCGACCTACGACCCCTTTGCCAATGTCACTGTCGAAGCTCTTTCGATGGGTCTTTTTACCATCTCCTCAAAATACAACGGAGGATATGAAATCCTGAAAGAAGAAAGTGGCGCAGTGATTGAAGCGCTCCAGGATCCCGACTCCCTTAAAGAGGTCCTTATGAGAGCGATTATGCATCCTAAAACGTGGGTCCGCTCCCAAACCATCCGAAATAGTGTCAAGCACCTCGATCTTTCTAGCCAAGTCTCTTCCTTAATCGATTTGACCCTTGAAAGCCTATGAACCTATCTTATCTAGCCATTCGGACCCTTACCTACCCCTTTAGCCTCCTCCCCTTTCGAGCAATCCATCTCCTTGGAAAAGGGGTTGGAACCCTTGCCTATTTTGTCATGACAAAATACCGGAAAAGGACCCTCTCTAACCTTGCTTTAGCGGGGGTGGGCCCGCTAAAAAAAACAGCGCGCAAAGCCTTTCAAAATCTCGCTATTACCTGCCTAGAATATCCCAAATTTTCCCGCCTCAAGCGGAGCGGCAAAGCGATCGAGTGTGAAAATCCCGAGGTGGCAAAAAAACTCATTGATGAAGGAACCGGTGTGATCTTTTTCTGCGGTCATCAGGCCAACTGGGAACTTCTCTTTTTTGAAGGGACCGAGCGAATGCCAGGAGTAGCCATTGGCCGCCCCATTAAAAACAAAGTCCTTTATGACTGGGTTCTCTCCATCCGAGAAAAGTTTGGAGGGACGATCATCACCCCCAAACAAGGGCTAAAAGGGGGGCTGCGCGCGCTCCGTCAAGGGAAATTCCTCGGCATCGTCGGTGATCAAGGGATGCCAGAAAGCCCTTACGCCTTTGATTTTTTTGGGAAACGGGCGTGGACAACTCCCCTTCCTGCGATTCTCTCCTACCGAACAGAGTGTCCCATTATGACCGCCACCATCCGAAGAGAGAAAGGGAGATATCTCATCCACTACTCTGACCCCATCTGGCCCAATAAAGAAGCCACCATGGAAGAGGAGATTAACCGGATGATGAAACGTGCCCTCTCCGTTTTGGAAGAAGATATCCGGAAAAGACCTGGGCAGTGGCTGTGGCAACACAACCGGTGGAAGCAAGAGACCCCGCTCAATGTTTATTACAAGTTCCGCTGGGACACCATTTTGATTATCCTCCCCCAAAACTTTGATCTCGAGGTGCTCCATACCTTCCGCGAGATCTATCCCCAAGCGTTTATCACCCTCCTTGTTCCTAAAGGAACTAAAGTCCCTTTGGAGAACGTTGAAGTGATGACCTATGAAAATGAAAAGGAGCTGTTTATCACCGACTACCGGTTTAAGCTTGTCTTTAATTTTACGGCAATTAGCGCCCTCCACCCCCACTTCCTCAAGCAAAGCGCCTTTCATGTGCTCGACCTTGAAGGACTAAAGAGGGCAGCTTGCGAACACTTGAAGCCAAACGACTCCCTTCCCCTTCTATTAAAAAAGGCGCTCACCCGTCCCAATACTCTATGGAAAAAAGATGCCTCATGATCGCTTTTACATCGATGCGCCGCTAGAAAAAGAAGCTCTTCTCGAAGGAGAAGAGTTTTCCCACCTTACCCGCGTCATGCGGAAAAAAGAGGGGGACATGGTCGAGCTCGTCAACGGGAAAAATGTTCTTGCGACCGGCACCATTAAAATGATTGGTAAAAAGCAGACGTCCATTACGGTTGAGCGCTTAGAAACGATCCCCCCAACCCTTCCGCCCCTTACCCTGGTCCAAGCCCTTCCCAAGCTTGCTCACCTCGAGCTGATTCTTCAAAAAGGGACCGAGCTAGGGGTGTCGACCTTTGCTCTCTACCCATCCGCACGGAGCGAAAAAAAAGAACTTTCTAAAAACCAAAAAGAGCGCCTCCATCGCATTTTGATTAATGCGATGAAGCAGTGTGGCCGCTTGGACCTTCCCAAGCTTACCTGGGGTTTTCCAAGTATCAAAGGAGATGCTTACTTTGGCGATTTGCGGAGCAGCGCGCCCCCACTTTCATCCGTAGCTAAACTTCCCGCCACCCTTATCATTGGCCCCGAAGCTGGTTTTACCGCAGAGGAGGTTGCCCATCTCGACACCTTGGCAAAAGGGGTACGGCTCGGCCCTTATACGCTGCGCACCGAAACCGCCGCCCTTTCTGGGGTTGCTATATTAGCAAGCCATTAAGATTGCCAAACCCAATTAGCATCACCTATGCCATCCCAGGCACGCTCAATAGATCCCTTCCGAATAACTCCATCTTTTCCTAGAAACTTAGCCGCATCGCAGATCCTTTGCACTGCAGCCACAGCTTCTTCAAGCCCTTTTGCAGCCTTATAATGGTCAAAAATTGCCTGTCCAAGTTCTTTGCATTTCTTCTCAGTTTCCTTTCCATCTAGAATAGAGTTAACCTCCACGGTAAATAACCACTGTCCATGGGGGCAAATCGGATGGAGATCCTCTAAAGACTCTCTAAGAAAATTTTGGTAGGACATGATATATATTTTTGTATCTTTTTGTGAAGGACGGTATCCTCTGATCAAAGAAGATTTATTTCTAGTAATGTCTTCCGCTAAAGTATAGTAGATGTAAAACCGGGATCGAACCTCTTCTACCCCCAAAAGAATAACGGCCCTTGAGCCAAAGCCAGCGCTCCTTGTGCCAGCTTTCCAACCATAAATAGGGTGCCCATTAACTGTGATAACTTTATAAGGAGAAGTCGTATAAATACCTGGTCCCATTCCTCCTTCAGCAACAAGCGGACCATTTTCTTTTAAAGATTGCATCAGCCGATCAGCAGTATTATACGGGGGAGGTTTGACAGAATGATCTACATCAACGAATAACTCACTAGGTTTTTCAAGAAAAATTTTATTTGCCATAACAACTCCTTTGGATAGAAAGAGAATATCCTTAGGGCGATTAAAAAATCAAGAATCTCATGACTTTTCAATTTGGGCGATTGTATCGATGGTAGCAATGACACTATCAGGGTTGAGGGAGATGGAGTCGATCCCCGCCTGCACGAGGAAAGAGGCAAACTCGGGGTAGTCGCTAGGCGCTTGCCCACAAATGCCGACACACCGCCCCTTCTCATGAGCCGCTCGGATCAGCTCCTCGATTTGAGAGGTGACGGCAGGGTTTCTCTCATTGAAAAGGGGGGCTAGATCGGCTGAGTCACGATCGACGCCAAGGAGAAGTTGGGTCAGATCGTTTGAGCCAATCGAAAAACCGTCAAAAAGCTCTGCAAACTCCGCCGCAAGGATGATATTTGAGGGAACTTCTGCCATGACGTAGATTTCGATTTCGCCTCGCTTCAGACCATTTTCAGCAAGGACTCCGAGAACCTTTTGCCCCTCTTCGATAGTGCGGCAAAAGGGGATCATGATTCGAACGTTATCAAGACCAAGCATCTCACGAACCCGCCTGATCGCCCGACACTCGAGATCAAAACCCTCTCGGTATTTGGGACTATAATAGCGAGAAGCGCCTCGGAAGCCGAGCATCGGATTTTCCTCTTCGGGCTCAAAACTTTTTCCTCCAATCAAGTTGGCATACTCGTTGGTTTTAAAATCGCTCATCCGGACGATGACCGGATGGGGATACTGCGAGCAAGCTATTTTCCCAATCCCTCGAGCAAGAATATCCACAAAGTAGTCGGTTTTATTGTCGTAGCCTGCAGTTATTTCTTCGATCTCTTGGCACACCTTTTTATCTTCAAGTTTCTCGAAGTGGACAAGGGCCATTGGGTGGATTTTGATCATTTCGTTAATGATAAATTCCATCCGAGCAAGGCCAATTCCCCGAGCAGGAAGGCGCCACCATCGGAAGGCAGCAGGTGGGCTGGCGATGTTGAGCAGGATAGCCGTCTTCGTTTTGGGAAGCTTTTCAATGTCGATCTCTTTTTGCTCATACTTAAGCGCTCCCCGGTAGACCATCCCCCGCTCCCCTTCGGCGCACGAGAGGGTGATCTCCTCTTCTTTTTTTAAGAGTTCTGTCCCCGTCCCCGTTCCAATAATGGCAGGAACTCCGAGCTCACGACTTACAATTGCAGCGTGGGAGGTCCTCCCCCCTTGGTCGGTAATGATCCCTTTGGCCTCTTTCATGATGGGAACCCAGTCAGGATCGGTCATCGTCGTGACAAGGATCGATCCGGGAACAAAGGTGGCGATCTCTTTAGCGCTCGTGATGACTTGGGGCTTACCTGTCGCAATCGCTTCCCCAATGGCAAGCCCTTCCAAAATCTTCTCCCCTTTTTCAAGGAGGGTGTAGCTACTAAAGACCCCTTTTTTGCGCTGCGACTGGACCGTTTCGGGGCGGGCCTGCACGATAAAAAGCTCTCCTGACTGTCCATCCTTAGCCCACTCAATGTCCATCGGCTTTTGGTAATGTTTTTCGATAAGGACACACCAGCGAGCAAGGGTCAAGACCTCCTCGTCGGTTAAACAGAAAGTGGCTTGCTCTTTCGGAGAACTTTCGATGTTTTTTGTTCCGGTGTGGCCGTAGATCATCTTTTTTTCTTTGCCGCCCAGCTTTTTCTCCACAATGGGAACAGCCCCCTCTTTTTCTAAAAGGGGCTTAAAGACAAGGTATTCATCGGGGGTGACGAGTCCCTGCACCACATTTTCCCCAAGCCCCCAAGAGCCGTTGATCAAAACAACTTGATCAAAACCGGTTTCGGTATCGAGGGAAAACATCACCCCCGAAGAGGCTAAATCGGAGCGAACCATCCGCTGCACGCCCACTGACAAGGCCACTTCGGTATGCTTGTAACCCTTTTCTTCCCGATAACTCAGCGCCCGATCGGTAAAAAGGGAGGCAAAACACTTTTGGCACGCCTCGAGAAGATCCTTTTTCCCAACGATATTAAGATAAGTCTCTTGCTGCCCCGCAAAACTTGCCTCGGGAAGATCTTCCGCAGTCGCGCTGCTCCGCACCGCCACGGCGATCTCTTTCCCAAGCGCTTCGTAAGCTGCCACAATTTCTTTTTCTAAAACATCGGGAATGGTCCCCTTCAGGATCAGTGTGCGGATCTTTTTGCCAAGCTTTTGGGGAGGGGCTCCACTTTGCACAAGCGCTTCGATTTTGCTCTCGAGCTGATTGACCTCCAGAAAATGACGGTACCCCTCCGCAGTAATCGCAAAACCCCCAGGAACACCAATTCCCTTTAGCGCTTGGAGCATCTCGCCCAAAGAGGCGTTCTTCCCCCCAACAAGGGGAACATCTCCTATCGCAAGCTCGGTAAAATTTTTAATATAGGTCATAGATAGCAGCCTATCAGAAGCAAAAAAAAAGTGCGACCCGATGGAGCAATAGTTTGTATTTTAAAACTTCCCTTAAGTTTTTGACATAAAACACCTTTCATCTTTAAGTATAATTAAATTAATTTTTCATGTTTTTTTATATAACAAAGAACGTTAATATAAGCTTATTCTAAACAAAAACCAAAAAAAAGAGAGAAATATGGAAGTAAATTTAGATACAGCACCTGCAATACTAGAAGAAATGGATATATCTCAATTCGATCATAAAGCTTTGACTTTGATTGGATTAGTCCTTAGCATTATCTTGCATTATGGAAAAAATAGCCCAAATCTAAAGAGTGTTCAACACAACCATCTCATGACGAGTCTAGAGCAATTCATTAATCGATGCGCACAGACTGCGATGAGCCAAATCAAAAAAAACTAATCAATCCACTTAACAACCCCTAACGTCTAAAGTTAGGGGTTGTTAAAGTTATCAAATTATTCTAAACCTCAGTATACAACAATTTTTGGGGCCGACGGGCAAGCGAAGCAAAAAAAAGTGCGACCCAAATGGGTCGCACTTAAAATCGTTTGTATTAGAGTCCACTAAGTGGTGGAAATGCAAACATCTTCTCTTTTGCTTCTGAATAAAGAGTTGGTGCTACCGGCAAGCTTAGTAGGGCAGCTTGTCCTAACATTTTTCCATACCCTTTGCCCTTGTTTGCAGCAAACGATAGCCCTATAGCTGTGAGGACCGTTAGCGCAGCCGCTATTCTTCTAGCAAACTGCTCATTATCTTCATTTTTCCATTTTTTGTTCGCAAGGTGGAGAACGAGTTTCTTTCCACCAAACGCTACTAGTAAAGTTCCTGATGCTTGTCCAAGCAGTTGAAGCGCTTGTCGAGCCATAGGATTTCCACTTAAAACTTTATTAAACATAACCCCTCCTTTAAGGTGTTTGATAGACGAGAGAATAGCATGGGTGTTAATTTAAGAAAATAATAGAAATAATTTTATTATTTGATGTTACAAACTTGATGGAGCATTTCTTCTTCAGATTCGACAATGCCAGCAAAGATAAGCCCTTTAGCGGGGTCTAGGGTGACTACCTGGTCCTTTTTCAGGACAGAACAGGCAGCATCAGCCCGGACAATAATAGGAATTTTTTGATCGTGGGCGATCTCTTTGGCCACCTCTTCGGAATGAGCATCGTCGGGGTGGTTTTGAAGGACGAGCCCTTTGATCCCCTGGAGATGGGGGATGTAGCTTTCATTGCAGTGGGGCATCACGACAAGTTTGTTTTTGAGATCGGGGGGCGAGTCGAGGGTGAGAAGGATCGCCACCTCTCCGTGGGTGAGCTTTCCTTCGCCGGGGGCTGCCCGAACGAGAACTTCGCCGATGTTGTCGACAAGCATCATGTTGGTTGTCCCACTGATGCCAAAGGGTGTTCCGGCGGTGACGATAATGAGATCGCCATAGCCGACAAGCTTATGGGTCATAGCATAGCAGCTTGCCCTTTGGACCCCCTGCTTCACATCCTTGACCTTTTCGAGGACAGGAACTGTTCCCCACACAAAAGCGAGTTGATGATAGATCTTCTCTTCGGAAGTAACGGCAATGATCGGCATCTCAGGGCGAAAACGGGCCATCAGGCGGGCGGTAAATCCGCTGGTGGTGAGCGCAATGAGCCCCTTGCCATGAGCGCTATAGGCGGTTTTAACAGCGGCAAGGGCTACTGAAGAGGAAATATCGTTAAAGGTTTGACGGGCAGCATCGCGGTAGAAAAACGCCTCGCAATCAAAGTCTTTTTCGGCAGCGAGAACGGTATTTCTCATCAATTTGACCGTTTCGATCGGGTAGGAACCAACGGCGGTTTCTCCGGAGAGCATCACCGCTGAGGTGCTATCGTAGATCGCATTGGCCACATCGGAGACTTCAGCGCGGGTGGGGCGGGGACTGTGGATCATCGACTCGAGCTTTTGGGTAGCGGTCACAACCGGCTTAAACGACTGGTAACACTTCCGGATCATCATCTTTTGGAGTCTGGGTACTTCGGTCACGGGAAGCTCGACCCCTAGGTCGCCACGGGCCACCATAATCCCATCGGCTGTTTGGAGAATCGCATCAAAATTTTTCACCCCCAAGGCATTTTCTATCTTGGCGATGACGAGGACGTGGGAGGCTTTATTTTTGGAAAGGATCTCTTTGATCGTAAGGATGTGTTCGGGGGAGCGGATAAAGGAGGCGGCCAAAATATCGATCCCATTTTTACAACCAAACTCGATGTCTGCAATATCTTGGTCGGTCACGGCGGGAAGATTGAGCTCGGCATGGGGAATATTCACCCCCTTTTGCGATTTTAAGATACCCGGGTTTTGAATCTCGATGGTGAGGGAGTTTTCGTCTTTGGCAACCACCTCCGAGGTAATATACCCATCATCAAAGAGGAGCTCGGCCCCTATCTTCACATCTTGGACCACTTCGAAAGGGACAAGGGTCAACTCCCCCTCTTTTGTAATCGTCAGGCGGTCCCCTTTTTTAAGCTCGAGCGGGGATTTGAGAGAGCCCACACGCACTTCAGGCCCCTTCGTATCAAGCATAATGGCCAAGGGAATCTTTTTTTCAGCGCGCGCTTTTTTAAGAAAACCGATCGTCTCTTTGTGTTGGTCGTGGCTCCCATGGCTCATGTTGATCCGCGCCACATTCATCCCAGCATCGATCAGCTCCACAATTTTTTCGTAGCTATTCGTCGCTGGGCCCAGTGTACAGATAATTTTTGTCCGCGTCCGCATATTCGCCCTTATACCCCTGATCATTACCTGATGTCAATTGAAAGGATTTTCGATTTTTTGGGTCCCATACTTTATAATTGCCTTATAAGCGCTAATTGTTTATAATTTCAGTTAGTTTTTAATTAAAAAAACCTTATTTATGGAGAATTCTTATGTCAAATCCAGTTCTTAGTCTAAGCACGCTTTGCTTGATAAGGCTTAGCCCTCAAGATCTCGACACCTTATCAGAAAACGAGTTTAGATGCGGGATGTGCGTTAAAGAAATGGCAAATGACTTTTTCTTTCACGAGCTAGCCGATGTTTTCTCTGAAGCAAAACAGCCAGATGCTGCATTTTTGTCAAACTATAAAACCATCCCCCTCCAGGCACTTTTATCTGCCCTCATTGCGGCACATGAAGATACAAAACAATTTTGCGAAAACAAAAAGGAACTTAAGTTGTCATTATTTCTTCGCTGGATCAATCTATTCGATCAGCTCCCTGTAGATCAGATTATTGCTCCAACATTTCTCGATTTTCTTATTAAAAATCGATGCGTAGAATCCATAAAAACAATCGCATGCTCACAATTATTGACCCCCAAGCAAAGAAACACATTAATACACTATAGTGATGCGGCCCTCTTTTATAACGCTTGGGTAACAGGAATCATTGTTCTTGAAGGAAAACCCCTCCTCGTATTTTCAAAGGCTGCTTATAAAAATGGAGAAACCCTTCTTCAGTATGCAGCATTTGATGATTATGTTCCGAGTGTCCAGCGTCTCCTTGACGCTGGAGCTAGTAAAGATGCGTCTGACCTAAATGGACATACCCCGCTTCATAACGCATCTATTGAGGGTAGCACTGGCGCTGTGAAACTCCTCCTTAATGCTGGGGCTAATGTAAAAGCTGTTGATGCAGACGGGAAAACTCCTCTTTACTACGCAAAAATATACCACAGACACGAAATAATTAAGCTCCTGGAAGAGGCCGAGGCAGCTACAGCCAATAGTTAAATCCACATTTCCCCCTGGATGGAGTCCACTTATACCCCGGAGTGCTACTAATATCAATTGAAGGGATTTTCGATTTTTTTTCAGGTTTATGGGGGCAAAATGATCACATACTTGCCTAAAGTAGGGGTCATTTTTCCCATCTAAACCTGGGGAAAAAGAAGAATTCAAGCAATTGATATTAGTAGCACCCCGGGGTTATAGGTAGGCTTATAAGTCCGTTTTAGACTATACTCCTTTCTATGGAAAAGCAATCGATCTACTTGAAAAATGTTCGGGTTCACAACCTTAAAGGGGTTGACCTTACCCTTAACCCCGGGACGTTTATCGTTTTTACGGGGGTGTCGGGATCGGGGAAATCTTCTTTGGCCTTCGATACGATTTATGTTGAGGGGCAACGCCGCTACATCGAGTCCCTTTCAAACTACGCCCGCCGCTACATGGGGAACCTCACGAAACCGGAAGCGGACCGGATCGAAGGGATCAGCCCAACGATTGCAATCGAACAAAAAACAGCAGGAAGAAACCCCCGCTCCACGGTGGGAACGATCACCGGTATCTACGACTACCTCCGCGTTTTGTTTGCTCGGGTGGGAACGCCCTACTGCCCGGTCAGTGGCGAGCAGGTGGAGCCGCAGAGCACTGAGCGAATCCTTTCGACTATCCAAAACTTTAAGGAGAGATCGCAGCTCATCTTCCTCGCCCCCCACACGCAAGGAAAAAAGGGAGAGTTCAAAGAACTTTTCGATGAGCTTATCCGAAAAGGGTTCATGCGGATCCGCCTCGATGGGGAGATCACCAACCTCGAAGAGGAAATCGAGGTCGACAAAAACGTTGCCCACGATATCGACCTTGTTGTCGACCGGATTGTCTTAAAAAAAGAGGAGAAAAATCGGATCATCGAAGCGGTCACTCAGGCACTGGAGCTCGGCGAAGGGGTGATGACCGTTTTGAATCTAACCACCAAAGAAGAGACCCTTTTTTCGCAACACGCCTACGCAAAAAAATCGAAACTTTCTTACTCTCCCTTGGAGCCACACGACTTTTCTTTTAACCACCCGCGGGGGATGTGCCCCACCTGCGAGGGGCTCGGCCTCTGCCAAGACTTTGATTTGGAAAAAATTATCGACCCTGAAAAAAGCATCGCTGAAGATTGTTGCTTGGTTGCCGGCTCTTATACCACTGTCAAGTGGGGAAATGTCTACGCCAATATCGCCGATCTCTACGGTTTTGATGTCGAGACGCCATGGAAAAAACTCTCTAAAAAAGGGCAAGATCAGTTCCTCTACGGCAACCGAAAAAAATGGACGAAGATGCGTTTTGTCCACCCTGAAAAGGGAACTTCCTGGACCGAATATATCAAGTGGCGCGGAGTCCTTACCGAGGCAAAGAAGCGGTATAACGATGCGAAAAGCGACGTCTATCGGAACAAGATGCAAAAATTGATGCATGAAACGATTTGCCCTGATTGCAATGGCTCAAGGATCCGCCCCTACCCGGCAGCAACCAAGCTTGGGGGAAAAACAATCCATGACCTAACGATGATGACGACCAAAGAGCTTTTAGCTTTTTTTGAGGGGCTAAAACTCTCCCCTTTCCAGGAAATGATCGGCCATGACCTCATCCAAGAGATCACGCAAAGGCTTGAGTTTCTCCTTAATGTCGGCCTCTACTATCTCTCTATAGAGCGGACCGCCCCTACCCTTTCTGGAGGAGAGTCGCAGCGGGTCCGTCTCGCTTCCCAAATCGGCTGCGGCTTGGTTGGCACTACCTATATCCTCGATGAACCTTCGATTGGCCTCCACCCTCGCGATAACACGAAATTAATCGCCACCTTGGAGCGCCTCCGCGACCGGGGAAATACGATCATCGTGGTTGAGCACGACGAAGAGACGATGGAAGCGGCCGACTGTATCGTCGATATTGGCCCTGAAGCAGGATCGCGCGGCGGCGAAATTGTAGGGATGGGAACGATTGCAGATCTCGAAAACTCTCCTCGCTCGATCACCGGCGCTTACCTCAGTGGAAAGGAAAAAATTCCGATTCCAAAAAAGCGTCGAAAAAAAACAAAGGAAAAGGTGACGATTAAAGGGGCTGAGCACCACAACCTAAAAAAGATCGATGTCGAAATTCCTTTAGGCCTTTTTGTGGCGGTCACCGGCGTTTCAGGTTCAGGAAAATCCTCTCTTGTCACCGATATTCTCTACCCCTCTCTTGCTAACCAGCTCCATCGGGCAGAACACCGGGTGGGAAAACACCAAACAATCGACGGCGTTGACCATCTCGACAAGGTGATCGCCATCGACCAAACCCCTATCGGGAGAACTCCCCGCTCAAACCCGAGCACTTATATTAAAGTTTTTGACGATATTCGAGATCTCTTTACAAAGCTTCCTGAAAGTCAAGCAGCCGGTTTTAAGGCGGGGCGCTTTAGCTTTAATGTGAAGGAGGGGTCGTGCTCCGAGTGCAACGGGATGGGGATGATCCGCCTCGACATGGATTTTCTCGACGATGTGTGGGCCACTTGCTCCCTTTGTGAAGGGAAACGGTTTGATCCCAAAACCCTTTCGATCACCTACAAGGGGAAAAATATCCATGACGTTTTGGAGATGACGGTCGATGCCGCCTTCGAGTTTTTCGAAGCAATTCCCCATATCCATCACAAGCTTTCCTTTTTAAAGAAAGTGGGGCTCGGCTACATCACCTTGGGACAGTCGTCGGTCACCTTGTCAGGAGGAGAGGCGCAGCGGATTAAGTTAACAAAGGAGCTTATCCGTCCTGGAACCGGAAAAACCCTCTACATCCTCGATGAGCCTACGACCGGTCTTCACTTCCACGACATCCGAAAGCTGATCGATATTTTGCAAGCCCTTGTCGACGGGGGAAACACGGTTTTGGTGATCGAGCACAACATCGACCTGATCAAGACAACCGACTGGATCATCGACCTCGGCCCCGATGGGGGAAAAGGAGGGGGAGAGATTGTCGCCATGGGGACTCCAGAGCAGATGGCAAAGAAAAAGACTCCAACAGGAGAGGCCCTTTTGCCTCGGAAAGTGGCCAAAAGTCGTCCCCACGCTCCGACCCAAAAAGCGCTCACCGCGATCTCTGTCAAGGGCGCTTGTCAAAACAACCTCAAAGATGTCACGTTGGAGATTCCTCGTGGGAAAATCTCGGTCTGCACCGGCCCTTCCGGGTCGGGAAAAAGCTCTTTTGCTTTTGAGACTGTTTATGCCGAGGGACAACGTCGCTACATCGAATCCCTCTCTTCTTATGCGCGTCAGTTTGTCAAGCAGATGTCAAAGCCTAAGGTAGAAGAGATCGAAGGACTTTCTCCCGCCATTGCAATCGAGCAAAAACATCATGCAGGAAATCCCCGCTCCACGATTGGAACGATGACCGAAATTTACGACTTTTTACGTCTTCTTTATGCCCATAGTGGAATCGCCTACTGCCCCGAAACAGGAGAGAAGATCGAGTCGATTAGTAAAGAGTCGGTGGTCAAACATCTGATGACCTTTCCTGAAAAAACCCGGATTCATATCCTTACGCCGATTAAACTAGCGATCGACGAGGTGAAAGAAGCGCTCATCCAGCAAGGATTTTTGCGGGTCCGCCTCAATGGAAAATATTATGAGCTCGACGAGAAAATCCCCTACCAGAAAAGCCGAAAAAATGCTCTTTTCCTTGTCATCGATCGCCTTGCCATTCGCCCCGGCATCGAAAAACGGCTGTTCGAAGCGATCGAAACAGCCACCCGGCTGACCAAGGAGCCTTTTACCGTCGCCACTCCCGACGAGGATTTTCTCTTCAACCTCGCCTTTGCCGTTCCGAGCACCGGAAAGACCTACCCGCCACTGACTCCCCACACCTTCTCCTTTAACAGCGAAGAGGGGATGTGTCCCGATTGTTTGGGGCTTGGCTTTCAGTGGGGGGCGAATATTCTTCACCATCAAAAGATCATGAATCTTTCCCCCTATATGCTTATGGCCAAGCTTTGGAAAGAGGAGATGACCACGATTTCCGAGGAGATTTTCTTGACCTTTTTAGAAGAAGAAGAGATCGATCCCGATATTCCCCTTTATAAACTTCCGGTCAAACAGCTCCAATTTCTCCTGAACGGCTCTCCCCGTTTTTTCCATTACGATGGGATGGAGCTCCGTTGGGTGGGGATCAACCATGCCTTTGCCACCATCGCAAAGACAGGAAAACGGGTTCAACGGGAGACGATCCAACCCCTTTTAGAAACAGCCCCCTGTATGAGCTGCAAAGGAGAGCGGCTTGCCCCCTTAGCCCGCGGTGTCAAGCTTGAGAACAAAACGTTGGGTGAGCTATGTGGCCTTTCTTTGGAAGAAGCGCTAAGCTTCTTCAAAAAGCTAAAAAAAGATCCCCTCTTACAAGACATCTACGACCAAGTTTTAAGTCGGTTGACCTTCCTTTGCAACATTGGCCTTGAGTATCTTTCCCTATCGCGAAGTGCCCCCACTCTTAGTGGTGGAGAAACGCAACGGATCCACCTCGCCCGCCAACTCGGCAGTGGTCTCACCGGCTGTCTCTACGTCCTTGACGAACCAACGATCGGCCTCCACCCCTATAACAACGAGCGGCTCAATAAAGCGCTCGTTCACTTGCGCGACCTCGGCAATACCCTTCTGATGGTCGAGCACGATCCGTTGACACTCGAAATCGCCGACCACATCTTCGACTTTGGGCCTGAGGCGGGAAGACTTGGCGGGGAGCTGACTGCCCAAGGAACCCTCGCCCAAATAAAAAAGAATAAAAACTCGCTCACCGGCGCCTACCTTAGCGGCAAAAAATCCCTTCCCCTTCCCAAGACAAGGCGGACCTCGAAAACCTTCCTCACCATTACAGGTGCCAAGAAGCATAACCTAAAAAATATTACCGTAAACATTCCAGTGAAGGCCTTGACCTGTGTGACAGGGGTGTCTGGTTCGGGAAAGTCGACCCTCGTTAGTGATCTTTTACGAAAAGGGGTTGAGGGGCACCTCGCCTCCCGTTCCAAAGCAGATGAAGTGACCGTTGATGGAGCGACCTTAAGCGGTCTTTCTCACTTCAACAAGCTCATCGCCATCGACCAAAACCCCATTGGCCACACCATCCGCGCTGACGTTAGCACCTATAGTGAAGTCAATGCACCCCTAAGGCAGTTCTTTGCTGCCATCCCCGAAGCGGCCGCGCGGGGGCTACAACCCAGACACTTTAGCTACAACCACCTTAAAGGGATGTGCCGCACCTGTTGGGGGCTTGGCTTTAAAACGATCCATCTGCAGTTTCTCCCCTCTTTGCGTGTGCAGTGTGACAGTTGCCACGGTAACCGGCTCAATGCACTTAGCTCAAAAATCACCTACAAAGGAAAAAACTTGGGACAACTGCTGAAGCTGACGGTGGAGGAAGCAACAACCTTCTTGCCCCCCATTCCTAAGTTGCAAAACATCCTCGACACCCTCATCTCGGTCGGCCTTGGCTACCTGACCTTGGGGCAAGAGATCCAGTCCCTTTCCGGAGGAGAAGCAGGGCGGATGCGCCTTGCCCGCGAACTTTCTAAGCGAGCCACCGGGAAAACCCTTTACCTCTTCGACGAGCCCACCATCGGACTCCACACCGAAGATATTGGAAAGCTATTGCCCATTTTCCACACCCTTGTTGACAAAGGAAATACTGTGGTGATTATCGAGCATAATCTTGATATCCTACGCAGCGCCGACCACCTGATCGACCTCGGTCCCGGCGCCGGGAAGGCCGGGGGGAAGCTCCTGGCCACCGGCACCCCCGAGGAAATCGCCAAAGGAAAAACCCATACCGGAAAATACCTCGCTATGATATAATGGCCTGTGCCGGGGAACTACTGGAATAAAGCGTCTCGAACCAGGTCAGAACAGGAATGTAGCAGCCTTTAGATCGCGTTTTTATGCCGGGAGCACTCTCCGGCTTTTTTGTAACGGGTTTAGAAAAAAGGGTGCATGATCTAAAGGCGCTTTTGGCCATCTTTTTCATATTGCTTCTTGAAAAGGACCTTTGGCCCTTCCCTGCGTCGCACTATAAAAAATCTGTCTCAAAATCGCTCTTTATCTCACGCACCCTTTTTTCTGCACCCGTTACTGGGGGTTCGGCTTATTTAATACGCTTGCTGAAAAAACACAGAAACTGTACACTGCTGCCCAACAAAGATTAGGGCGACTTATGAGTATTAGTTCTGCTACAGAATCCACAGCACCGATTGGTTCTTCTAGTCTAGAAGGCCAAGAAGATCCTAAAACTCTTATTAAGGAAGGGAAAGAGTGTATAGGAGAAGGAAAGCTTGAGCGAGCTTTAGACATTATTTCTAAGCTTTTTACTTTAGCTGAATTGAAGAAAATCAAGCACTCTAAAATCATGGATCTATGTGGGAGCTTTATAGACAGAGACCCTATTAACGCACAGCGCATGCTTTTTCCAATTCTTGAATTATATTACAGAATCACCTTTAATGAAGAAGATAATTCTTGGAACTTTAACTCTCGCTTAGATCTCTGTAGCTATTCATTTGAAACCATTTCAAAAGAAGTCTTGGAAAATCCCAAACTCTACGCTTCTTTTCTTGAAAATGGCTACCATAAATATCACATTGACAAGCTGTTTAAGTTGGGTTTGGACAATCCTGGAAGGGCCTCTGAATGTCTTGAGAAAGCAACAACACACCTCTTATCCATTCGTACCATTGAAGAGCATTTTTTAGAACTATGGTGTGTTATTGCTTTAGCAGCAACCAGTCATCTTGAAAAAGAATTTTATAATCTCATCGCTCATGCTAAAGATAAAGCAAAAGAACTTGCGTGTCCGAAACAGCAGGAAGGGGTGATGGCTTATACGAGCTTAATTCAAGCAGAGTATTGTTTAATGCATGGTGATAAAGACGGCTTTGATCAACATCTTTCTGATGCTAGCGATAGGATTTCTAAGTGTACGGATCTCAAACCACTTCAAGATTTCGTTGATGGGTTAAAAAAGCAGGCCGCAAAGATTTCTGCTCCTAGCGAGCTGATCCCTCATATTCAAAAAGTTTAGCACTAGTAAGTCTTGCTTCTCACATGCACCTTTTTCTGCACCCGTTACTGGGGGTTCGGCTTGTTTAATACGCTTGCTGAAAAAAAATGGCGGGCATTTTTTAACCTTTGCGGAAGGCTTTTAAATAGGCTTCTTTGATTGCTTGATGGATCGCTGCTTCTCTTTTTTCGGGCGTCGAATGCTCTTTTTTAATAACTTTTTTAACACTTAACCACATTCTAATTATCATCGCCTCTTTAAGCGTCACTGGAGATAATGAAGGATTTGCTCGAAGCTTTTTCATACTCACACTCTCACTTAATAGGAACCCGCTTCTTGCGCTATAGGTGCCTTTATTGTTTCCAAAACACGCATAGGGATAAGCGCCTCCATCACCATTGAGCTTGAAAGCTTGCTCATATGTAAGCTTCCTTGAAGCGATCAGATCCAAAGTCATAAAGCTCGTAATCAGGGAGGCATTTGAACTAGATGCTTCCACGCCAAACATTAAAGCATTCATATAGTCTAAAAACTTGATAATAGCCTGATCGAAACATCTTCCAACATTTCTATATTTATGAGGGTTAAGCTGACGAAGCTGTAGGCTAGCTAAACGTGAATCGGTAACACTCCTCTGCTTCTTTATAGCCTCGATCGTTCGAAAAATTTGAGCATAGGTTAGGTCTGTCTTATCTGCCATCCTGCTGCGATGCTTATTATATGCCCAGGTTACATTAAACCACCCTATCTTAAACCCTTCCGGCATGTGGATCCGCCCTTTTTTAAGAATAAAGCGATTCCGCTTATAAATACTTGCAACCTCAAAAGTTGTAGCAGGGCTTAGAACATATCCCTGAACCTCTGTGCGTGAGATCTTGCTCTTCCACCCACCTAAAGTGATTACCCAATCACTTGGCTTCTCAATAGTAACTGTTCGATTTTCCTTTCCGTTTTCCGATAACCCTTTGGTTAGTTCAAAATAATCGTTTTCCACAATTCTGTGGGCAACTTTAAGGAGCGTCAACCCTTTGATATTTCCACCTAGAAAGGGAATAGTCGTATATTCAGCCCTGAATTCCCTTTTTTCGCCTAAATTCAACAAGCCTCCCCCCTATATCGGGAAGCTCTTCATCATCAGAGCTCAATGCCTCAGAAGCAGGCGCGCCTGAAATAGGGATAAGATTAACAGCTTTTGACGACTGGCCAGCAGACGAGCTTGAAGCCACTTGCGCTGCGCGCAGTTCTCTTGGAAGCGGTGTAAGGTTAACAACACCTGGTTGCTGGCTAGCAGACGCACTCGAACTTGGTTCTTGTTGATCACCCAGGCTAAGGTCTCCAATATTAGGGAGCTCACCATCTGATGAATACTGAGGCGCGGGCTTAACTGAGAGTACATTCGGCATTTTTGTTCTCCTTTTGATCAATAGAGCGGCGCCAGTTTAGAAAATACTCAAATTTTTTGCTACAAAAAATTTAATGGGAAGGCGATTTAGTTAAGTGCATTAAGGATATTGTTAGCAGCGCGGTCGCGCGTAGAAAGGGGCTCGAGATCCCACCTTTCCTCAATAAATTTGAGGATTGAGACAGTCTCGTAGGGAGTGGAATCCACATAACCCTTTTTAGCATAAGGGGAGATGATCAACGTAGGGACACGAGTGGCCGGGCCGAACTGATCGGCCTTGTGAGGGGCTACATGGTCCCAACGGCCGCCGTTTTCATCGAAAGTGATGATGATCAGACAGTCTTTCCAGGCGGAGCTTTTTTGAATGCGGCGGATGGTGTCGACCATCCAGTTAACCCCCTCCATGAGACTTCGGTGGCCAGGATGGCAACTATAGATGTCGAGAGAACGGACAAAGCTGACGGCGGGAAGTGTATTGGAGTCGAGCGCCTCGTAGAACTCGTTAAGGTCGGCGAGGTGGTTTTTTCGCATGGGAGAGCCGGGAGCAAAGGACTTGTAGTAGAGGGGAGCCTGGTGGTGGAAGACAAAGGAGGGGTGGGGATGGCCAGCGTCGGCCTCCTTCCACCCTTGGGCATACCATTTCCAGGAAATGTTTTTGTCGGAGAGACGATCGCCAATGGTGACCTGCTCGAGTGGCGGAACGCGGAGGTGGTCGGGGACCTCCGGTTTGTGGGGGGGATAGAAGGGTTCGGCGTCGTTAATAAGGTAGCCATCGGGAGAAACTTTTCCGTCACGAAGAAGGACGTCATTAGGAAGGACCTTGGCAACGTACTGTTTGGGAGCATTTGGCCAGACAGGCATTTGGGCAGAGAAAAGCCAGAGAACATTACAAAGAGAGCCACCGTAGCAGGAGTGGAACCACCGATCGCAAATGGTAAATTCTTGGGCAAGTTTTGCAAGCGCTGTTTCTCTTAAATCGTAGTAGCTCATCGCAAAACCCCGCGCATTGCTCCAAGCAGCAAAACGGTTCATCTTCCCTCCGTTAATTTGGTACTGCTCTTGGTAGTAGCGGTGAAAAAGATCGGAAGTTTCTTTGTTGGGAGGAATGTAAGGGCCAAGATTATAGGGACCATTGGGAAGGTCTTGGGAAATTTCGGGGTAGGGTTTTCCTGTTTTGGTGTCGATACTGGGAGGGAGTTTGGGGTAAGGAGCGCCGTTAAGGTCTACTTGGGTCTTTGCCTCTTTGGACGCATTGGCGATTCCATCAACACCTGGAAGGGTTCCTAAAAGGGCATCAAACGACCAGTTTTCCTGAAAAATGACGATGAGATGCTTGATCTTTTCAGGCGCCTCTCTTCCCCAAAGAGAGGTGGCGATAATGCAGAGAAGAAGGATGGATTTTTTCATGACTCTTTTTTTGTTGTCCGACATTCCCCGTTTTGTTACATTTTGGGTTTTAGCTCAAGGGTTACTATGTGGAAAGCTGTTGCTTGTTTTGTTCTGGTTTTAAGTAGCGTTTGGGGGCGGGTAGCTGGCTCTTACGATAACTACTTTGCCCTCGAGGCCGACTATGTCCTCTTAAGGCGGGCCAATTCCCACAATAAACACTTAGTCTCTGCTGCAGGAGTTTTTACAGGAACTCTCGGCTGTGACAAGCTCGAGGGAAAAGCCTTTATTGAAACAAAAGATCTGATCCATGACATGGGCTTTAACTCGGGGTTTTCAGCGGCGGTCAAAGCTTTTCCAAGCATCTGGTCGACTTGGGAGCTCCGCTATACGGGGGGATTTAACTGGAAGGGACAGAAAAACAAGAGCTGCCCTGGCAATCTGAACCTTGATGGAAGCTTAGCCTTTGAGACGGTCGACTACCAATTTGCTGACCGAGTTAAAAGTCGCCTCCGATCTGATATGTATACCCCCGAATTTAACTTTTGGCGCCACATGACCCCCCGCTACCTCGATCACTTTTCGGTTTCTTGGATGGCAGGGCTTCGCTACTTTAGGATCGACGAAAAGCTCAAGCTCTTCTTCACTAAAAATAACCAGACGAGCCGCTACCGCCTCAAGACCGACGACAAGTCTTTTGGCCTTCAGCTGGGGGGCATGCTCGAATATAACCCTTACCACTTTCTCACTTGGGGCGTTGCTGTCAAAGTGGGAGGTCTTTATAATCGGGGAAGGGTGCAAACGCTAATGGAAGACGAGGGAAACACCGTGACGATCCGCGACCAGGACCGAAGCGGATCCAACTTTGCCTACATGGCGCAGATCTACCCTTATCTCGAGATCCGTCCGACAAGACATTTTTTCTTTAATATCAACTACCAGGTCCTCTACGTGGGAAACGTGGTTACTGCCGATCGCAATGTCCGCTTCCATGGGACCCACTCGATCTTTAACCATCATGGTCATATCCTCTACCATGGCTTCACCGGCGGCCTGCAATTTAACTTTTAAAAAGTGCTTCGTAACGCTTGAGAGCGGTCCGTAGAGCGCTTTCCGCGTCAACCCCCTCCTCTTGCGCCTGGATGACCAAATCAAGGAGCTGATCGCCGAGCGACACTGCCACCTCTTTTTTGGGGAAAGGGATCTTTTTATGGATCATCTTCCCCACGACTTTTTGGGCGCGTGCAAGAGCTCCTAAGGTTTTGGGAATGCCCTCCAAAGGATGTTTTCGCTCTTTTTTTTCTTCGGCCTTCACCCGCTCCCAATGGTGGATCACCTCTGAGGAATCTTTGACTTCGACGTCGCCAAACACATGGGGATGACGGCGAATGAGCTTGTCCCCCACCTTTTGGGCCACCTCTTGAAGGGTAAAACGACCACTTTTCTCTCCAAGCTTTCCGAAAAAAATCATCTGAAAAAGGATGTCGCCAAGCTCTTCGACCATTCCTTCAGTGGCGTCTTCATCGATCGCTTCAAGAAGTTCGTGCGCCTCTTCAAGAACATAGGGGCGAAGAGACTGGAAAGTCTGCTCTTTATCCCAGGGGCACCCTTTGGGCCCGTGGAGGGTGTCAGTAATCTCTACAAGTCTGTCAAATTCTTTCATGATTTTTCCATTGCTTTTTCTTTATAAAAAGCTTACCATACCCTCTTACTTAATACGAGGCAAAAGATGGAACGTCACTTCACAGCCACCGCCTACATTATCCATGAGGAGCGGGTCCTCCTTCTCCTCCATCCTAAGCTAAAAAAGTGGCTCCCACCGGGGGGCCACATTGAAGAAAATGAGTCCCCTCCCGAGGCGGCTCGACGAGAGGTAGAAGAGGAAACAGGGCTCGAGATCGCCTTTATCCAAGATGAACACTTCTGGACCGATCGATGGAATGCTAAAAGTTTTGAGCGCCCCTATCTCTGCCTGCAAGAACATGTCCCTGCACACAACAAGACTCCTGCCCATCAGCACCTTGACCTGATTTATCTAGCTAAACCGGTCGGCAATATCGAGCCCACCTCTCCCGATCCGATTCGGTGGTTTACCTTGGAAGAGGTGGAGGCGCTCGAAACCGATGTCGAAATTTTTGGAGAAACCAAGGAGCTCCTTCGCTCGCTCCTGGATGTAAAGGCAGTTCATGGCTAAAAATGCTTTTTTTATTGCAGCGACGGGGCAACATGTGGGGAAGACAACCACCTGCTTGGGCCTTGTTTCAGGGCTCCTTAAAAGGCACAAAGATGTAGGCTTTATCAAGCCGATTGGGCAAGAACACGTCGAGACCGATACCGGCATCCACGTCGATAAAGATGTGGTCCTCTTTAAGGATCACTTTCATCTCGATGAAGAAGAATCTTTGATGAGTCCCATCCTTTTCCCCCGCGGCTTTACCCGCGACTTTCTCGATGGAAAGGTGAGTGAAGAGGAGATGGGGGATAAAATCGAGCACTCTTTCCACACAATCCAAAAGAAAAACAAGATGGTCGTTGTTGAAGGGACCGGCCATGTGGGCGTTGGCTCGATTGTGAATTTTAGCAATGCTAAGGTCGCTTCTCGCTTAGGTCTCAAGATGATCCTCGTTGCCTCTGGGGGGCTCGGCTCTTCTTTCGATGCCTTAGCGGTCAATAAAGCCCTTTGCGATAGCCTCAATGTGGACATTGCGGGGATCATCCTCAACCGGGTCCATGATGACAAGCGGGAAATGGTCCTTACCTACATGAAAAAGGCGCTCGATAGGTGGAATATTCCAATTTTGGGATGCATCCCTTTCGACCCTTTTTTGAGCAACCCCACCATGCAAGACTTTGAATCCCTTTTTCGCTCTCCCCTTCTTACCGGGGAGGAGCACCACATGCGCCACTTCCGCCACACCCGCTTTGCGGCGACCTCGCTCAAAAGTTACCGAGAGAGAATTCTTCAAAACCAGCTGATTATTACTCCCGCGAACCGAGAAGACATTATCCTTGCCACTCTCACCAAACATTGGGATGTCAAGATTGCCGACCCCCATAAAGACCTCGAATCAGGGATGATTCTTACCGGGGAGACCCCTCCACGACAAACCATTATCGAAGCGCTCAAAAAGGCTGGGATCCCTATGCTTTATGCGCCGGTCAGCAGCTACAAAGCAATGGAGATGATCACTTCCTATACCGTGAAGATCCGCAAAGAAGACAAAGAAAAGATCGTCGAAGCGGTCGAGCTCGTTGAGTCTCACATCGATTTTGATGCCCTTACTCAAGCGATTTCTTAAAGAGACTGCGTTACCCTTTCGACAGTCCCAATAAGTGTTCAACTTGTGGCTTAAGATTTTCCAGAACATTCGTAAGTGGTGGAAGGTGATCTACAAGCGACTCAAGCGATTGATCCCATGTTGTTTTAGCACTTGAGACCATGATATCTTGGAAAAAATCTTCAACACGGATAAAGCTAACTTCCTTGCCCAAGCACTTTTCAAGTAGGAGCTCTTTCATATTGCTTCTGTCAAGATCGGTATAAGTGTTGATGATCCTCCATAGGTCATAATAGTCCCGTGCTCTGGAACGCCCCCATCCGCGCTCATGGAGTTTTTTCGTATTCTGCAATATTGCTCGAAGCTTTTCCAAGACGATTTCTTCCAAAGAATATACAGCTATTTTTGTGTCGAGCCTCTCTTCATAATTGTGAATAATGTTCCGCTTTTCTGGGTTAAAAGCCAAATGCTCTCCTTTCGTAATCTCAACAAGAATTTTACACAAAGGTTCACGATGCCAAGGAAATTGTGCCCTTATTGCAAACGCTTCTTGCTGATGAGGATGAGGTTTTTTCTCGGTATAACGCTCGAGTTTGAGGTAAATAGGCGCAAACTCTTGTAATAGAGTTTCTGCTAAATGGCAGGCATCCTTCAAGGCGCTTTCAAGCCTTATTCCTTCAGGGGAGGTTTCTTTCCCTGTAAAATCCAAATCTTCTGAAAAACGGTAGTCTCCAAAATAACACTTTTTTAGAGCTGTGCCTCCTTTAAAAATCAACGTGGTATTCAGAGTTGGCACTTGTGTCATTGCAAACAAGATCCACGATTGCAGATAATCTCTTTCCACAACGTGGAGGGGAGACTTATCCTTTTTGCAGATTTCTTGAAATTGGATTTTTAATGGTTTCATATTTTATTTCCATAAATGTTTTCTCTTACTTGCCAAACGAAGTTATATTGCCCAATATTCTTTCCTGATGGATCGAGCTTACAGACACTCTTCAGAGGGAATTCCTTTAGCTTTTTCAATTTACTTTCTTTGATCTCAAGCTTACTTAAGATCCAACCCAAACGTTTTACCACAGCGCCACTGGCTTTTAATGCATAGCCAATAATCTTATCTAGATGAATCTTTGAGGAGGCCTGGTGGAAGCAGTGAAAAACTTCATCTATCCCTCCACACAGATGAGGTTTGCTTAAGGCATCAATCAACGTTTTTTCTAAATCTGTTATCACAATCCGTGCTTCACCTATCCATACTTTTTCCAATCCGAAAAAGCTCTCAGGATTAACCAATACAAACTGGTATTGCACCCCTTCAATTTCACACCCGCCATAGTTTCCTCTTTGGTGATGGGGTACTTTTCCTGCTTGAGTTATCATAGTATAAATGATTTTTGGAATTTGATCAGTAAGTCCGTGAAAATGGAGTGCTGTCCAATAACTGATTGCTCCCTCTTGGGCTATGCCCATAGCTATTTCAAATTCGTGGATGGGGGCCTGCCCTGTCATTGAAGAACCCAGCGCATAAAGCCCTTTTCTAAGACGAACGATCCAGGCTTGTTTTGTAAGTCGACTAAGAGCATTTGAGGTAGAGGTCCCCTCGAAACCAAGTTTCTTGGCATAGTTCCTAAAGGTTGCTGATGAAAAGATTCTTATCCGAGCCTCAGCAAGTGCTCTTACAGTTGCTAGAGCATGGTTTTCTGGAATATTTTTTCTACTCATTCTACTTCTAATAGTTAAAAAAGGTAGTTTTCTCATATATAACACAACTACCTATTATCATCAAAAAGATTAAAAAAGGTAGAAAAATCACACATTACAGTAAGTATAACAATCTGTTATACAATGAGTTGTGATCATAATAGCAAATATCGATTTTGATACTCTTACTCAGGAAGTTTTTTAAATTACTTGTAATCAAAGCATTAATATTTATCGGGCTTCAAAAATATTGAAAATCGAGGGTCTAGACTCGATTTTCAATGAAAATCGTTGACGAAAACTCGATTTTCCATGAAAATCGAGGGTAAGGAAGCAATATTCCGTTAAATAAGGTGTGTAGATTGTGCTAAAACGGATACTCAAAGAAAAATTAAATAGCGTCATTAAAAGAGGAAAAAGCGTTCTTCTCTTGGGCCCTCGCCAAGCAGGTAAAACGACTTTAATCAGCGAGTATACGGCTGAACTCGAAGTGAATCTTCTTTTTTCAAAAGTGCGACGTCAGTATGAAGCAGACCCTGACCAGCTGATTCGTGAAGTCAAAGCCTTAAAACATAAAAATGGCAGACCTCCGCTAGTCATTGTTGATGAAGTGCAAAAAGTCCCCTCGCTTATGGATGGGGTACAATACCTTATTGATAAAAAGCTCGGTCAATTCATTTTAACTGGATCGTCTGCACGGAAACTCCGCCATGGAAAAACAATTAACCGCCTCCCAGGACGGCTGATCCAAATGCGTCTCGACCCTCTAACCCTCGAAGAACTTGGTAAGCCTCTTCCCGATATTAAGGACTTTCTTTTATATGGCTCCCTTCCTGCAATTCGGCTGGAAAAAGATCTTTCCACTAGAGAAGAAGAACTAGAGTCTTATGTCGACCTCTACTTAGAAGATGAGATACGAGCCGAAGCTTTAGTCCGCGACATCGGCGCTTTCGAAAATTTTCTCCGCTTGGCAGCTATCGAGTCAGGTAACACGATTAATTTTGAAAAAATTTCTCAAGATATTGGAGTGGCTCGTTCAACAATCCATTCCTATTATCAAATCTTAGAGGATTGCTTAATTGTTGAGCGGATTGAACCTTTTACAACGAGTGTCACCCGTAAAAGGCTCATTAAATCTCCCAAGTACCTCCTATTCGATTTAGGGCTCCGCCGCCTTGCTGCTGAGGAACACCCTATTCTACCAGAGAAATATCTAGGCCCCCTTTTTGAGCAGTTTGTTGGTCTAGAGCTTATCAGGTGGACCCGCCTACAGGAAAACAAAATATCCCTCCTTTTTTGGAGAGATGCAAGTGGTCCAGAAGTGGACTGGCTATTAAGGTGGCAAAATACCCTTATACCAATCGAAGTGAAGTGGACTGAAACCCCCTCCCTACGAGATGCAAAACATCTTTCCCTTTTCTTGCGGGAATATCCAGAAGCAAAGAAAGGGTTTGTTGTCTGTCAAGTAGAAAAACCTCAGATTCTAGAAAAGGGAATTGAAGCGATTTCTTGGAAGAAGCTTCCTGAAAGGCTTACTGAGCTATTTCTTCAAGAACCTTAGAAGAAAGATTCTTAAGACAGGCGCCTGTTTTACAGGTGCGAAGGGCGGGACACCGCTTGGTGAAGGTCTTGCCATATGGGCAAGGACCTTGGAGAGCATGGTGATGAGCGCCCGGCGGCTTATAGACAGCAGCGCTGGAAGGGCCAAAAAAGCTATAGGTAGGAACGTCGGCGATTGCTGCTAGGTGAAGCGCACTCGAATCAACGGTAAAGACCCCATCCATCTTCGCCATCATTCTCTGCCAAAGAGGAAGGCGCATGTAGGGAAGGAGAGTGCTCTTTTCTGGAAACTGAGCGTGGAGGGCGCACGCTTCTTGCTCCTCTTTTTTATTTCCCCACACGAAGTAGTAGTGGAGATCTTTCTTTTTCGCAAAGTTTTTTAAAAGCTCGATCCAGGTGGGAAGGAGAAGCTTTTTGTTTTCCCATTGGGAGCCTAGACAAACCATATAGCGAACAGGGGGAGCTGTTTGCTCTTCGATCCACTCTTCTTCTTCAGAAGTAATAGTCAAAGAGACTGTGGCCGAAATGGGGGCAGGTTTAATCGCAAAATGATTTTGAATAAGGGAGAGGTATTGAAGAGAGATGGATTGTTTTTTATCGAGAGGATAGCGATGGGTTAAGAAAAAACCATTGGGCCATTCGGGGGCAGAGGAAAAGCTTGTTCCCACTTTTTGTTTCGCTAAGATAAATTTGGTGATCAGTCCCGACTTGATATTTCCCTGAAGGTCGACTAAAACATCGTAAGGGACTTGAACCGCCTCCCGCACCCCAGAGCGGTAGGCAAAAAGATTTTTTTTCCACTTTTTTGCTTCAACCGGAATGGCTCGGCGCACCAGGGGGTGGGCCTCAAGAAGCTCTTGGAACGGTTTTTCAACGACCCAGTCGATGTGGGCATGGGGATAGGTCTGTTTTAGAAGGGCCAAAACAGGGAAAGATTGGATGATATCCCCCAGTGAAGAGGTTTTGATAATCAAAATTTCCATTTTTCCTAGAATAAATAATCTCTAATATTGTACAAGATAACTCTTAAAAGGCCAACCGTATGAAACACCAAGCTGTCATTTTCTCCAACAAGCATCCGCGGGAGATGTACCTCCTTGCCCTTGTCGAGATGTGTCAACGGTTCGCCTATTGGGGAATCGGCAACCTTTTGGTCCTTTTTCTCGTTAAACATTTTGCTTACTCGGACCCCAAAGCAACCCATATTTTTGGCGCCTATACTGGAGTCGCCTTCACCCTCCCTATCTTAGGGGGATACATCGCTGACAAGTGGAACTACCGGAGCCCCATCCTCTTGGGAACTTTCCTAACCGCCATCGGCTGTTTTATGCTCTCTTCCTTAAGTGAGGTGATGATCCTCCCCTCCCTTGCCCTGATTGCCTTTGGAGGGGGACTGTTTACTCCCGCGATCTACTCTCTTTTGGGAAGTATCTACACCAAAAGACCTCGTATCCGTGAAGGGGGGTTTTCGATTTATTACGCAACGGTCAATGTGGGAATCTTCGTCGGAATGATTGTCCTGGGGTATCTCCAAACGATCAGCTGGCGCGCCGTCTTTATCGTCTGCGGCTGTGTCCAACTCCTAGCGCTCCTCCCCTATACCGCAGTTATGGGTCGGCTCAAAAAGCTCAAAGTTCCCTCCCATTACTTCATCTCGAAAAAAGATGACCCGAACCACTTCCCCCTTAAAAAGCATGAGAGAGACCGGATTGTTGTGATTCTGATTATGACATTCATCTCGATCGTCTTCTGGATGGCCTACAACCAGGCAGGATCATCGATGACCCTTTTTGCCCTAAACTTTACCGACCGGCAATTTGGGAACTTCACCGTTCCCACCCCTTGGTTTACCTCCACAGAAACTTTCTTCCTCATCCTTTTTGCCTTCCCCCTTGCCCATCTCTATCTCTTCCTCCGCCGGATCAAATCAAGTGCCAGCCCTCCAATGAAAACGGCCCTTAGCCTCTTCTTCATGGGGCTCTGCTTTCTCGTCATGCAACGAGCTGCCGCCTATATCCCTGAAGGAGCCATTTCCGCAAGTGTTAGTCCCTACTATCTCATCTCTGCTTTTGCCTTAATGGCTCTTGCCGAGCTCTTCCTTGCTCCCATTGGCCTCTCCCTCGTCACCAACCTCAGCCCCCACCGCTATCGAGGCCTTCTCACTGGCGTCTGGTTTGCCTGTATCGGCGTGGGCTTCTACATTGGCGGCTACGTCGCCGGCTGGATGGCCACCCTCCACCTTCCTACCTTCTTCGACATCTTCGTCATCGCCTCCTTCATCCCCGCCTTCCTCCTTGTCCTATTTAGTAAAAAATTGGATAATATGCGCCACATCCAATATCTCTAGACAAAAATCTCCCTTAGGGCTATAATCTTGCTAAACTAAAGGAGATTATGATGGCATTAGTATCTAACACTTTACAAGCTAGCCAATTTAACCATAGTAACTTAGACCGTTTAATTAGTTGGGACCTTGTAAGCCCCCTAAAGTACGAAGTTGAGGGACATCCAGACTTAGGAATAGAAACTGTAGAAGTTCATAAAGATAGAGTCGCTATTCTTAGAAATGCAAAAGACAATACAACTTGGGAAGTCTCTATCCTTATGCCTTCCTCCAACAGCACTGAGCATTACTTAATAAGGTTAATTCATGGGCAGGAAGTTTACACTACTTCAGATTGTTTGCGCGCATGGCATACATCGTCGGGAAAGAGCTTTCATATATTCTCCTTATTCAAAACTGTCCAACATGAACAAACGGTCTCTATCGAGTATACAAATGAGGTATATCCTGGAATCGACCCCGAGGATGTAGAAAACTTCCCCAATATTCAACGAAAGTATACACATGGGGAAGTCTTAAAAAAAACTGAAAAGTCTATTTCCAAAACAATTCTGATCGCTATCTGCTCTGTAGCCTTTATCTCTCTATTATTAGGACTTGCTTACTTCAATAAGCATGCTCTTACTGCTGGGCAAAAAGTTTAGGAAGAGGTGCTGTCACCTGCACCTTCTTCCCCACCGTAGGATGGGGGAAGGTAAGGCGGTAAGCATGGAGGCACAAACGGTCCACCTCAAGGGGAAAACTCACCTGCCGCCCATATTGGAGATCGCCAAGGATGGGATGTTCCATCTCGGCCATGTGAACTCGAAGCTGATGGGTCCGTCCCGTCTCGGGATGGAGCTCGATCAAAGAATAGCCTTTTCGCTTCTCCAAAACTTTCCAATGAGTAATCGCCAGTTTTCCATTGGGATCAGAGCCGTAGAGGGTCTGCCCTTGAAACTCCCCTTTCTTCACCAAGGTGTTTTCGATAACGCCCTCTGTTTTTCGAGGCGTTCCCTTAATCAAAGCAATATAGACCTTTTTCACCTCCCGTTTTTTAAAGGCAATTTCGAGCGCTTTTTTGGCAGGAAGGGTGCGGGCCATGAGAAGAACTCCAGAGGTCCCCTTATCAAGGCGATGGACAAGATGATGGCCGGAAGGGGCAGCTGTTACGATCCCTGAGGATTTATTAAATACCGTAAAGGTGGGCTCTTGACGGAGAATAGTTAGGGAGGAAATGGCTGTTTTTTTTGGGATCCGAAAGGAGACTTTGTCACCCACTTTAAGTTGGGTCGAGGCAAATCGCTCAATGGTTCCATTGAGACGACAGGCTCCTTGCTCTAAAGCTTGTTTAATAGCGCGGCCAGAAAGGTCCGTTTTTTCTCTGAGGAAGTTTAACAGGGAACTTTCTACTTTGACGACAAACATTCAAACAATTCGATGAGGAGGCGGATGCCAGCGCCGGTCGCTTTGGAAAGGTGGTAGTCTTGGGGAGCGTCGAGAAAAGCGGTCCCCGCAATATCCAGATGGATCCAGGGGGTTTTCTTATTGACGAACTCTTTAAGGAAAATGGCGGCGGTAATGCAGCCAGCAGCCCGTTTTTTTCCCGAGTTACGGATGTCGGCGATATCGGAATCCATCAGCTTCCGGTATTCGGGGTCAAGGGGCATCCGCCACACTTTTTCACCGGTTGTCTCTCCCGCTTTTTCACACTGTTTGGCAAACTTATCGCTATTGGAAAAAAGGGCAGCGCGCTCTTCTCCAAGGGCAATAATGGCAGCGCCGGTTAACGTTGCCATATCGATAATGCGGCTCGGTTTAAACCGCTTTTGCCCGTAGGAAAGGGCATCGGCAAGAATCAGCCGTCCTTCGGCATCGGTATTGGTAATTTCGACCGTTTTTCCAGAGTGAGAGCGGTAAACATCTCCTGGCTTATAGCTATGGGCATCCATTGCATTTTCAGTCGAAGGAACGACTGCGGCAATGTTAACTTTCAGCTTAAGACTGGCTGCGACTTGGATGATTCCGAGACAAGCAGCCCCTCCTGACATATCGACTCGCTGCTCCTCGATAAAATGAAGAGGCTTGAGGTTGAGCCCTCCGGTATCAAAGGTCACCCCTTTCCCCACAATCATCGTCAGATCATCGGAGCGGGGAGCCCCTTTATACTCGAGCATAATAAGGGCCGGATCAATACGAGAGCCAGACCCGACAGCAAGAAGAAGGCCCATCTTCTCCTTTTCAAGGGCTTTTTTATTGAGGATGGTTGCTTTGACTGAGGGAAAAGCCCTTGCGATTTTTTGAGCCTCTTTTCCCAAGAGCTGCGGCGTAACATCGAGAGCATTTCGGTTAATAAGGGTGCGCGCCAAGTTGACGCCACTTAAGATTTTTAAGGTTTTTTCGGGAAGCGCTTTGTCTTTGGCGCCGATCAGATTTGCCTTTTTAACGAAGAAAGGCTTTTTTCCCTCTTTCGATTTCCACTCATCGAAGAGGTAATGGCTTAAGGCAATCCCTTCAGAAACGGCCCGGGTGACATCGCTAACGCTCAGCTTGGGATGTTTAGGAAGGACAAAATTGACCGTCGCCCACTTTTTGTTTTGGCACCGCTTCATCGCAGCGGCGTAGGCTCTGCGCAAACCCTCCATCGAGCAGCTCTCTCCTCCAAGGCCTAGGAGGAGGAGACGCTTTTCGGTTTTGCCGGTAAGGTAGACAAGCATCGTCGCCCCCTCTTTGCCGTCGAAGTCTCCCGCCTTCAAGATAGGGCCAAGGGGGCCTTTGAGGTCGGTGGCAGTGGCAGCTAAGGCTGCCCCCTTTTTTGTTTTGAAAAAGGGGAGCACAACAAGGTCTGCTTTGGGCCGTTTAGAAAGCGTTGCGAACTGCATTAAAACGGTATCTCATCCTCGGTAAAGGCTGCTGCTTGAGCGGGCGCCTCTCCTTGTCCTTGCTGGACTGGAGGCTGCTGCTGCTCGGGAGCGCTACTATAGGCTGGAGAGCTCTGTTGTTGCTCTTGCCGGTCACTCTTTCCAAAGGGAGGAAAGGAGATGTTATGGGCGACAAACTCTAAAGAGACTTGAGGTTGCCCATTTTTATCGGTGTAAATTTCAGGTTTAAGCATCTCACCCGTTACAATAATGGCGCTCCCTTTCTTGAAATAAGAAAGGATTTTATCGAGGTGCTCTCCCCAAATGGTGATGCGCCACCAAATCGTTGTCTCTTTTCCACCCCGTTTTTGGTTGCAAGCAACACGGAGGGTGGTCACTTTTTGCCCTGAAGAGGTAAAACGGACTTCGGGGTCAGCCCCGAGATGTCCCATAAGTATCATCTGATTCATAGTATGGCCTTGGGTTCTTCCAAAGTTCTTATTGTAGCAGGCGAGCGATCAAAAGTCAAAGCGAATTCCTGCATCGAGACCTGTATAGGTGAGGTCTCCATGGTAGACGAACTCGTCAACGAAACGAAACTCGTACTGGTTCCAAAAATATTGCCCTTCCCAGCCAACGTGGAGGCTGAGGAGGTAACGGTTAGCAAAGCATCGGGCCCACTCAAGACCAATGGCGATCGCTCCTATAGCACGTTGTCTTGTGAAGTTATCATGGTTCACAACAATTCTTCCTCCAGCAGATGTTGTTTGCTTATAACGAGAATCATATTCTCCATAGATGAATGCTGCAGAGGATTGACTATAGATAGAAAAGCCCCAGCCCATATGGAGGAATCCTTCAATCCCAACCATGGGGCCTACTCCCCAAAAGTCCATATCTTGGGTAACGTGAACGTTTGAAAAAGTACCTGCAGGGGAGGTGACAGTTCTATAGGTCGTTCGATAGTCCATATCGAGCCAAGCTCCCTTAACCCCCATGAAGGGACGAAGGGAAAAGCGATTGCCTACGCAGTAGTCATATCCCATTTCAAAATCGATCATATTGAGACGATTTTGCCATTTTGCTTTTCCTGTGCTTGAAAACGAAAGCGCTGGAATCCCATTCTGCGAGAGAAAGTCTTTAGTGGAAATGAGTCCCGCGGGAATTGCTGTTGAACCGGTGTTATCGGCTACACTCGTGTAGTGATAGGTCCACCTTAAGAAGACATCCCAATTATTTTGTCCAAAATCATAACCTATACTGGCACGAACCCCAGGGTCAAAGCTAAAGTCAGGTTCTCGAGTTCTTGCACTAAAAACAATCGGAGGGGCAATAGAAATGGTACTCCCTGCATTTAAAGCATAATCGAGATTATCCATTTGAGCACGCCACCAAAGGAACTCCCCTTCAATGGAAAAGCCTCCATCTGCACACCCATCTGTGGGCTGTTCCGCACAAAATCCTGTTGCTGCCAAACCTAGAGCAGCCATTAAAGCAAAAATCTTCATAACGAACCTCTTAAACAAAGTTAAACCTTCGTTCTATCATCAATCTTTTTTTTTAGCAATAAAAAGCTTGGACAAAAATATCCTAGGTTGCCATAGAGGAAATCAAGTGTTACAAATCTAGGACAACTACTATGTCAGGTCTTTCCCAGCCGAATGATGAAATGGATCAAACCGATTACCGCTTTATGGAAGGGAGCTCTCACCTTCATCCGATCGATGAGGCGGAGGATTTTTACGATCCTTTTTCTGATTTAAGCCTTTTTCTTTCTAAGAAGATTAAGGGGGAAATTGAAGAGTCGGGCGGGTCGAAAAACTGGTCGGGAAAGATTGAGGCCAACCTCTTAGCGAAAATTCTTCCTGAGTTTAAGGAAAAATTTCCCAAATACCGCTTGGGAGCTTCTGCCCTAAAAAAAATGTGGGACAAGGTCTCCTACTACTATGAGAAGATCCAGGGACAAAGGGGAGCCGTCAAGGAAAATGGGACGCTGAACCTCAAATATATGATTCGGGAAAATTTGAAAGCCGAAACAGCTCCTTACCACCTTCCCCCTTACACCATCGCCGAACATATCGCTGTTAAACTCTCCGAGTGTATCGCCACCTTTGAAGGGACCCGCCCTAGAGTAGATCATCTGACAAAAATCGTTTGGGCTGTTCAAAAACATCTCCTCAAAGGGTTAAATGCTTTTCAAGCAAAAAGTCCCTATGATGAGTATGACAAGCTTGATAAATTGATCGTTAAAACTCAGCTTGAAACCGATGCTTCAGAACCTGGCCTTTTAAAAAGAGAAATCCTTAAAACCCTTGCCGCTTTTGATGAAGTCAAGACCCTTGCGAAGAAAAATGAGCTCACCTCTACCCTTTCGATGATTTTATCCGAAAAGCTCTACCATAGCTCCCTGATCGCCTGCCACTTTTCTTTAAAAGAGCGGAAAGAGATCGAAGGTTTTGTCCGCAGCCAGATCGAAATGGGGAAATTTAATAAGGAGCTGACAAATGATGAGCATCGGGTAGAACTGATTCAAAGAATTTTAGCCCTTTACACCATTGCAACAGCCCTTCCTAAAAACGTTAGCGATGACGAGCTCCGCGCCATGACCCGCTACGTCCAAAAAGAAGGGAAGCTTCCTCCCGACTTTGATCAGGCCCTTTTTGTCTTTATCAATGCAGAGCTTGCCCTTATGAGTGATGCCGCTTCAGAAGATGCTATTGTTCAAGCGTATAAGCAAGCCATTTCTCTTCCTCAGTTGAGCGAAGGACAACTTGACCAATTTGAGCTTCTCATCTGGAAAATGATCGAAGAGGAAGGAAATCTTCTTTCCCATATTCCTCCCAATCTTCTTGCCCTTCTAGAAAAGGAGCTCGCCAATGTTTTGATCGATAATCCGAAGCAGTCATTCCGGATGATTATCAGCACGACCATTCAGTTCTTTAAAAAAGTGAACGCCTTGATGTTCGACGAAGAAACTGTACAAGAAAAGGTCGATACCTGGGTCGCTCAAAACGATATGCTGATCCGCTCAGTCCATTTCGATCCCAAAACTCCCCTCCTCAACCTTCTAGAGAAAGAGTGGAAAAAACTCCGCCTTACCGAAGAAGAGGTCAACCATGAGACCTTCATCAACCATATGACAAAAGAGGCTCCCAAACACTATCCCCTCCTTGGTTCTTTCGAAGAGCAGCTTGAAAAAAGGGTTTGGATCCTTTACAAATATCTGTGGTATAATCTTCTAACCGACGGAAGTCAGTCAACTTATGATCGCTTTATTTCGTGGCATAAAACGATGCTTAAGGGGCGTCACCCTGAGTGGAGCAAGGAAAAGCTTAACGCGACCTTGGAAAAGCTTTCTGACCAGCTCCTCCCCTTTGTGCCAGCAAAAGCAGTATGATGCCCAGGAAAATAAAGGGAATCGAAAGCCACTGTCCCATTGTTAAGAAATCGCCCCCAAGCAGATGACTCTGCTCTTCTTTGAGAAATTCGATCCCCAAACGGAAGGCAAACGTTGTTATGAAAAAAAGTCCTGCCAACCGCCCCCTATAGGGGACGAGACGAGGAAAGAGCTTCCAAAACGTTACAAACGAGACGAAGTAAAACAGCGCTTCGTAAAGCTGCGCCGGGTGGCGCGGCGCCGGGAAGGTCCCATCGATCGGATGGCCAAAAACGATTGCCCAAGGAACGGTTGTCACCGTCCCCAAAACTTCCTGGTTCACAAAATTTCCTAGCCGAATGAGCGTTCCCACCAAAAGGGCAGGGACGACCAGGAGATCCACTGTCTGCAGGATGGAAACCTTGCGCTGCCTAAAATAGAAGATAATAAGGGCCACAAAAATCCCAATGACTCCGCCATGGCTAGCAAGCCCTCCCTCCCACGTCTTTAAAATATCGAGGGGGTGCAAAAGATAGTCGCGCAAATTCTCATAAAATAAGATGTGGCCGAGGCGGGCCCCGATTACCGTGCCAATAATGACATAGACGGTCAGTTTTTCGGAGAAGCGAAAAGCCTCTTTTTTCTCCCAACCATAGGCCCGCTTTACAAGGGAAACGAGAAGGTAAAAGCCGAGAAAAAAGCCGATTGCAAAGAGGATCCCATACCAGGCGATGGGGCGATTAATAAAGGGGATCGTAAAAGCGATAGGATCGACGTCCCAAAAGAAATAATTATCCATTGCACTCCCATACAAAGTTCAGGTACCATCCTACCAAACTAGGAAAAAAGATGCTAAAGATAAAAATAATTTCTCCTGGAAAAATGAAGGAAGCATGGTTAGAGGCCGCTCTTGCTGAGTATGAAAAGAGGTTGACCGGCACTGCGATTGTCGAGTGGGAGCTAAGAGAAGTTCCTCCCAAAGAGCCCTATATCTGTCTCGACCCGAAGGGAGAATTGCTCACCTCCCCTGCCTTCTCAAAATTTCTCTACAGAGAGTGGGAAAAATGTGGTTCTCGCCTCACCTTCGTTATTGGAGGCCCTGAGGGTCTAACACCAGAGGTAGTTGCCAAGGCAAGCCGCACCATCTCTTTTTCACCCCTCACCTTTACCCACCAGTTTACCCGCCTCATCCTCCTCGAGCAGATCTATCGGGCCGTTCAAATCGAAAAAGGGACCGGTTACCACAAATAAGCTTAAGCTGCAGCAGGAGCAAAAGCAGCGCGCAAGTAGAGCATTGCTCCATTAATCAGAGCAGCGCCGATGGTAAAGTCAATAAACCCCTTCACATCGAGAGGAAGAGGGAGAAATTTAAAAACCATTCCCATCCCCATCATTCCAAGGAGGAGGAAAAAATAACTTTTGGGGTACATCTCTTTAAGGGAAATAGGCGCAGGGTAAGAGCGGATCCGGTTTACAATTCGGTTGACCGTTTTTTTCAAAACGATTCGTCCCTTAAAAAAGCCGAGAAGAAGCGCTAGGCAAATCACCATCATTGCTGCTTGCTCTCGATCTTTAGAAAAACGACTCATTTGATCGATGAGAGAAAACCCCTGATGGGTTCCCGTTAAGACTGTATTTCCCGCATCAACCAGGTACCGAATGCCCTTTGTGAGGAGGAGGATTCCAACCCCGAGCCAAAGAAGTCCAGAAAAAAGAATCGCATTTCGGTGAGAGAGCTTCATAAAAATTCCTTTGTTTGGTATAAGCCTAATACAAGCTACAAATATTTACAAATAATACGTTGGAGTGTTTACGTGAACCTGTCTCTTATTTTTATCCGGATCTTTTTTACCATCATCTCAATCCTCTTCATGACTATCTATATGGTCTCCCGTCCTGAAGGAACGCTTACCACCAAAGCGCTCATTGGCGTCGGAGTGGGTCTTGCTTTCGGCGCCCTTCTGATGTTTTTTGACCGAGTATTTAGGAAGTTCACCCTCCGCTCCTTTAACATTGCGATCATCGGTCTTTTTATCGGTTATTTGATGGGACAGGCCCTTGTCCTCCTTTTCGATGCGATCCTCGACTTTAGCACAATCTCCTTTACCCTAGAACCTGTCACCTTGGAGGTTGTCAAGTTGGCCCTCTTCCTTTTTGGAACCTACCTTGGTTCGATCATGACGTTAAGGGCTGCCGACGAGCTTTACATCAGCATTCCCTTCGTCAAATTTGCCCCTACAGCGCAGAAAAAGCGAGATCTTCTCGTCGATGCGTCGGTCCTTTCCGACGCGCGGATTATCGATATCTGCTCAACAGGAATCGTCAATCAACACCTCGTCATTCCCCGCTTTATTATTAAAGAGCTCTATGCCCAAACAGAAACGGGAGACGAGGCGACGAAATCAAAGGCGCGCCGCTCTTTGGAAGTGATTAAGAAGATGGAAGAGCTTGAAAATCTTGGTCTCCGCTTTAACGATACCGACTTCCCCGAGGTCAAAGATACGACCAGCAAATTTATCCGCCTTGCTCGTCTCCTCGACGCCAATATGCTCACCGCTGACATCAGCCGAGTGCAAATGGCTTCGATCGAAGGGGTACAGATCATCAACCTTCACTCTCTTTCCAACGCCCTCAAGCCATTGATGGAAACAGGGGAAATGATCAAGATCAAAGTGCAGCGGTACGGAAAAGAGCCTCGCCAGGGGGTAGGCTACCTCGATGATGGAACTATGGTTGTCATCAATGGCGGTGGCGGCTTCATCGGCGAAGTGATCGACGCTCAAGTCCTCTCTGTCAAACACACCTCATCGGGGAGAATGATCTTCTGTAATGCCCTTGATGCCGACCTCGAAGAGGGAGAAGAGCACGCTGGGGATGAAGAGTGATAAAAGGAATTGGTAACGACATCCTTGAGATCGATCGGATCCGCAAAACGATCGATGAGCATGGAGCCCGCTTCTATCAAAAAATCTTTACCGAGAAGGAGCTTGACTACTGCCTGGCCCATAAGGATCCAGCCACCCCCCTCGCGGGCCGCTTCTCGGCCAAAGAGGCGATCGCCAAGGCGCTCGGGACTGGCTTTGGCAAAGCGGTCTCCTTCCTCGACATCGAAATTAGCAACGATGAGCTTGGCCGCCCTGTGGTCGAATTCACCGATTCGTTCAATGAAAATTTTAATTTCCCCCAAATCCTCATCTCTATTAGCCACTGCAAGCAATTTGCGACCGCCATGGCCATTTGGGTTGGTTAAAAAAAAATGCTTTCTATATAATGCTGCCTAAATCAGCCCAAGGAGCACGAATGGGAGCCATTGTGAAACATCCTCAAGCAGCGAATATTGCTTCTGCAGCAATCTTATTTGGAATCGCTGGATTCATCGTCAAGAAGAGCTCAACCCTTCTCCTAAGTAGTGGAGCTACTTTTATTGTTTCGATGCTCATGCAAAATAAGGACTATAAAATCAAACTCCTTCTCCCCGTTATTTTAGGGGTTGGCGTGTGGCTTGCAGCCAAAAAAAAAGGCGCTTCCCAAACACTTCATCGAAATTAAACTGACCCATGTATTAGCTTTCTCATTGTTCCCCGCCTATATCCACTCGACCTTCTTTCTTGCCTTCTGTTTCTTCAAGGGAAAGCCTTACCTCGAAAAAGGACACAAATTAGCAAAAGAAAATGACCATGAGCAAGCTGAAGCTGCTTTTACACAAATAATCCAGCTGTACGAAGCTGCTGGCTTGCGTTCCTCATCGCTCTTAGAGGCTTACTATCACGGAGCCCAGTCTTTAGAAAAGCAAAATAAAGATCGTCAAGCTTATCTCGAAAAGGTCGTTGAACTCTATGGAGATAACAATCGCAGAGGGCTATGCGCGGCCTGCACTGACTTAGGGAAAATTCTCTTCGAAAAAGGTGATTATGAGAAATCTGAAGCATTCCTTATAAGAGCAAATAATATAGCATTCACTGTATATGATCCGGTAAAAAATAGGTATGATTTCATGCCGATCTCACGTATTGATACTTTATTGGCACGCACCCTGATTAAACAAGAAAAATATTCAGAGGCTAGAAATCTACTCTTGCATCTCGATCTAAGTTATAAACTTGATGGTTACTGCTACAATATAGAGGCCTACCTCTTTTTAGGAATCGCCTCGGCTGGCCTAGGGAAGCATGATGAAGCTCAAAAGTTTTTTGAGGAAGCTATTCAGAAGTACAAGTCCTCCTCTCTCCCCAAACCAATCTACTTTTTCGAGGCTCACTATCAGTTAGGGCTCTCTTTGGAAAAGCAAGGAAAGAAGGAAGAAGCCAAGCAAGCCTATGGAAAAACTCTTGCACTCTGTAACGAATGCACAAGGCCAGATACATTAGATGTGACATCAAAAGCACTAGAAGCCCTAGAGCGCCTAGAATAGGGAAAAGGGCAACCGATTCGTTCAATGAAAATTTTAATTTTCCCAGATCCTCATCTCTATTAGCCATTGCAAGCAATTTGCCACTGCAATCGCCATTTGGGTTGGTTAAAAAATCTTCTTTCTATATAATCTTGCTTGATTTAACCCCAAGGAGACTCAGATGAGAACTGTTATAGAGCACCCTCAAACAGCAAACACTGCCTTCGCAGCAGTTTTATTTGGAACCACCTATCTCATTGCGCGAAAGAGCAAAAATCTTTCGAGCCTTCTTCTGAGCAGTGGAGCCTCTCTTACTGTATCGGTGCTCGTGCAAAGCAGACACCCCGCCACCAAACTCCTCCTCCCCATTTTTATTGGGCTTGGTATTGCCTATGGGACACAAAAAGGCTTATTTTCCAAGCGGTTTGCCTCCCTTGATATGACTAAAGCTTTAGCCTCGTCCTTGATACCAGCCTATATCCACTTGATTGCCTTTTTCAGCTTCTGTTACTCGAAATTACATTCTCACCTTGAAAAAGGGGGTACTTTATATTCAGCAAGCAAGAATAAAGATGCGGAAATTGAACTTAGAAAAGCCCTTGCACTGCATAAAGCAGCCGGCATTACCGAGGGAGAAGCGTTTGGAAAGGTTTGCCAGTTCTTAGGAATGCTTTTGCGGATACAAAATAAAAATGAAGACGCTAAACTTTATCTTGAAAAAGCGCTTGAGATCTACGGAGACATCCCAAATCTAAAGGAATTTCGTGAGGAAATAGAAGCAATTTTAGCTAAATTAAAATAGGGAAAAAGGCAACCGATACTCGACGCGTACAGTACTCGCATGACGGGGAAAAGCAAAGGCATAAACCCGATAGGCATACTGCACTCCCAGCGCTCCCCAGATCTTGAAAAGATAAGTGTAGTTGAGCCCTAGATCGACTGAGCGGTGCTCGATCCGAGCATACCCCTTGAAGTTATTGATATTCACCCGACTCTGCTCTCCAAACCCAAAATACCCTTCCGAGAAGAGCTTGAACTTATGGCGCTGCGCCACCTTCGTCTCAACGGCAAGCAAGGGGCGGAGCCAGGGCGAGCCACGATTCGCAATTCCAGTGCCAAGAAAGCCCCAAAAGCGCCAGATCCAATCATAGGTCCGGTCAATCTCTTTGCCGGCGGCAAGACCAAGCTCAAAGTTTCCTTGAGCATGATAGGGAGAGCTTACATCTCTTAAGTTTCGGGTCGGCACATAGAAGATCTGCCCCCCAAGGGTCAAGCTAATCAGATCACCAGCAACATCATCAAGGAGTTGGTAGCGGAGCTGTCCTCCAGCTCTTTGGGTTCCCCAGTTCAGTCTGCGGGTATTAGAAAAATCTGCCTCGAACTGGGCATCCCAACCAGGCCAAAACTGTACTCCTAGGTTCAGGTCAATAAGATGGTCGTGGGAGTCATAGCTTGAAGGGTTAAAGCCCCGGTCAACAGAAGGGTAATAACGATAGGAGTAGGCGGGACGAAACTCAAATTCTCCAACAGTGGTTAGCCAAGGGTCGATTACAAAAGCAAAGACTAAGGTCGGGAAGAAAAGTATTAGAAGCTTCATCATGATCCATTAGCGGTTAGCCACCGCTCGGCATCTAGGGCGGCCATACAGCCAGAACCTGCTGCAGAAACGGCTTGGCGATAAACCTTATCTTGCACGTCACCCGCTGCAAAAACCCCTTCGATATTGGTGAGAGTGGTTCCCGGCTTCACAATAAGATAGCCCTGCTTATCTGTCTCGAGTTGCCCCTTGAGGAAGGTGGTATTGGGGTTATGACCAATGGCAAAGAAAACGCCGGCGGCGGGGCGCCTACTCTCTTCTTTGGTCTCCACATGCTGCACGGTGACGTTTTCAACCACATTGCTTCCCTCAACTTTGGTGACCACATGGTTCCAAAGGATCTCTATTTTCGGATTGTCCATCGCATGCTGCGCCATGATTTTAGAGGCGCGGAGCTCATCCCTTCGATGAACGATATAGACCTTACTTCCGTACTTGGTGAGAAAGGTCGCTTCTTCAACGGCGGTATCTCCCCCGCCAATGACATAAAGCTCTTTGTCGCGGAAAATCGGCATCGCTCCGTCACAAACAGCGCAGGCAGTCACCCCTTTTTGCCAAAACTCTCCATCACCGGCGCCGGGAATATCGAGCCGTTTGGCAGTTGCTCCGGTAGCGATGATAAGGGAGTCGGCGGTAACGGTTGTCTTCTTTCCCTTGACCGTGAAGGGACGATTGGAAAGATCAACCTCTTCGACATCTTCGGTAAGAATTTCGGTTCCAAAGCGCTTAGCTTGTTTCCGCATCGCATCCATCAGCTCGGGGCCGGTAATTCCCTCGGGAAACCCAGGGTAGTTCTCCACATCGGTGGTGGTCATAAGCTGCCCTCCAGAGGGGCCACTAAAGAACCCTTCAAACATAAGGGGGGAGAGATTCGCACGGGCTGCATAGATCGCCGCAGTAAAGCCAGCAGGACCCGATCCTACTATCACTAATTTTTTATTTTCCATAAGCCTGCCATTGTTGAAAATCTAAGCTTAAAACACAAGCTCTCTTAGACCTCAGTATACAACAATTTTTGGGGCCGATGGGCAACTGCGGCTTTACCAGATTCTCTTTCTTCCTCACCCATAGCACCTTGGCTATGGGATTCGTCATTCAAAAAAATCTGGTTTTGCCTCGTTTGCCCCTCGCCTTCCAAGAATTGTCGTATACTGAGCTTAAATGGCAGGTTTTAAGTTAAGCTCCAATCCCAAAGCATCAAGCATATGAAAAAGATTAATAATCGTTGGATTCCCTTGCTTAGACAGTGTTCTATACAAGCTTTCCCTATTTAACCGGGTCTCCCTGGCAAGGTAAGAGATCCCCCCATGAGCTTCGGCAATATCTCTTAAAGCAACTAAGAAAACTCTCAAATCGTCATCTTCTAAAGCAGCATTTAGATATGCAGCTGCTTCTTTTGGGTCTTTAAGTCTTTCTATTAAAGCCTTCTGATAACTTCTTGTCTTAACCATTATTACCTCACTTTTTGGTATTAAGATATTTTTTCCAAAGCTCGTAAGATTTCTTGATGTCTCTTCTTTGGCTGGATTTATCTCCACCCAATAAAATTAAAATGATTTTTCTTCCTTCTTTGCCAAAATAAATTCGATACCCAGGCCCAAAATGAACTCTAAGTTCGTACAGCCCCCTTACCCCTTGAATAGATTTACAGTCACCAAAAATCCCTAATTTAATTCTTGCTAGTGTCTAGTTAACCAAATTCGTTAAAGTATTTCGCTTAAATTTTTCGAGAGCGGCAAAATGCGGAGCGCGAATACAACTTTTTAAGTTGTTGAGCGCGAGCATGAAGCTGGTCCGGAAAAGGTGAGTAAATACTGAAGCGAATTTGGTTAATTAGACACTAGTCTCGCTGATATTTTAGCCCTTAGTGCCCTTGTTAACTTAGATTCCCATTCCAGATAGGGACACTTACCCTCACTGGTTTCATAGATCTGGATATCGATCCCATCTTTCATATAACACATTGTAGTATTTAAACTACAAAGAAATCACCAAAAATAATTTTTATTTTTTGTATAGATGTTACCTCTACACAAATAATGCAAATAGGAGTAAAATATTCCCATTGGTAAGAGGAGCGTGGTATGCGTAGTATAAGGCTGCAGGAGATGACCAAGTCCCAGGGAGAAGGGCTGATTCTCAACAAGGTCAATTTGACGATTCCCTCGGGGCAGTTCTTTGCCCTTTTGGGCCCTAGCGGATGTGGAAAAACGACCCTCCTCCGCCTCATTGCGGGGTTTGAAAAGCCCGATTCGGGGGTCATCTACCTCGGAAATACCAATATCACCGACCTGCCGGTCAATAAACGACCCATCAACATCGTCTTTCAAAATTATGCTTTATTCCCCCACCTCAATGTCTTCAATAATGTGGCCTATAGCTTGGTAGTTCAAAAGGTCCCCAAAGAGGAGATCGAGCAGCGGGTGATTAAAATTTTAAAGGCGTTTCATTTGGAAAATCATATTTTTAAATTACCTGCTCAACTTTCAGGAGGACAGCAGCAAAGGGTCGCTCTCGCACGGGCAATCATCAATGAACCCGAGGTCCTTCTCCTCGATGAACCCCTCGCTGCCCTCGACTTTAAGCTCCGAGAAAAGATGCTTGTTGAATTGATCGATCTGCAGGATAAGCTCGAAACGACCTTCATCTACGTCACCCACGACCAATTTGAGGCGCTAACAGTGGCCGATCAGATGGCGATCATGAATCATGAGGGGGAACTCGAGCAAATCGGAACCCCTAAAGAGATCTACGAGTTCCCCGTCTCGAGCTTTGTTGCAAAATTTGTCGGAACGACCAATATTTTGAGTGGAACATTAAATCATATCGAAACAAGTCCTGAGGTTGAAGTCCCCCATATAGGAACGTTTAAGGTTTATATCCCTCAGAAAAAGAGCTGGATGGGAGAAGGGTGCTCGGTAACCCTTAGTATCCGCCCTGAAAAAATCTTTATCTCGAAAAAGCCGGTCGAAAATTTCACCAATACCCTTCAAGGAGTGGTCTCCCAAATCGTCTACCACGGAAGATCGACTCAATACAATGTGATCGTCAATAACCAATTCAAGATTCAGGTGTTTGAACAAAACGAGGAACATTTTGCCCAAGAGGATATCGACTACGATGACGAGGTCTATCTCTACTGGCAAAAGGAAAATGCCTTGCTACTGGAGAGTTAAAGATGTACGCTCTGTTTCATAAGATCCAGCAAAAGACACGGCAAGAAAGCTCTTTTGCTATCGGCTCTCCCGCTCTTATCTGGCAGATCATTTTCTTTTATCTTCCCCTTTTGCTCATGCTGGGAAGTAGCCTCTTCACCCTCTCTGAAGGGAGCGTGAAACTCTCTTTTGAGAATTTTGCCCCTCTTTTTTCGACAGCCCATCTCTCGGTGATTTTCAGCTCGATCTCTTTGGCTCTTTGCACCGCTTTGATCTCCCTTTTGATCGCCTACCCTCTGGCCCACTTTATCGCTTTTAGGGGAGGACGGTACAAGACGTTGATGCTCTTTTTTCTGATCGTCCCTTTTTGGACCAATTTCCTCCTCCACGTCTACGCCTGGTTTTTTGTTCTCGAGCGAGAAGGTTTTTTAAACACCGTTTTAAAAAGTGTCGGTCTAATCCAGGAGCCAATCCACTTTCTCAACTCGATCTTTGCGGTGATTTTGATGATGGTCTACTGCTACCTTCCCTTCATGGTCCTCCCCATTTTCTCCACTTTAGAGCGGTTCGACCGCCACCTTTTAGAAGTTTCGAACGATTTGGGCGCCTCTTGGAAAGAGACCTTCCGCAAAGTGATGCTCCCTTTGACTTTGCCTGCCGTACGCGCCGGCTTTTTCCTCGTCTTCATCCCCGCTTTTGGGGAATTTATTATCCCTGAGCTGATGGGGGGCGATAAACGTTATTTTGTCGGAAATGTGATCTCTCAATATGTTCTTGGCAAGGAAACGGGAGGAATGGGAGCCGCCTTTATGGTCCTGAGCTGTCTCTCTTTGATTGGAACGGTCACGCTTGTCTATTTTTCTTTTAAGCGGATAAGTAAAGCGTTATTGAGGGGATTGAAGTGAAACGGTTATTTGGAATTTTTGTTGTCCTTTCTTCCTACCTCTTTCTCTACGTTCCGATCTTGATCTTGATCATTTTCTCTTTCAATACAAAAAGTTTCCCCTCTCCCTGGGAGCAGTTTACCTTTAAGTGGTACCACGAACTTTTTAATAGCTCGACCTTATGGCGCTCGTTTACCACCTCTTTGATCGTTGCCTGCTTTTCAACAACGCTGAGCCTCCTCATGGGTATCTTCCTCATCTTTTTCCGGGCGCAAGGGGGGCGAGTCCAAAAAGCCCTTCCCCTTTTCTACGGCAATCTGATCATCCCTGAAACAATGCTTGCCATTAGCTTGCTTAGCTACTTTACCCTTTTTAAAATCGAGCTGGGGCTTCCTACTTTGATCGTCGCCCATACGATTTTGGGACTTGGCTTTGTCATCCCGATCCTCTACACCCGCTTTTTGCAGCTCGATCGCCACCTCGTCGAGGCTTCTGAGGGGCTTGGAGCCACCCCCTTGCAAACTTTTTTTAAGATCACCCTCCCCCTCCTTCGTCCGACCCTCCTAGCGACTGGCCTTTTGATCTTTATCCTCTCTTTCGACGACTTTATCCTCTCCTACTTCTGCGCTGGAACCTCGGTCCAAACCCTTTCTCTCTATTTGCTTTCGATGCTCCGCTCCGGAATTTCTCCGATTGTCAACGCCCTTTCTGCTATCCTCCTTCTCTTAAGTGGGGGGTTGGTGATCCTCTTTTTCTCCCCTAAAATCAGGAGCCGCATTCTATGAAAGCTCTGATTGTCTGCCTTTGGATTGCCTTGATTTTTGGAGCACTAACCTTCTCTAAGCGGGAAGGGTTTTCAAAAAGCAAAGAAAAAACGATCGATGTTTTTGCCTGGTCAGAGTCCTTTCTTCCTGAAACAATCAAAGAGTTTATGGGTGAAACCGGGATTACTGTCCGGATGCATTACTACACCTCAAACGAGGAGCTTTTGACAAAGCTCCGGGCGAGCCAAGGAAAGGGGTATGACCTGATCATTCCTTCCGACTATGCGGTGCAAATCTTAATCGAAGAAGAGATGTTAAAGCCCCTGGATAAAAGTCAGCTCGATTTTGTCTCTCACATTAACCCAGTTCTTCTGGGAAGAGACTATGATCCCGATAATATTTACTCTCTCCCTTACGAATGGGATCTTTTTGGTTTTGGAGTGGACGCTGACGCTTTTGAAACCCCTCCTACTTCATGGGAAGAGCTCTTTTCTCCTTCAAATAAAGAGACCAAAATTGCAATGACCAACGATCCCATCGAAGCAATCAATTTTGCTGCCTACCATCTTTTTGGCGAAAACCCCACCATCTCTAATGAAGAGGTCTATCGGATTAATCATCTTCTCAAAAAGCAAAAGGAGTGGGTCGAGTCCTATGCAGGGCTAAGGGCTGACTATCTTCTAGCAACGAAAAACTGCCAGCTTGCCCTGAGCACCGGCTCTTTTATCTTCCGCTCTCTTGACCATACCCCCCATGTCAAATTTATCGTTCCTGACGATTATAGCTTTATCTCGATTGAAAATGTCTGTATCCCCAAGCATTCAGATAAAGAGGCGTTGACCTACGCTTTCCTTAACAAGGTCTACTCTCCCAAAACGATGGGAAAGTATTGCAGCACGTTTTATACCTTCCCCGCAACAACCAAAGCCTATCCCTTCATTGAAGCGCCCCCTTACTACATGGAGATTCTTAAAGACCCAGCGTTTCACAAAAGGCGCCTCTATTTTATCCGCCACCTCATCTCAGAAAAAGAGACGCGCACCCTCTGGATTAACGTGAAGTCTTAGAGGATGTAGAGGAGGGGAGGCAGGGCTTTAGGCCTTGCCTCCCCCTATCTATTTTTTTAAGAGTTCAATCTCATGCGACTCGCTTAATGATCCGTCGGGGCTACGCCCCTGCTGCCCCTTGAGCTTCAAGCGAACAGTCAAATCGGACCTTCAGAAGGGGGGCCGTGCGAAGCACTGTTCCACCCCTCCTTCATGCCAATTTTACAGGCTCGCCTTGAAGCCGCGGACTGCTTCGGGCAGCTCCTTTTCAACCTGACGGTTGAGGGGCTGTCCCTTCGCAGGTCGAGTTTTTATTTTTACTTTTCGACCATGGAAATGGTGTTTTATGTTTGGAATACGACCATGAAAGTGAGTTTTTCTGTTTACTTTTCGACCATGGAAATGGTATTTTATGTTTGGAATACGACCATAAAAACCACAACCCACTAAGGATCAGTAATGAAAAGATTAGTTGATTGGCACCTAAAGCAATGGAAAATCAATTCTATGCGTAAGCCACTGATAATCAGAGGAGCACGTCAGGTAGGGAAAACTCACACCATTCGAGAGTTTGGAAAGTCTTTTAAAAACATGATCGAGATTAACTTTGAACTGGCTGAAGATGCAAAACTTATTTTTGAAAAGGATTTAGATCCTCATCGGATCCTTCAGCAGCTTAGCTTGCGAGCAGATGAGGATATCATTCCCGGAGAAACACTCCTTTTTCTTGATGAGGTTCAAGCAGCCCCTAAGGCTATTATCGCTCTTCGTTATTTTTACGAAATGATCCCTGAACTCCACGTCATTGCTGCGGGCTCTCTTCTAGATTTTGCAATCGAGCAAGTCGGTATCCCTGTTGGGCGTGTCGCTAGCCTTTATATGTACCCCCTCTCTTTCCTGGAGTTTCTATCAGCAACAGGAAACAAGCGCTATATCGAAGTCATCTTAAATCATAATGAAAAAGAAGAGATGGCTGAAGTGGTCCACTCAAAGCTTCTAGATTTCTTGGGGCACTATTTGGCAATTGGGGGACTGCCCGAAGCTGTTGCTAAATGGGTCAAAACTCAGAACCCTAAAGTGAGTTTTGAGGTCCAGCATCATATTATCGATAACTATCAGATGGATTTCAACAAATATGCAAAAAAGCACCAGATTAAATATTTAGAACAGTTGTTTATACAAATTCCCTATATGGTAGGGCAGCAATTTCAGTACAAAAATGTCCATGGAGGGTATCGAAAAAGGGAACTTGCTCCCTGTATAGATCTAATGACCATGGCGGGTATTATCCATCCCATTCGTCATACTGCTGCACATGGATTACCCCCAGGAGCTCAAGTTAATCTAGAGTGGTTTAAGCTTATTTTTCTAGATGTTGCTATTTGCCAAGCCATCCTTGGCTTTGACCTCTCCTCATGGTTTTTAGAACCGGATGCTCAGTTCATTAATAAGGGAATGGTTGCTGAAGCCTTTGTAGGTCAAGAACTCCTTTGTTACTCGCAAAGCTTTAAGAAAAACCATCTTTACTTTTGGCGACGAGCTGAAAAAAATAGTAAAGCTGAAATCGACTATGTCTACACCTTCCAACATCAAGTTCTTCCTATTGAAGTTAAAAGCGGCCCCGGAGGAAAACTAAAAAGTATGCATCTATTTTTAGATCACCATAAAAAAATTCCCTATGGTCTCCGCTTTTCAACGCTCAATTACTCTAAGTCTGCAAAGATCGTCTCAAAACCTCTTTATGCCGTTGCATCAATAGCCCATCCAGATGAGCGAAAAGCTTTGGAGTCTTTATTTGAAAAAAGTTAAATCTTAGCCTCAGCAATCATTGCAAGAGCTTCTTCTCTTTTTTCATTCCACTTTTCTGAAGAAATCATCGGATACCCCCAGAGGGTTTCTTCTGTAAGCATTTGCGCTTCATCAAGGTAAAAAATGGCTTTCCTAGAATCGGTAGGAGCTAAAAACTTCGCCGCTTTCACATGGAGCTCTACCCACTGAAAGGCTGTTTCCCAAGCGGGTAAATCTTTATGCCTCTCTTCAAACCTTCCCTTAAGCAGCTCGAGAGCATTATATCTTAAGAGGAGGGGAAAAAAGAGCTCCACAAGGTCTGGCTTTTCTTCGCTCCAAGGATAGAATTTTACAAACCCATCGTGAAGAAGGAGTTTAAAATAGATCAGAAAACTCTTTTCAGTCTTCCCTTCTAGGAGGGTTAAACATTGATGAAAACCTGGCACAAGGGCCTTCCAGTAAAATTCTCTTCCCTCTCTTGTATTAAGTTTTCGAGGCATCCTATGAGCAAAATAGCTCAATTGCTTCCTAGCAAGCTCTATTCCTAAGATAGGACAATTAAGGGTCTCTTCTAGCTTCATGAGCTCAAGAGCATAGTAGCGATAGGGATCCTCGCTTAACCTCTCACTAAGAGCCAAGTGCTCCCTACAGTTAAGATCATGTAACAACTGAGCAAGCTTATTATAGGTGGAAAAAAGGGACCGCTCCGCTTGACCTAACCCTTCTAAAAATTGTTGGGCCTCTTTCCCTTTCTTGAGCAAGTTTTCTTTAAACGGCTGAACGAATTTCTCGATATCTCCTCCAGAGGCTCGATAGCTTCCAAGGTCAATTGCAAAAAGCTCGGTCAAAAGATCAAATTTCTCGCTTAGTGGAGGAGCGGTATTAAGCCGTCTAAGAATCTCTTCTGCTCGACTCATCTGCCGCAAATTAGGGGTGATCGCCACTTGGAGCGACTCCTCAGCAGCCATCCGCGCCTGGGTTGCGCTCGGGTTGGACGCTGTCTCCTGCGCAACAGGTTGCTCGTCTTTTTGCTCTTCAACCTCAACAGGTAAAATGGCTAGTTCTTCTGAGCCAACGGGACTAATTTCAGACATCTCAAACTCCTCCTTTGGGGATCATTCAGCAGACATTTTAAGGGTTTTATTATTTTTTATCCACAGTTATTTTATATACTAAATCATTAATTATTAATTAGTTGCGGTTTTTTGGTTGAATTTTATTTGGAAAGGGTTAATAAAAAGAGAAACCTCGGTGCAGGTTAATTTTGGGAACATGAGGGGCATGTACCGAGGGAAAAACCAAGGACTGCAGCTTGACTTTCAAAAAGACCCGCCCCCTTTTTGCAATTTATTTTACCTTTTTTCTCGATTATTTCGGATATGCCATCGTCTTTGGAGTCTTCGGCCCTCTTCTTCTGAGCCCTGAGTTTGGGATGTTTTCCCCAGAAACTTCGATCCGCTATCGAAATTTTGCTCTCGCAACCCTTTTTGCTGCCTATCCTCTGATGCAACTCGTTTCAGCCCCCCTCTTTGGCGACATCGCTGACCATTTCGGACGAAAAAAAATCTTTATCATCCTCAATATCGGAGCAGCTGGCGGCCACCTTCTTTCGGGGTTTGCCATCCTTTGGCACCACTTTCCCCTCCTCTTGCTCAGCCGCCTTTTAACGGGAGTATTTTCTAGCAACCGCACAGTTTGTATGGCTTCTCTTTCCGATCTGTCCCCAGACGAAGAGGGGCGTTCAAACGCCTATGGAACCATCGCAACCCTTGGAGGGGTGAGTTGGGTCGTCTCGATGCTCGTTGGTAGCGTTTTTGCAAACAGCGTCAGCCCCTCCGTCCCTTTTTGGATCACAACAGGGCTTTCTTGCCTAAGTTTGGGGATCATTGTTTTCTTATTTGAGGAGACAACGACTATTGGAGAGCGGTTTCACTTTGACCCTTTCAAAGGATTCCGAAACATCCTCGTTTGTTTTAAGATTAAAGGGCTCGGCTCTTTATACACTTACTTTCTCATGATGACAATGGGGTGGGGAATCAACCTCCTATGGTTAAACCCCTATACCCTCTCCCGCTACCTCGTCTCAAACCAAGTCCTTTTTATGTTGCTGGGCTCAACAGGAATCGCTTGGTCGCTGGGAAGTTCTTTTCTCAATAGGTTTCTCTTAAGGCGGTATAAGCCTGAAAAAGTGGTCCAGATTGGATCGGTAGGACTCCTTGTGACCTTCACCCTTTGCTCTTTGATGAACCACTTCACCCCCTTTGCTATTTGCGCTCTTCTCTCTTCGACATTCGGCGCTCTTGCTTGGGCAAATGTGTTGAGCCTGATCTCTCTTAAGGCTCCTGAAAATATGCAGGGGAAAATTATGGGGATTTCTCAGGGACTTGGATCGATTTCTCTCCTTTTTGCCCCTCTTCTTGCGGGAGTCATCGCAGGGATTAATATCGCCTATGTCTATCCGATGGCCGCCCTTCTTATTGCAGCCTCTCTCACCACCTTCAGACACAAAAAAACCGCAGCTACGGAGTAGGGTGCGGTTTTTGCGAGTCGATTAACTTGCTGCGACTTTTTTTTCGCTTACAAATTTAATCACATCTCCAACAGTGCGAAGCTTTTCAGCTTCTCCTTCAGAAATCTCAAAACCAAATTTCTCTTCAAACGTCATAATCAGTTCCGTTAGATCGAGAGAATCAGCATTGAGGTCCTCTACGAAAGATTTTTCTGGAGCAACCTCTCCGCGATCTACGCCGAGTTGTTCAACGATGATATCAATCACTTCCTGTTCTACAGTCATAAAATAAAATTCCTTTGTTTAAACATGTTTATGCTATCATCCCTCCGTCAACGGTCAGCACCTGGCCGGTAATGTAATTGGACCGGTCACTTGCTAAAAAGACCGCTGCGTGGGCGATTTCTTTTGGATTCCCTAGGCGTCCCATGGGAACCTTGTTGAGAATTGCTTTTCTCTGCTCGTCGGTTAGGGCATCGGTCATCGGCGTTTCAAAAAATCCGGGTGCAATGCAATTCACATTGACATTGCGGGGACCTAGCTCCTTTGCAAGGGAGCGGGTGAGCCCAACCATTCCGAGTTTAGAAGCAGAATAATTAACCTGACCGGGATTTCCTGTCAAGCCAACCACTGAGGTTATATTGATAATTTTTCCTTGGCGCGCCTTCATCATGGGTCGCACCAAAGCGTGGCTAAGGTTGTAAACCGACTTTAGATTGGTCTCCATCACCTGATCCCAGTCGTCCTCACTCATCTTCATAAAAAGCTTATCGCGGGTAATGCCGGCGCAGTTCACTAAAATGTCGACCCCTTCCCACTCTTTTAAAAGGCGGTCTACTGAGATGTTTACCTCCTCTTTTTTTCCCACATTAACGGTGTCAAACCAAAAGCGTTGCTCAGGAGAGGTGCGGAACTCTTTTAAAGTCTCAACAACTCCTTTTGCTCGCTCTAGATTCGTTCCAAGGATGGCTACATCGGCGCCTTCCTCAGCAAAGGTAAGAGCAATTTGTTTTCCCAGTCCTGATGTTCCTCCTGTAATGAGGGCCCTTTTTCCTTTAAGCAATCCCATGTTCCACCTTTTGATTAAGTGTGTCTAAATCTTCAACTTTTTCAAGGGTAAGCGTCTCCCCCTTAACCCCAATTTTTCGGTTCATTCCGCTAAGGGTTTTTCCAGGGCCAATCTCGATAAAAATTTCGATCCCTTTTTCTTCCATTTGCCGCACCCCTTTTTCCCATAAAACAGGAGAGGTAACCTGGCTGATCATATGTCCTTTAATCTCCCCTTCCGAGACAACCCCCCCCGGGATATTCATCACAAGCTGCACATCGCTTTCAGTAAGAGTGATTTCTTCGATTTTTTCCCGAAGTTTATCCTTAGCTTCAGCCATAAGACCACTATGAAAAGCCCCTGAAACATCGAGGGGAAGAACCCGCTTAGCACCCTTTTCTTTTAAGACAGCACTGGCTCTTTCAACCCCCTCGGTGGTCCCAGAAATGACCACCTGTCCAGGACAGTTGAGATTCGCAACCCAAACCCCTTCGATCGAAGCAACCACTTCACCAACCGCCGTGGGCTCCATCCCAAGACAAACTGCCATCGTTCCGGGATGGCTGACCCCTGCTTCATACATGTAAAGGCCGCGCGCACGAACAAGTTTTACCCCTTCTTCAAAACTCAGCCTCCCGGAGGCAGTAAGAGCGGTATACTCCCCAAGACTCAGACCGGCTACTGCCGTTGGAGTGATCTCTGAAAGTTGCTCTTTGAAAACGCGCCATAGAGCGATACTCATCACATAAATGGCCACCTGACTATTTTTCGTTAAAGTGAGCTCTTCCCCAGGTCCCTCGAAGATCAGCTTCGTGAGGGAAAAGCCTAAAACCTCATCCGCTTCCTGAAAGGTTTCTCTAAAAGTAGAAAAGGTCTCATAAAAATCTTTTCCCATTCCCACATACTGAGCTCCTTGCCCAGGAAAAATAAAAGCCACTTTTTTATCCACGATCGACCTCGCAAGTTAAAGATGCAGCGCCCCAAGTTAGTCCTGCTCCAAAGCCGAAGAGGACCATCCTCTCTCCCCGCTTCACCTCTTTTTCTTTAAGGAGTTCATCCAAAGCAATTCCAATCGATGAAGAAGAGGTATTGCCATACTTATGAATGGTCACATAGACCTGGTCGCTAGGGACTTTGAAACGTTTGGCAAGAGCGTTAATGATCCGTAAATTCGCTTGATGGGGAACCATCCAGCTGATCTCTCCCTCTTTAAACCCAGCTGCATCCATCGAGGTTTTGACCGCCTCTTCCATGCGACGCACCGCATGTTTAAAGACCTCTCGCCCTTCCATGTAGATGAAATGTTCTCTTTTTTGAACCGTTTCAATCGATGCAGGACGTTTAGAACCTCCCGCAGGCAATTTTAAGATTTCTGATTGTTGCCCATCACATCCCAAAGTCACATTTTCAATCGTATACCCTTCCTTAGCATCGCTCACGACACATGCTGAAGCTCCATCTCCAAAAAGGACGCAGGTATTGCGGTCTTCATAATCGACAATCGAGGAGAGCTTTTCTGTAGCCACGATCAAGATATTTTTATGCATCCCTGATTCAATATAGGCCTTTGCCACTGAAAGGGCATAGATATAGCCTGAGCAGGCCGCCTGTAAATCCATGGCTGCCGCATTTACCGCTCCCAAATTGGTTTGGATCAGACAGGCTGTACTAGGAAAGACATAATCGGGAGTCCCAGTCGCCACCAATATTAGGTCTATTTCTTCGGCCTTGATCTTTCCATTGTCTAGGGCTCTTTTGGCCGCCTCATATCCCATATCGGAGGCAAACTCGCCCTGAGCTGCTAAGCGCCTCTCTTTCATTCCTGTACGAGAAATGATCCACTCATCAGAGGTCTCCACCATCTTTTCCAGATCATGATTCGACAAGACCCGCTCTGGGAGGTAGGCACCTACCCCTATAATTTTTGCTTTACTTTTCACCGTAAAATGATTCCTTAAACAACTTTCAAACACTATACCAAAAAATCATTAAAGTTCAAAGCCCTGATTACTCCTTCAAATTCATGTAGGGAGAAAACGACTTAACTGTTATGGTCAAGGATATGCTGAAATATCCTAAAGATTTATTGACACTCATCGCCCATTTGAGAAAGCTTCCCGGGGTTGGGAGAAAAACCGCTGAGCGATTTGCCTTCTCCCTTTTAGAGTGGGAAGGTAAGGGTCTTTTTGAATTTTCTGAAGGGATCGCCACCTTGAAAGAGCGGGTGCAAGCCTGCGCCGATTGTGGTTGCTTAATGGAAGGGGTGCATTGCTCTTTCTGCGATCTCGAGCGGCGAGATAAAACCCTCCTTTGTATCATCGGAAGTCCCCGCGATGCGTATGCCATCGAAGAAACGGGAAACTTCCGTGGCCTTTACCATGTTCTTGGCACCCTTCTTTCTCCCCTTGATGGGAAGACCCCCGACAGTTTGAACCTTCCCCATTTAGAAGAGCGGATTAAACAGTTGGGTGTGGAAGAGGTGATTCTTGCCCTTGATTCTACTCTTGAAGGAGATGCCACTTCTTTATACCTTAAAGAAGAGCTCCAAAAAAATGGGATCGAAGTTTCTCGCTTAGCTTTAGGGCTTCCTCTTGGAAGTTCTCTTGACTTCGTTGACGAAGGAACTTTATCGCAAGCTTTTTCTGGCCGCCAAAAATTCTAATTGGCTTGCATTTATTTCACTCCGTTTTCTATAATCTGTAAACTTATGCGTAACTGGAAAGTCATCTTCACCCTACTCCTTTTAGCCGTAGCGCCAATGCAGTTGCTTGTCGCAGCGCCTCAGTCATCTGAAGTGTATGAAGGTAGACGCGTTGGAGACATCACCATTAAAGTCGAAAACTTACCCCGCGGCATCACCTTTAATCAAGAGCGCGTTTTATCCAAGCTTAGTACAAAGATGGGCGATCCTTTTTCTCAACTCACCTTCGACCAAGACTTAAAAACCCTCTCTGAAGAGTATGACAAAGCCATTCCAACCATTGAAACTCACCAGGGAGAGGTCTATATCACCATCGAGCTTTGGCAAAAGCCGATGATCCGAGCCATTAGTTGGAGCGGCAACACGAAAGTCAAAACCCGCTCCCTTCAAAAAGAATTGGGAATCAAAGCCCACACCGTTTTTAATAGAGAAGAGTTCAATAAAGCCTTCACCAAGCTTAAGGAATACTACGTTAAAAAGGGTTACTTTGACTCTCAACTCGAATATAAAATCATCCCCTACACCAACACCAACGAAATAGACATCGAGATCACCGTCCATGAAGGACACTCAGGTCATATCAAAAAGATCTGCTTCTCCGGCCTGAGTAAACAGGAAGAGTCAGCTATCCTCAACCTGATGACGACGAAAAAATACAACTTTTTCACCAGCTGGCTCACCGGAATGGGAACCTACCACGAAGAAGCCCTCGAACACGATAAACTTGTCATCGTCAACTACCTCCAAAACCAAGGGTATGCCGACGCACGGGTCAACATTCAGATCAAAGAATCGACGCAAGAAGATCACTTTTATGGTGGCGGCGGAATGGAAACGGTTGGGTCAGCCCAGCAAGGGCGCCTTGAAATCTATGTCCACGCCATTAAAGGAGAACTCTTCCACTTTGGAGAGATCGAAGTTTCTGGAAATGAACTTTTTACCGAAGAGCAAATCACAAACGCCATGTTCATCAAAGAGGGCTCAACCTTCTCCCCCGAACACCTACGCGAAAGTATCGAACAGATCAAAGACCTTTACGGAAAAGATGGCTACATCGAGACCGATATCAACTATTCCCTCCACCTCTCTCGCACCCAGCCAGTCTATGATGTGGATATTACAGTTAACGAAGGAGAGCAGTTTAAGATTGGGCTGATCCGGGTTTTAGGAAACACCTCAACCAATAAAAATGTCATTTTGCGCGAATCCCTTCTCATTCCTGGAGAGGTCTTTGACTCCCGCCGTCTAAAGGTAACCCAGCAGCGACTAGAGGCAATGGGCTATTTCAAATCGGTCAATGTCTATGCTGTCAAAACTCCCGAAGATCAGTCGCTCGGAGAAAATTACCGCGATGTCATTATCGAGGTCGAAGAGACAACCACAGGAAGCCTCAGCCTCTTCTTTGGATTTAGTACGATCGACAACCTCTTTGGAGGGCTTGATCTCGCCGAAAACAATTTTGATCACCGAGGGTTTACCAAGTGGTGGCGCGAAGGAATGTCCTCTTTTAGAGGAGCAGGTGAATATGCCCACGCCCGGGTCCAAATCGGTAAAAAGCAACAAAGCTACACCCTCACCTGGATGGACCCCTACTTTAGAGACACGCTATGGCGGTTTGGTCTCGACTTAAGCTACTCAAAAAGTGGCCTCCAATCCGATGACTACCACGTCAACTCCTTCGGGGGATCCCTTTTTGGAAGTTATCCTCTTACCGCTTACTGGACCTACGGATGGAAACTCCGCCTCCGTAACTCAATCACTCACATCAACAAAATTGACAACGAAGAAGCACAAAGAGAGCGACGAAACAGTGGTCTCGTCGGCGGCCTTGGAAACTCTCTTTCCTTCGACTCTCTCGACAACGCCTTCAAACCCCACCGCGGATTCCGCTCCATTGGAGAAGTCGAGATTGCAGGAGTCCGTCGCCATGACGATGATCAGAGAGTCTTCCCCTTCTTCAGACTGAGCTATCTCAACAGCTATTACTACCCCGTGTGGAGAAAAGGAACCTTGAAATTCCGTTGGGACTTTAAATTCATCTACCCCTTCGGCAATGGGGAGCCCGATCTCATGCCGATTGGAGAACTCTTCTTCTTGGGAGGAGAAACAACAGTCCGTGGTTATAAACCCTATATCCTCGGCCCCCACTTTAAAAAGGGGGACGGAATTAGAGACAGCGATGATCCCACAGGGGGGGTCTCCTCTGCCCTCTTATCTGTTGAATATAACCAGACCATCTTTTCAATGCTTGATCTCTTTACCTTCTTTGATGGCGGTTCCATCTCACAAAAAGAATTTGACGTGCCCGACCTTCGGATGAGTTATGGAGTGGGCGCCCGCCTCAATATAGCTGGTCGTCTCCCCATTACTCTCGGTGTCGGTTTCCCAATCAATCCTCCACAAAGAATTGTTAAAATTAGGCCGGATGGGAGCAAGAAAAGAAGTCGCAGTCAAGATACCAAAAACTTCTTTATCTCAATGGGAGGACAGTTTTAATAGAAAACATGGTATGATCAAACACAAGTTAAAAAATATTTGAAGGAGTCACTTTATGAAAAAAAGAACCATGCTCATCGTGGCAAGTGCGCTACTATGCTTTTCCTCGGCTTTTGCAAAGGAAATCCCCTACGGAATCGTCAATTTTGCCACCTGCGTTCAAGAATCTAAGCAAGGAAAGGTCGAGCAAGAATCTTTTGAAAAGCTCCGCGAACAGATGACCTCTCTTATCACCGACATTGAAAAGCAGATGCAAGGGATCTCAGAAAAGTTCAATGACGCTGAGTTTGTCGATAGCCTCTCCCCCGAAGCAGAGCAAGAGCTAAAAGCCCGCTTCCAAACCTTAGGTGAAGAGCGCAACCAGTACCAAAATCAATACATGCAAATCCTTCAGCAAGCGAACATGCAGCTCATGCAAACAATGAACAATCATGTCAACCTCGCTTCTACAACAGTCCGTAAAAATCGGAAAATCCCTATTGTTGTCCGTGAAGAAGCCTGTTTTTCCTATGAGCCCGAGTTTGATATCACCAAGCAGGTCATCGAAGAGATGGACAAATCCTTCGAGAAGCAAGCAAAAGCAACTCCCCCTGCAAAGCAAACCAGCCCATAGGACCTCGCCATGACCAAGCAATTTTCTCTTGCTGAGCTCTCGAAGCTCACCAAAACAAAGCTTGTTGGAAATCCTAACCTTCAGATTTCCAGCGTGGATAATCTAGAGTCGGCATCTGAAAAAGATGCCTCTTTTTTATCCAATCCCAAGTACAATGAAGCGATGAAACAGTCCAATGCAGGGGTGATCTGTGTTGATCAAAAAACAGACCTCGTCGAAGGGAAAAACTTCCTCATCTCTGACAGCCCCTCCCGCACCTTCCAGCTCATCGCTGAAAAAATTCTTGCTTCAGCAGGACAAGGCTCGGCCTTTAAAGGGGTCCACCCCTCGGCTGTCCTCCATGAAACGGCTGTCATTGGAAAACATGTTTCTATTGGCCCCTGCGTTGTTATCGATGCTCATGCAAAGATTGGTGACGGAACCGAGATCTACCCCCACGTCTACGTAGGAAGCCACGCAGAAATCGGAGAAAAATGCACCCTTTACCCTAACGCAACCGTCCGAGAAAGGTGCAAACTAGGAAACCGAGTGATCCTTCAACCTGGAGCAGTCATCGGCTCCTGCGGCTATGGTTATACCACCGATCCCCAAACAGGACGCCACACGAAGCTCGAACAGATCGGCACGGTCATCCTCGAAGACGATGTGGAAATCGGCTCCAATACCACGATTGACCGGGCCCGCTTCAAGACCACCCTTATCCGCAAAGGGACAAAGATTGATAACCTGGTCCAAATTGCCCACAATGTGGAGCTTGGAGAAAACAATATCATCGTCTCCCAGACCGGCATCGCTGGCTCTGCAAAGCTTGGCGATAATGTCTTCCTCGGAGGACAAGCAGGGGTGGTGGGCCATGTCTCCATCTCAAGCAACGTGAAGGTGGCAACGCGGGGAGGCGTGAGCAAATCGATCACACAACCCGGCATCTATGGGGGTGGCCCCGTCTCTCCCATGGCTGAGTTTAATAAGCGGCAGGTTCTCCTCCGCAAGATCGGCTCCTTTGTCAAAGAGCTTGCTAACCTAAAAAAGCGGGTCGAAAAGCTAGAAACCTAGGTTTTATTCTTCTTTTGTGCTATATTCCTGATTACCCCTCTGGAGCGTGGACCGGTGGGGTATTTGCGACAAGGAAATAGCCATGATCACTATCTATGACAAGGGAGAGCACGACGAAGAGTTCATTGAAATCCCTGAGCCTAAAGAGGGATGCTGGATTCACGTCGAAGAAGCCACCACCAACGACATCAATCAAATCAGTAAGCTGATCGACCTTGACTATACCGATATGTATGATGCGCTTGATCGGTATGAAATCCCCCGTGTCGAAAGAGTTGATGAAACAGTCCTTATCTTCACCCGCCACCCTATGGATCCTGAAGGGGGGCTCTATACCACCACCTTTACCATCATCCTAACCAAAGACTATTTTATCACCATCTGCCCTCAGAAAAGTCAAATCATCAAAAACTTCATCTCCCAAAAGCCCAAGTTGAGCCCCTCCCAGAAGTCAAAATTTCTTATCTACATCCTTTTAAAGATCACCCAAGAGTACACTCTTCAAATCAAAAAGATCCGGACCAACGTCCTTAAGCAGGAGAAGAAAACCTCCTTTGTGGATAGTGGTGATATTACCAACCTGACTAGCAATGAAGAGGTGCTTAACCAGTACCTTTCCTCCCTTGTTCCAATGCGAGGCGTCCTCGAATCGATTACTTCGGGTCGTTACACCCTCCTCTACGAAAAGGATCAAGACCTCCTAGAAGATCTCCTGCATGCAAGTATCCAATCCGAAGATCTCTGTTCGATCAGCCTCCGGAGTATCCGAAGTCTGCGTGACTCTTACCAGATTATTTTCACCAACCAGTTGAACAAAACAATCAAGCTTCTAACCGCGCTTACCATCATCTTGAGCATCCCCACGATGATCGCCTCCCTCTATGGGATGAACGTTGGCCTTCCCATTGCTGAGATGAAACACGCCTTTTCGATCATCATGATCTTTATCGTGATCCTATCGATCTTTTCTCTGATTATTTTTCAGCGGAAGAAGTGGCTCTGAACCTCTCCCGTACGTTAGGATCGGTTCGTCGAAGAAGAGGCTGCAGCGCTGCTGGAAGCAACATTCTCTTTCTCTTTTAAACCCAAGTGACCACCTATGCGGATCCGAAGGGATTTTCGATTTTTTTCTGGGCTTTGGTGGGCAAAAATCCCACATACTTGCCTAAAGTAGGGGGTTTTTTGTTCATCCAAGCCCAGGGAAAAAGAAAAATTCAAG
>JAJFMJ010000014.1 GCA_021772275.1 Chlamydiota bacterium | reverse complement strand
ACGCTGAAGGTGTAGTCGCGGTGGCCGAGGTTGCGGGGGTTGAGGAAGTAGGGGGTACCGGTGACAATATTGCCTGCAGCGCGGTTGGTGCTGTCGTAGAGCTTATCGGAGTTAAGCTCGAGAGAAAGGAGGTTTCCTCGGAAGACATAAAGAGCCCAGGTGAGGACCATCCGCTCTTTGGGCACATTAAAGCCAAGGGCTTCATAGCTGCGGGAATAGGAAAAGGCAACCGAGCTGGGTCGTTTCCCAATACTGAAGGTGTAGGCAAGTTCGGCGTCGAAGGCTTTGACCATCGCTCCTTTGAAGGTAGTCCCATTTTTGCTAAAGGCAGCATCGCGCCGGCTAAAGGGGCGGAGCCCTTGGTTGTAGGCAAGGATTAGGTTCCAATTGCCCAGAGTGAAGTTTCCATTGGCGTTAATTCCAGGCACAATGTGACGGAGCTCTTCGGTTGCTGCTGAGACATCAAAGGCCTCTTGCATCCCCAAAGAGTCGGCGATGTTGCGGATCGCTCCCACCTCGATTTTGGCGTCGAGCTTTTTAATCTGAAAGTGGACCCCAAGATTGACCCCATAATTGTTAATATTATTCCCTGAATCGGCATGACTATCTCCCTTAAAAACGTAGGCAGCAAACTGAATCGTCTCATTATAAAAGCCGAGGGTCACATCGCGGGCAAGGGTGCGGAAAAGGAGTTTGTTCAGGGGGTCGTGGACTGGGTTGTAGGTGGTGTATTGCCCAAAGGGAACATAGGTTTGCCCGATGGTCCCATACCAAGGCTCTCTTGAAAGGTCGCCAAAAGTGAGAAAGAGGGAATCGGCGCGAATCCGAGCGTTTTGGACGCGGCTGTTGGAAATGGCTGGATCAACCGAGTTATCATACTCATAGGCCATGAACCCGTAGAGCCAAGGGGCGGCAACGATGAGAAAATCGATCTCGGCATCGGTTAGGTCGAGGTCACTGCGGGTGTGGTTTCGGGCATCGCGCTGAACAAAGCCGGTAAACTCGATCTGCCCACTGAGGAAAATCCGAGGGTTAACAGGGTAGGGGATCCCTTTTTCTTTCATGTAAAGGTTCGATTCTTCGAGCTCGAGGAGGATTTGGAGGTCTTTATTAACGCTAGAAAGACTTGACATGAGCTCGGTTCCCTCAAAAGTGGCGCGAACTCCAGGGTAGGGAGAGGAGGTGACAAAGGTTCCAAAGTAGTTGGCAATTCGCTGCTGGAGGGTGAGCTCTTGCTTTTTCGTTGGGGCTTTGACATCCTCCAAAAGGGGGTTTTGGTAACTCTCTTGCAGGCTAGTTTCTTCTTTGGTTTGCTCGGTTGCTTCTTCATATTGGACGTAGGTCCCCTCTTGAATGGCAAAAAGAGAGACGGTCATAAGTAGTAAAAAGAATGTTTTCATGTTTCAAACCCAAATGTTTTTCCGTAGAAGTTAAGTTCCGCTTCGAGCGCTTTTTTAATATTTTCTGCCTGTCGAAACCCATGCCCTTCTCCTTCTAGGAGGATGTAGGTAACAGGGGTTTTTAGAGCTTTAACCAGCAGTTTTGATTGGTTAGGGGGAACGACCCGATCTTCACTTCCTTGAAGAAGGAGAAGGGGAGCGGAGATTTGATCAGCATGGTGAATCGGACTTCGGGCGCGGTACCGCTCTTTTTCTTCCGGGTAGGGGCCAATGAGTCCATCATTATAATGAGACTCAAATTTGTGAGTTTCTTTGAGAAGAGCTTCTAGATCAGAGATTCCATAGTAGCTCACTCCTGCCTTAAACACATTGTGGAATGTGACCGCTGCTAAAGCGGTATAGCCGCCAGAGCTTCCCCCTTTAATGGCCATCCGCTCTCTATCGACCCACCCTTTTTCTGCGCAGTAGAGGGCGCCGTTGACACAATCATCGACATCGACCTTGCCCCAATTCCCTTTTAGTCGCTCCCGGTAGGCCCTCCCATGCCCCGTGCTCCCTCCGTAATTCACGTCGAGATAGGCAAACCCTCGCGATGTCCAATATTGAGTCTCTAAGTTGAAGGAGGGATGGGCATATCCCGATGGTCCCCCATGACATTTCACAATAAGAGGGGGAAGATCGCTTCCTTGGTAGTCAGGATTTTTGGGCGGATAGAAAAACCCATGAGCGGTCTTATGATTCTCTGTGGGAAACTCGATCGGCTTAGCAACTGAAATAGAGCTTTTATCGAGGGCTGTTTTGCCCGATTTTTTTAGACAGGTAAGTTTTCCCTTTTCGTAGTAATAAAGAGCTTGCGCTTTAGTCGGAGAAGCAGCGGTAAAGTAGCACCGATTGCCAGACACTTTAAAGCTCCCATAGCTCGTAAAGGGGAGATCGATCTCTTCTAGCTTTTCCCCTTCAATCGTCGCTAAGTGGCTTTGTCCTTTAGTGGTATAAACAGCGGCGATTCGGCCATCTTCTAAAAAACCATAGTTTGTCATCCCAAAAATCCATAGAGGTTGTCCAAACTCCGCTTCCATCTTGGGGCCAGGGTAGAGATTCCACCACCCACTTCGATCAGAGACATAGTGAAGGGTTCCATCGGGGGACCATTCAGGTTGAAAAATCGATTCGCTAACTCCCCCTGCGATTTCTTTGACGTGGAGGAGGGTTCCATCGGAGGCGAGTTCTCCCACCCATAGGGTTGAGCCATCCCAAGGCATATTGGGATGGTCCCAGGTGATAAAAGCAAGGCGGGTGCCATCAGGGGAAAGAGCTGGCATCGCATAAAAATCGTGCCCTCCATGGATAACTGTCGCCCCACCATCTACCTTTACAAGGGTGTTGACCACCTCTCCATCAGCGCGGTGCTCCTCTTGCACTGCGTATAAAACGTTCCGCTTAGGGTCGAAGAGGGGATTAGCATAGCGCAGGCCTTCCCCACCACACATTGGGGAGATGTCTCCATGGGGATCTCTTCGGTAGAGCTTTTGATCTTTGTCGTTAACAAAGTAAAGGGTTCCGTCATGGACGGTAAATGCACCGCCCCCATATTCGTGGACCCGACTTCGAGCGCTATATCCCTCGGGTAAAAGGTCTTTTCCATTGGAGACAATGACCGATCGTCCTTTTTCCTCAGGGCGGATCTCGTTCCAATAAACGGTCCCTTTATCGAGGAGGATGTCACCTAGCTTGATTGCCGAAGAGACAATCAGCGAAGAGGTGATGGGAGATTTCCAAGTGCCGTGTGGTCGTGTTTCCATAGGGAAACACTTTACACGAACTTAAAATTTTAATGCTAGTTAAACCCCGGAGTACCACTTATTTTTCCCTTTAGCACTGCATAAATGGATAAGATTTTTTGGAGCGAAGCGCGGGGCAGCTCTTCAGAGCTGTTCAAGCTTCGACACAAAAAAGATTGCTTATTTATGTAGATGATAAAGGGAAAAATAAGTGGTACTCCGGGGTTAAACTTGACGTGGACGTCCCCGCCACTTGTGGGTGGGGTATTTTTCTTCCGTGAGGATGAGTTTTTCCTTGGCGACCGAAAGAAGATCGATGTCGAGCTTCATGGCAAGGAGGACAATGTTGTTGAAAACATCGGCTACCTCTTCGCGGACATGTTGCGCCAGCTCAGGATTTTGCATGATGCGGGAACACTCCTCAAGAGTGAGCCAGCGGAAGATTTCAGCAAGCTCCCCCGTTTCAGACACAAGGGAAAGGACAAGGTTTTTTGGGTTGTGAAATTGGTCCCATTCCCGGTCTTGGACGAATTTCTTCAGCTTTTCTTTGATGATGTCCATAACCACATAGTACCCCGGATTGCTACCTACTGTCAACTGCCTGTCAATTGGCATTAGGTAGCAACCAGGGGTAGTATAAAATAATAGAAAATTTGGGAAGATATAAAACGCGGCTTGACGGCATAAGCCAGAGGAAACCTTACTCGATCGGGTGATTGAACTGCCTACAAGACACGCCTAAATGGACAGCCGAAGAAAACCAAAACAACTTCTTTCCTGTCTCCCAAGAGATCCTTCCAGAAGAAAACTTCCCAACTAACCGAGAGCGATAAACAAAAAACAAGATAACAACTGGGAGGGTCGCAGAGGTTATTTTTACACGAGCCCAAGCACGTTTTTTTTCCTTTTTTGCAAGAGCCGTAGCTTTAGCTATTTCCTGTTGTTGGAGTACCAGCTCATTCTGACTTTGATTAAACTTTGCTTTTAGCTTAGTAAAGGCTGTATTCTTTTGACCTAATAGAGTTGAAATTTCCCCGTGCTGCTTCTTTGCCTTTGTGTTTTTCTTTTCAAGCTCTCTGTAGCGCTCTTCGCATAGAGATAGCTTTTTAAGCAATGCATCATAACGATTGCTTTCTTTTTCGATTGCCTCTTTATTACGCGAAGTTTTAAGTTTGCGATCATTTATTTTTTGTTTCCAAGAGGCTACTAATGTCTGCAAGATCTCTAGTGTTTTTTTAAGCTCTTTAGATCTTTCTGTTCCTGGATCAACCTTTCTGAAAGCTTCTAAAATTTTTTTTTCTGCTTCGGATAGGTTTTGAGCACCCTTGGTATCACTCAGCAGGTTTTTAAGTTTTTTTGCTCTTTTTTGTGTGGCTTGATGTGCTTCTGCATTGAGCTGTTCTTTCCATTTTTGAGCAGCTTTAGTTAGCTTTGCAGCTTCTTCTCCTAGCTCTTTTCTGGTTTTTTTCAGTTTATCTAGTTCTTTGGAGGTTGCTTTTAACTCGGTATTTAGCGTTTGCGATTGCTTTTCATAGCGAGTAACGGTTTGCTTTAAATTTTGGATCATCCTTGACTTAGAAGCTTTTTCGGAATTTAAGTTATTCTTAGCGGAGTGAAGCGATGCTGTGTGCCGTTTGAGTAGGGCGTGTAGAAAATCCTTTTTATGGCCAGCGGAAAGTCTGTGTAACCCAGCATTTGTTTCCTGGATTTTCTTTTCAAAGTGAGTAATAGTCCGTTTCTTATTTCGAATTACTCTTTTCCTAGAAGATTTTTCTGATTCTAAACGGCGTTTAGCATTCATAACGGAGCGTGTGACACTTTCTATCTGTTTTTCCGTATTACTTTTTTTAGATTTTAAGCTTATTATTTTTCTTAGTTTGGCTTCCACCCCTCTTAAATTTCTCTGGGCATTTTGGTATTCAATGGCTGCGTTTGTGGGTTCTCTCTTTCCCCCGTATAAGCGTTGATAGAGTGTGGGTAGTTGATCAATATGAGGGGGCTGACTAACCCGGGTATTGAGTGATTGTGATTTTGCCAATTCAGAGGCAAGAGAGTTTTTGCGCTGGGAAGAAGCTTCCATTTCTTTACGTGTCTTGTATATTCCTAAGTTTTGAATCTGTTTGTTTATATCCTCAAGGGTATCTTGTTTTTTTGATCGAGCCAGTTCTATCCGGGATAGTTCTTTTTTCAACCGTTTTATTTCTCTTTTTTTTTCATCGAGTTCTTGGTGTGTGGTGGATAGGTCTTGATTGGCAGGATCTGGCAAGCTAGAGACGTAGCTTTGGCCAAACCAATGGATGGTACGATGGCAGATAAAGAAAAACAGTCCATTGATCACCAATGCACAGGCCACCGCTTTGTAACCAAGTAGGAGTGGGGTAGGGGTAGCTGTGTGCTGGGGGCTCAAGAGAATTGGTAATAGGTTCAAAACAAGGACTCCTGGTTAAAAATTTCAATACAGGATTTTATTTGAGTTGGGTGATTGCTGTCAACGGAGATAGCGGAATCCTTTGCGAAGACTCGAGAGGGCCAAGATGTGGCAGAGAATGATAGAAAATTTGGGAAGACAAAAGAACCTATTCTAATAAATTCTCCCCCGTGCTTTTTTATTTTTTTCCCTAGGAACACATCTTTCTTCTCTCCTCTAGCGCCTTCGGCTAGTGGATCGTCGAAATCTGCATTCGTAGGAAAAAATCTATAAAAATCACCAGAAGAGCTTTTATTAGGATAGGTTCAAAGGGGTAAAAATGATTTTTTGAATCAAAATCAAATATAGTGGCCTTTATAAAAGATAAGTCACTTAATATATAAAGCTTACGAAATAGAGCTAGGTCGATTATTATTTACAAAAAAAGGGGGTTCTGCTATAATTACAGTTGGGGACGTACCGTCTTAACAAATAAAAGGGGAAATCTATGACTACACCAGTTCAACCAGCAGATAAGAGAAGCGCTGTGACATCGCAGCCGCAAGTATCTGTTGATTTTCAGGAACTTGACATGCTTCTGGAGAGGCTTCAGCAAGATCCTACTCAGGCAAGCAATCCGGATTTTGTGCAGCAAGTCAGCTCAATACTGAGCAAATTAGCTTCTGACTATAATAGTGCGCAGCCTTGGGAGAAAGAGCAGTATGGGATGGCCATTTTGGATCTTCAAGCGGCTGGACTTATTACGATTTCTGATGGGAACATCTCTCCTAGCAGCGATATTCAGGGGGCGCTTCAAAATCTAGCAGCTGGGCCGAATGCAAGCTTTTTGGATATGACAATTTCTGATATTGGAATGGCTGAAAGCAATAACGGGACGATAAATCAGTCTTCTGCATTGGACAAGGATACAAAGGTTCTCGTTACCTTATTAAACCGCCTTTCTGCAAATCCATCTCTTGCCAACTCTCCTGATTTTGCAAATGAGTTCAACACAGTTCTGAATCAGTTTACATATGACTATGATGATGCGCAGCCTTGGCAGCAGAAGGAGTATGGGATGGTCATTTTAGACCTTCAAGCTGCAGGACTAGTCTCTGGATCTCCAGGAAATATCAAAGTTAGTGGAAATGTTGGGCAGATCCTTCAAAATCTATCCAACCCCCTTAACAAGCCCTTCTTGAACAAGATCATTGCTGAGATGGATATCGCTTCGATGGATGGTATTGGGATTCGTGGCGGAGGTCCTCAGAGCAGCATGGCTAAGGAAGACCTGAAGGTTTTTGGAGAGCTGATGATCGAGCTCGAGGCGGCCCCTGCTTTAGGAACTTCCCCTCTTTTTCTGAAAGAAGCAACTGAGGTTCTTAATAACTTTACCGCTGATTACAGTAATGCATCTTCTGAAGAGCAGCAAGCATTAGCGCCGGTTGTATCTGCGCTGAAAAAAGATGGGCTTATTATCGAAAACGGATCTGGACTTCGAGTTGCCAGTACCGCTCCGATTGCTATTACAGCTCTTTCCCAGAATAAGCAAGAGCTTTCAACTCTCGTAAAAACAATTGCTGGAGTCTTTGCTCCTAGCAACATCGAAGCTGCTTTTGAGGCTCCGGCTCCTCGAGCTTAGCTTTTAGCGTAAGTAGCGAGATCCTTTGCGCAAGCTTGCAAGAGCTAGGATATGGCAGAGAAGGAGAAAGGCGAAGGTGACGGCGATGGCAAGGGGAAGGGAGGTGTCGGTTTCACCCAACATCCCATAGCGGATCCCATTGATGATGTAAAAAAGGGGATTAAAGTGGGAGAGGGTTTGCCAAAAGGGATGGATATTCGCCAAGTTAAAGAAGACACCGCCTAGATAGATTAGGGGAAGGAGTATCAACATGCTCACGGCTCCTACATGCTCAAAGCTTTTGGACCACATCCCAATCGCAATGCCAAGATTGGCAAAGGCTAGCCCTCCAGCTAGGAGAAAGTAGATCAAGGCGAGGGGAGCGGCAATGGGAAGAAAATGGTCCATGCAGATCAGATAGAAAGCTTGCCCCACAAGGTAGGTGATAAAGCCGACAATCAGCCCGCGAGTCAGAGAAGCGGCCGTTTTAGAAGAGACGATTTGGTGAATGGTGAGAGGAACGATTCGGAGATCTTGAAGTTCGTTGACATACTTTTGCCCCATAAGGGCGCTTGTCGAGTTATCGAAGGCGTTTTTTATAAGCGACATGGCGATCAGACCAGGAATCAGAAAAGCGAGGTAGGAAACCCCTCCTGCTAGATGGATCGATTGTCCCAAACTTACCCCAAAGATGAGAAGGTAGAGGAGGGAGTTGACGATCGGAGCGCCAATCGTTTGGAGGGGTACTTTGAAGTAGCGGGCCACCTCCCGATGGTAAAGCCCTTTCCATTGGATCCATTTATTCATCCATTTTCCCCATTTAAACCCAAGTGACCACCTATGCGGATCCGAAGGGATTTTCGATTTTTTTCTGGGCTTTGGTGGGCAAAAATCCCACATACTTGCCTAAAGTAGGGGGTTTTTTGTTCATCCAAGCCCAGGGAAAAAGAAAAATTCAAG
>JAJFMJ010000013.1 GCA_021772275.1 Chlamydiota bacterium | reverse complement strand
GGGGGGATCTCCAAGAGATCAGCCCGAAGGGCCGGAGGCATGTAATGCCGCAGCCAATCCCTCCTCTTCCGAATTTTCTCAAAAATTCGAAGCGAGGGATGAGAACCAGGGTTCGACCTAGGCCTATGACTCCAAACTATTGAAGATCGCCTGGATTTTTCTTTTCCCCGCTAAAGAGATCTTGCTCCTCCCCGATAGAGCCTACGGCTATAGGGTCGTCGCAAGGCTCCCTTTCTCGGAAAAAATCGAAAACCCCTTCGATCTCCACTAGCTCGGAGACCCAGGCTGAGCGAAGCGAAAGGGGGGGGATCTCCAAGAGATCAGCCCGAAGGGCCGGAGGCATGTAATGCCGCAGCCAATCCCTCCTCTTCCGAATTTTCTCAAAAATTCGAAGCGAGGGATGAGAACCAGGGTTCGATGATATAGGAGATTTATGCAAATTGAGAGAGAAAGCGGGTGTCGTTTTCGGTGAAAAGCCGAATGTCACTAATGCCATGCCGTAGCATAAAGAGCCGCTCAAGCCCCCCTCCCCACGCATATCCAGAATAAACCTCAGGGTCAACCCCCCCCGCTTTAAGAACATTGGGGTGAACCATCCCTGCACCTGCAACCTCAAGCCAGCCGGTGTGCTTGCAGAGCTGGCAACCACTCCCCGCACAAGAGGTGCACTTAATGTCCACTTCCATCCCTGGTTCAACAAAGGGAAAATAACTGGGACGGACCCTCAACTCTACTTTCTGCTTAAAAACCTTGGTGTAAAACTCTTCTTTGGTCGCTAAAAGATCGGCAAAGGTGACTCCTTTGTCGATATAAAGGGTGTCAACCTGGTGGAAAAAAACATGGGATCGGGCCGTAATCGTCTCGTTGCGGTAACACTTGCCGGCAGCAAGGATCCGGATGGGAGGAGCGCTGTTTTCCATCATGTGTTGCTGGATCGAGGTGGTGTGTGAACGAAGAAGAATGTCAGGAGTAATATAAAAGGTGTCCTGCATGTCCCGAGCAGGATGGTCGGGAGGATAGTTGAGCCCCCCATAATTGTAATACTCTGTCTCGATCTCAGGACACTCTTGAACCGAAAAACCCATGCCGATCAGAATATCAATCACCTCATCTTCCATTTGGGACAAGGGATGCTCCTTCCCTAAAAAGGGCTGGCGGCCAGGAAGGGTAACGTCGACTTTTTCCTGGGTGAGACGAAAGGAAAGTTCCTTCTCTTTGAGATTCTGGTGGTAGGTCTCAATCTCTTGGGAAACCTCTTGCTTAAGCGTATTGATCAGTTTGCCCATCTCAGGACGCTCTTCTTGAGAGCAGCTCCTGAGATCTTGCATAAGAGCCTGAATGGGACTCTTCTTCCCCAGATATTTAATGCGGAGCGCTTCGAGATCTTTGACTTTTTCAATCTCCTCAATCTCATTCTTGAACGATTGTCTAAGATCTTCTATCCGCTCTTTCATTTAAGCTAAGGCTTGCTTGGCTGTGTCAGCAAAAACAGCAAAGCTCTGCGGATCGCGAATCGCAATGTCCGAAAGCATCTTCCTGTTAACCTGACATCCTGCTTTGGTCAAACCATTGATCAGACGACTGTAGGAAATCCCCTGCGCTTTTGCTGCAACCCCAATTCGGGTAATCCATAAACGACGAAAATCCCCTTTTTTCTTCTTTCGGTGCATCGTGCTAAAGGCCATCGCCTTCATCACCGCATCCGAGCTGAGACGGACGTGGTTCTTCCGATCTCCACTAAATCCTTTGGCTTGCTTCAATAATCTTTTCCGCCGCTTCCTCGAAGCAACCGTATTTCTTGCTCTTACCATTATTATTCTCCTTACATGCAGGCGAGACGTTTGTATTTCTTGGCATAAGACTCGCTCATTACGGTCTGCTTCTTCAACTGCCGCTTCTTCTTCGAAGTCTTCTTGGTCAGAATGTGTCTTCGTCCCTGCTTGGTCCGCATGATCTTTCCAGTTCCTGTCTTCTTAAAGCGATTCCGAATCGCTTTCTTGGTTTTCATTTTCGTCACGATGACTCTCCATTAGTTAGTGCTTTTTCTTCCCTATAGGAGCAAGGACTAGACTGTAGTTCCGTCCCATTTGCTTCGGAGGGGATTCGGTCTGCGCAATGTCTCTTAGCTCTTCCACAATCCGGTTAGCTACGGCTTGCCCTAACTCCACCCGAGCCATTTCTCGCCCTCGAAACATACAGGTCACACGCACCTTGTTCCCCTTCTCGATAAACTCCCGCGCTCGCTTAATCTTTACTTGCAAGTCATGCTCATCAATATTGGGCTTGACCTTCACCTCTTTGAGCTTCGCCTGGTGCTGCGCTTTTTTGCTCTCCCGCTCCTTTTTCGTTATTTGGTAGCGGAATTTCCCATAGTCAATAATCTTACAAACGGGCGGAACTGCATTGGGAGAAATCTCCACAAGATCAAGTCCTGCTTGATGGGCCTGGTTCTGGGCATCTAAGTTGGTAACAATGCCTATCTGCTTTCCATCTTTCCCGATCAGTCGCAGCTTCGGTGCCCGGATCTCTTTGTTAATTCTCAATGCTTTTTCGTCCTAATTGTCATAAGGGGTGATTTTACAGAATAACTCTTTTTTTTGCGACATCTTTTTTGTGAGAAGATAAAATTCTCCTTTTTTAACGACCTCAAAGGGGGCTTTCAATCTTTTTTTAACAACCTCCAGATCTTTTTTGAGACAATAAATCGTAAGGGTCGTCATCGGAAAATGCCACTCTGCAAAGGCTACTGGCACGGCGCAAAGCTCCGCATGGTCTTGGTCGGGAGTTATTACGAGCTCAAACCCCTCCTTAAGGCGAGCCGCGCGCCACTCTTCATAAAGGGCGTGAATGAGCGCTTCCCCTTTCGGCTTCCAGTAAATTTTTTCTTCCTCTTCACCAAAAGTATTGCGCCCTCGCATGACGAGAAAAAACTCTTTTTTTTCTCCAATAGCTAAAGGATCTTCAAACTTCTCCTTCGCAAAGGCTTTGAGCTCTTCTTTACTTTCGGCAATAATCCCTACGACTCGGTAAACCTCACTCCCCTCTAGAGGGACCCTTTTTTCAAATCTAATCAGCTTAAAAAAAGAAATGTCTTGGGTATTTTTAGCTGGCTCGAAGGGGACATAGTCAATAAATTCTCCCATATACAAAATTTTTACGAGTGGGGTAGGGGCCCTTTTGGCCCACTTGGCGCGGTAGCGCTGCTTCTTGTGACAAAGAAGTTCAGATCCGCTAAAAGGGACCATCTCTTTTATCTCAAGGGGAAGCCTTTTGGATGCAAGGTGGCGCATCCGTTCCTCGATTAAGGAGAGCATCTCTTCAGAGAAAGGGGCTCCAAAGATAAAGTCGTAGTAAAAGGTGTTAGCATCCCCTCCCCCTTGAACTAACAGTGTCTTTGGAATATAATCTAAAACAGCTGCGGCTAAAAGCTCCGCAGCGCTGTAGGATCTTTGCATTGGGATATGGCTGACTCGAACAGCCGACCTCCACGATGTCAACGTGGCGCTCTAACCAACTGAGCTAATACCCCGGAGTAATCGGTGAGTCTACATAAAGACCGTTTTTCTTTTCAACAACAGATTTGGAAAAGGCACCTGCAAAAAGGGGATCGGGCGATCGACGCTACCTGCGGCAATGGACATGACACCCTTTTTTTGAGCAAAATGGCTCTTTCTCATCTTTATGTCTTCGACATCCAAAAAAAAGCACTTGAGGAGACGAAAAAAAGGGTGGGAAAGGAAAATATTTCCTATCACCTGGGGTGCCACTCCACTTTTTCGGGAATTAAAGAAAAGGTTCAACTGATCGTCTACAACCTTGGTTACCTCCCTGGTGAGGACAAAACAATCACCACTCAGGTCGCTACCACCCTCAAAAGTGTCTCAAAGGGGTTAGATCTCCTCTCTACTGGGGGGCTGATGACAATAACCCTCTACCCCGGCCACCCGGAGGGAAAACGGGAGAAAGAAGCTCTTTTCGATTTTGTAAAAACCCTTCCCAAAGAAAGATTTGAAGTTTCCCATGAAACGTGGGGAGAAAGACCTACTGCTCCCTCTATACTTCTTATCCATAAATATTGTAGTTAATATTTTAAGCATTGCAGAAATGTTTACCAATTGTTTATTCGGTAAAAATATGGTATAATTAGTCTAGGACGGAGTGTTTTATGCGTATTAATGCAACAAGTTTATTTCGGGTGGAAGGTCTTTTTGATACTATGCACAGACAAAGCCTATGTGCGCCCACAACGTTAGTCGAATGGGAAGAAGATGTCGCTCAGATCGACATTGATATGCTTTCTGCACGTGCTATAGAAACCTACCAAAGCCTCTGTGGAAGGATGTACCACATCGGCCTTCAAAACCAACTCAACACTTTAGTTGACGAGGCAATCGAACTTAAAGAGGGGCGCTACGCTTCTCAAGAAGAACTAGAAGAACGGGCTCTAGAATTAGATTTTCTTTTATATGAACTCCGTCACAACCACCCGTTCCTAGAAAGAGAGGGGGAAAATAAAAGTTTTATTGCTTTAGTTCAAAAGATTCTTGCAGGGTTGAAGGTCGATGTGGTACACCATTCTCAAACAAGCATGGAGGATGGGATGCTTCCAAAGTCAAACGCAAAAGGGGCGGTCACAACCCCCGATTGGGAAGAGGCAGAAGAGGGTTTAAACCTTTTGGAGGTGGCACGCCTCCTTCACCTTAAACGGATCCACGAGGCGCAGGTACTCTATCCAGGGATCGATACAAACCGCGCCCCCCACGACATCGTTGCCGAAGCATTTCAAATTTTGGGCAATGAAGCTCCCTCTAAGGAAGAAGCGCTAGAGATTCTTGAAGAGGCTTCAAGCTATTCATAATGTAAAAAGAGCCGGTTATAACGGCGATGGCTTTTTCTTTTTTGGCAAAAGCAAGGGCCTCTTCGGCACTTAGCGGCGTCCCTATTTTAAACCTTTCTTGGGGAAGAAGACGGGGATGTTCCACCGGTAAAAGGGCAATATGGTCAGCGTAGCGCTCAATCATCTCAAGAGATGCATCGACATCTTTATCTTTGGCCATCCCTAGAAGAACATGGATTTTTTTACCTGGATACTCTCTTTGAACGGTCTTAAAAAGACGCTCGAATGCGGCTGGATTATGGGCCACATCAAAGATCACATCTCCTTTTTTTTCGTAACGGCAAGGAGGACGCCTACGAATCCCCTCTCCAATGTCGACGTTAAAGGGGAGTTTTTTGAGCGCTTTTTTAACGATACTCGTCGAGTTATTCTTCGCAATGGTTAGATCAGCTCCTTTTTCGACAATAGGAGGAAGAGCTGCACTCTCTCCAATAACGACTGGAATCCCCTCTCGGATAATTCCCCCTTTTTCTGCAGCGATCTCTTCAAGGGTTGCCCCGAGAATGCCCACGTGGTCATGGGAAATCGAGGTGATGATCGATAGGATCGGAATGACGATATTTGTAGCATCGAGTCGCCCCCCAAGTCCCACTTCTACGATGGCAACATCAACCTCTTCATCGGCAAAATAATCAAAGGCAAGAAGAGTTGTTACGTCAAAAAATGTGGGATCTTTGGCTAAGGATAAGATCTTTTCGAGTCGGCTGGCAACTTCCTCTTCGGAAATCATTTTCCCATTAATCTGGATCCGCTCCCGGTAGGTAAAGAGATGGGGAGAGGTGAAAAGACCTACCCGATATCCATTATCTTTAAGCACTTCGGCAAGCTTAAAACAGACGGTCCCCTTTCCGTTGGTTCCCGCAACATGGACAGTGGGAAATTTTTTCTCGGGATGACCCAGTTTTTCGGCCAAGGCAAGAACGGGAGAAAGATCTTTTCTCCGCTCTTTAGGGCCCTTTAAGGAAAAAAGCTTATCGTAGTGTTTCACTTTTCTCCAAAGATTTTGAGAACGTTTTCTTCAGAAACCCATGAGCACCCGAGCTGGACGTGGGGCTTGACACTTCCATGGAAGTCAGAGCCGCCACTGACGAGCCACCCCTTTTTTTCAGCTATTTCGAGCCACTTTTTTTCTTGCCCATTATGGAACAGGCTATAGTAACACTCGATCCCATCAAAGGGCATTTCCAAAAGGTCTTTTAAAACAGCTCTTTTTTTTACAAGATAAGGGTGGGCAATAAAGGCTTTTCCCCCCGCCTCATGAATCTTAGTGATCGTCTCTTCGACTCCAAATGAGCGGCCCGCTTCGAAACAGGGCTTCCCTTCTCCTAAAAACCGATCAAAGGCTTCTTGGATCGATTGCACATATCCCTTCTTCATCAGAAGTTGCGCAATATGAGGACGCCCTATCGTCCGATCGCTTGGATCGCCCAACTCTTTTTCATCGATGACCATTGAAAGACGGCTAAGCTTTTCTAAAATGGCTCGATTTCGCTCGAGGCGACGCTCCTGATGCTTCTCACAAAAAGCTAAGATTTCGGGGTTTTTTTGAACGTCGTACCCAAGAATGTGGACAGGGTAATCCTTGTGGCGGGTCGAAAATTCGACTCCCACATAGAGCTTGACACCAAGCTCTTTAGCTTGAGAAAAAAGCTCCTCGGTATAAGCGTCGAGAGTGTCATGATCGGCAATTGCGATGCCACTCAGCCCTTTTTCTTTGGCAAGCTTAAGGAGCTCAAGGGGGGTGCAGGTCCCATCAGAGCAGGTGGAATGACAGTGGAGATCAGCGCGATACATGGGGGACCCTCCGCATTTCCATTTCTAAATTATGACCTGTTTTTTGCTTCACCTCTTTTTGGACAAGCCGCGCAAGTTCCAGGACATCTGTGGCAGTCGCATCACCCCGATTAACGATGAAATTTGCATGCGTAAGAGAAACCTCGGCTCCTCCGACCCGTTTTCCTTTGAGGCCACACGCTTCGATCAAGGCGCCTGCCCCCTTCTCTTTGGAGTTACGAAAAATACACCCCACACTTTTGTCTCCATAGGGCTGCGTTCCGGTCCGGTAAGCAATGATCTCGAGCTGTTTTTTCCGCGCTCCCTCCATCTTTTCAAGCTGGAACCGCCCCGAAACGATCATCCCTTCCTTTGTTTGGAAAGAAGAGGTGCGATAGGAAAAGGTCAGCTCTTTGCGGGGTGTTTCGATAAAAGCCCCTTCAGGGTCGACCCAACCAACGCTCGTTAAAACGTCGCACGTCTCCGCCCCTCCGGCTCCAGCGTTCATGTAGATCGCCCCGCCAACGCTTCCCGGAATGCCCGAGGCAAATTCGAGTCCTCCCCACCCTTTGCGCGCGGTTTGTGCCCCAAGAAGGGAAAAAGAGTAGCCAGCCCCTACGTGGAGGTTTCCCTCATTCATTTCGATAAAGTCGATCTTATTTAAGATGACCAGGCCATCAAATCCCCGGTCATCGAAAAGGGAGTTGGACCCTTTCCCTACAATCCAGTAGGGGAGCTTTTCGCGGTTAATGTATTTGCGGAGTAAGACCATTTCATCGATGGTATTGATCGTGATGAAGAGACGCGCCGGTCCCCCAATGCCAAATGTAGAAAGCTCTTTTAGGGGCTTGTTGGATTCAAGACGGGCTTCGATAGACATGGAGCTTCCTCTGATTGAAAAATCGCATCTAAAACAGCATTCACAAAGGCTCCTCCCTCAGGAGTCCCAAACTTTCGGCTAAGCCGAATCGCCTCTGCAATCACCACTTTTGGGGGGATCTCCCCTTCAAGCTTAAGCTCATAAACGCCCAGCCGAAGGATGTTCCTTTCAACGCGAGAGATCCTTTTGAAATCATAATCTTTTGAAAATTTAGAAATCAAGGTATCAATTGCCTCTAGGTTATTAAAAATCTTTTCCCCCTTGGCATAGGCCTGATGGAGAACCTTTCGTGTCACCACAAATTGGTCCAAAAAAGAAGATAGAACCTTCGCATCCGCCCCATCATTGAGATCCCGACTATAGAGGGTTTGAAAGACGATCTCTCTAAATTTTCTTTGAGAAGTTACCATGGTTATACCATACCACACTTCCTTTCCCAGTAAAAGCAATTCTTATGAAATAGAGAAATTCAAGAGGCTGGGGAATAAATTTTTTCCTTTACAGCTAGGGTAAGAGAAGCTAAAAGGAAGAGATGGAAAACTTTGAAATCGAATTGATCATGGCAGCCCATCTCCTTTTGGCTGCTGTTTTAGGGGCTTTGATCGGACTGGAGCGGGAGCGTCACGTGGGACTGGCTGGAATCCGGACCCATGCAGCAGTCGCTCTTGGATCTTGTCTTTTTGGCTTTATTTCGATGAATATCTCCCCTGCCACCTTTGAGGGAACGGTAAGTGGGACGGCAGACCCTTCACGGGTCGCTGCTCAGATCGTCAGCGGAATCGGTTTCTTGGGCGCTGGGGTCATCTTGCGAGATAAGGGGCATATCCGAGGGTTGACAACAGCAGCAACGCTCTGGGCAACCGCTTCGATTGGCCTTGCCATCGCTAACAAGATGTATATTCTGGCAGTCGGAGCAAGTGTCATTATCCTTGCTCTTCTATCGCTTTATCGCCTTCCTGGATGGACGAAGTGGAAGGAGAAAATCCGAAGCAAACAAGTCTATGAAGAAGATTAAGGGATTGTTGAGCGGAGAATCCAGGCTGCTTTTTCGTGAATGACAAGTCTTTTATTGAGGAAATCAGCGGTTGCCCCATCCTCCTCCCCCTCGATGAAGGGGAGGTGTTTTCTCATATACTGGATCAGAGCTTCATGTCCCTCGAGAAGGGTTTGGATCATCTCCATCGCAGATAAAGGCTTATCTGCCTCAGGGATAAAGCTAGCCTTGGAAAAGGTCTCGAAAGAACCCTCGGGGAAAAAGCCGAGCGCACGGATCCGCTCGGCCATCTCATCGATCGCTTCGGCAAGCTCCTCATACTGGCTCTGAAAAAGGAGGTGAAAAGAGTAGAACTGAGGACCAACCACATTCCAGTGGCAGTGTTGCGTTTTAAGATAAAGGGCATAGGTGCTCGCAAGTAGCGGATACAAAATCTCTGAGATTTCGCCTTGTTTCTCAAGTGCAGTATTGACTGGAACGGTATCTTTTCTCATGTTTCCCATATTTAAGCTATGCATTAAAATTTGACAAGTGTATACTTGACCCTTTTAGGATATATCGTGCTTGGAATCTTTCTAGACTCAGAAACCAATGGTCTCAATGTCCAAAGACATCATATCATTGAGATTGCCTACAAAATTATCGATGTTCAAACGGGCTCTTCCGTCGAGGCTTTTTCAACTCCCCTTTTTGTTACTCCCGAAGAATGGAAAAGTAGTGACCCCATGAGTCTAGAGGTCAACGGCTTTACCTTTGAAGAACTCCAAAAAGGGATGGAGCGGAAAGAGGCTGCAGAGATCATCAAGCGCTCCTTTTCCCGCTGCAGCGTCGAGCGGGGAAAAGCGGTCTTTATCTGCCAAAACCCTTCCTTTGACCGGGCTTTTTTTTCTCAGTTGATCGATGCTGATACCCAAGAAGAATTGAATTGGCCCTACCACTGGCTCGATCTCGCCTCGATGTACTGGACGACATGTCTCCATGAGGGAACGGTCAAGCCGTGGGAAACCGGCATCTCAAAAAATAAAATCGCAGAAGCCCTTGGGCTGCCGCTAGAAAAGGACCCCCATAAAGCGATGAATGGGGTCGACCACCTCCTTTTGTGTTATGAAAAAATAATAGGATTTAACCAATGAGATTCGTTGCTCTTCTTTTATGTGCTATAAATTTAATCGCCGATGAGGGGATGTGGCCCCTAAATCAAACGCCAAAAGACCAGATCTATGAGCGGTATGGAGTAGAGCTAGATGATGCATGGCTGGAGCATGCGCAAAAGTCTTGTCTAAGGATCAGCTTTGGAGGGTCGGGATCGTTTATCTCCTCTCAAGGACTCGTGATGACGAACCACCATGTAGGGCGAAGAGCCATTCATAACTTATCAACCGATGAGCGGGATTTAGCAGAGGAGGGGTTTTATGCAACAACTTTTAAAGAAGAGCTCCCCTGCACCAACATGTATGCCGATCAACTTATCTCTATGCAGGATGTCACCGAAGAGGTGAATGGGCAGATCTCTCCAGAAATGTCGGTCAAAGAAAGAGAAGCTACTCGAAAAAGGGCGATGGCAGCCCTTAAGGAAAAAGCGCAAAAGGAGACAGGACTTCAGCCAGAAATCGTCACCCTCTATCAAGGGGCGCGCTACCATCTTTACCTCTACAAGCGCTATACCGATATCCGCCTGGTCATGGCTCCCGAGTCAAGCATTGGCCACTTGGGAGGCGATAAGGAAAATTTTGAGTTCCCAAGGCACTCCCTTGATGTGGCTCTTTTCCGAATTTATGAAGATGGAAAACCGCTGCAAACCCCTCACCACTTCCGCTGGAGTGAGGGAGGACCAAAGCTGGACGAGCCTCTATTCGTCCTGGGTCACCCCGGACGGACCGAGCGGATTTTTATCGCAGACCATCTTACCCATATCCGAGATGTGACATTGAGCTACTTCGTCCCATTTCTTGGGGAAAAACTCGCTTTCCTTGAAAACTTTGCGGGAAATGATCCCGAAAAAATACGGATCTCTTCTCAAGACCAACTGCGCCTTGAAAACGCCATGAAGTCTCTGAGTGAAACTCTCGATGGACTTAAAAGTAGCTCCTTGATCGATCGTCGAAAAGTGAATGAAATCAAGCTCCTTTTCACCCTCTCCGAAGAAGAACAAGCTCCTTGGAAAAACCTAAGCGCCTCCCTTAAAGAATTCCGAGAACTCTTCACTACTTATATGGTTCTAGAGGGGTTTCCCTCCCGCTACTCTAAAATGTATGGATGGGCAAAACACCTTGTTCGGTTTGCTGAAGAACGGCTCAAAGAAAATGGAGAGCGGCTCAAGGAGTATACCGACAGCGAGCTTGAGACTCTAAAAGAGCATCTTTTAACAACAGAGCCTGTCTATGAATCTTATGACCACGCCTCCCTTGTTGACGGTCTAGCGAGATTAAAACGGACCCTTGGAGAAGACCATCCCGCCGCACAAGTAGCAGTAGCTCCTGAAAAGTCTGAGCTAGCAAGTCTTGATCTGCGCCAAGAACTTTTCGAAAATCCCGAGCGGATTGCCACTTGCAACGACCCAATGATCCTCCTTGCAAAGAGACTTGACCCTTATGCGCGCGCCATCCGTAAAGAGATGGAAGAGAAGTTCGACGGCGTGAAAAAAGAAAGCTATGCGGCAATTGTCAAAATGCTCTTTGAGCGGCATGGAGAGGCGCTCTACCCTGATGCCACCTTTACCCTCCGCCTCTCTGTTGGACAGATGAAAGGATATGAAGAGAAAGGGACATTCATCCCTCCTATGACCACCCTCGAAGGAGCCTTTGTCAAAGGGAAAATGCACCATTACGCCCCTCCCTACGACCTTCCCCTAAGCTGGCGCGCAAAGGAGCCTGTTGTGAATCAATCCATCCCCTTTAACTTTGTCTCTACCAACGATATTATCGGTGGCAACTCGGGGAGTCCTGTGATCAATGCCCAAGGAGAAATTGTCGGCCTCATTTTTGATGGAAATGCTCAGTCCTCAATGTGGAACTTTGAGTTTGATCAAGAGCAAGGGAGAGCAGTGAGCGTCCACTCTGCCGCCATCCTCCACGCCCTTGAGCATATCTATGACGCTGACCGCCTTGTCGAGGAAATCCTAGGCAAATAGTGGTAAAGAGGCACTTAGAGAAATATTCAGCTCTACAGCTTCGCATGCCCTCTCAATCTTTTCCTCAACCTCTTCGAGCGAGGGAAGATCCCCTTCAACTTTCTCTAGGGTCTCTTGCTTGCTCTTGTAAAAGAGAAGCTCCACGTTGCCTCCCACGCGGAGAAGGTGAAGATCGCGGTAGAAAGAAAAGAGATAGGAAAGGGCTTTTTGAGGCTCCTCAGTCGCAGCAAGTTCTTTGGCGACAAGAAAGTCTTTCCGAAGAAGGGCCATCCCCAGGCGAAACATCTGATCGGAAAGTTCTTTATCTGTAGCTGCTTTGGAAGAGGAGGGAACATGAAAACAACGGGAAGCCACTGTAGGAAGAAGAGCTTCGGGCTGGGCGCTAATTAAGATTATCGTGACGAAGGAGGGAGGCTCCTCCAAGGTTTTTAGGAGGGCATTGCTGCTGGAAGGGAGCATCCGCTCCGCTTCGTGGATGATAAAGACTTTCCGCTCCGATTCGAAGGGAAGGAGGTTTGCCTCTTCGATCAATGTGCGGATCGCTTCGATCGGGTGACGGCGACTCTTTCCCTCTGGGTAAAGATGGCGGAGGTCAGGGGGCTCTTTTTTGTCGGTCGTAAGAAGTTTACGGGCAAAAGCATCGACCCCCCCATCACTTTCAACAAGGATCGCATGGGGAGTATTTTCTAGAAGCTTTTCTAAGTGTGACATAGGGCCGCTTCGACCTCTTTCATCGCATTTTGGTAGACGGCTTTGATCGGCTGACTCGCATCGATCACATGAAATCGCTCAGGCTCTTTTTCAGCAAAGGAAAGAAAGGCTGCACGCACTTTGGCATGAAAGTCCTCTGCCTCTTTTTCTATTCGATCATGAGCCTCTTTCTGTTGCGCCCGCTCAAGTCCCTCTTTGGGATCAAGATCGAGATAAAAGGTAAGGTCTGGAGTGAGTCCATCTGTAGCAGCTAAGCAGAATTTTTCGAGAAGGTCTTGGTCGAGAGCGCGGGCAACGCCTTGGTAGGCCAATGTCGAGTCGTTAAAGCGGTCACAAAGGACAATTTTTCCCTCTTCAAGGGCGGGCAAAATCACCTCTTGGACATGCTGAGCCCTATCTGTAAGAAAAAGAAAAAGCTCACTCTGTTTGCAAACTGGGCGCTCTTCTTGCAAAAGGACGAGCTTGCGGATCTCTTCGCCAAGAGGGGTGTCCCCGGGCTCGAAGGTCTTAACAGCGGTATGCCCTTTGGAGGTGAGCGCATCATAGACCTGATTGATCAGGGTGGTTTTACCCGCTCCCTCACCTCCTTCAAAGGTGACAAAAAGGCCTTTATTTTTTCTCTTCAACTTTCTCTTCTTCTTCTAGATGCTCGATTTTTTGCATCGCAATAAGGGTGTCGCTGTTTTTCAGGTTCACCACTTTCACTCCTTGCGTGGAACGTCCCATGACACGGATATCTTGCATACTGAGGCGGATGGTGTGACCAGAACTGGCTATCAGGACAACGCTATCTTTGTCACCGACAGAAAGAGCGCCAACCACTTGGCCGTTCCTCTTGCTCGTGATGATGGAGCGAACTCCAACACCGCCGCGATGGGTTTGCCTAAATTGCTCGACACTCGAGCGCTTTCCAAAACCATTTTCACAGACGACAAGGACGGTCTCATTGCTTCGAACAACTTCGCAAGAGACGACGTGGTCACTAACGCTTTTGAGCTTGACGCCGCGAACACCGCGGGCCACTCGTCCAATGGGGCGGACCTGATCTTGGTCGAAGCGAACGGCCATCCCTTCGTAGGTAAAGAGCATGATCTGCTCTTCAGGGCGAACCATGTGAGCGGCGATCACTTCATCCCCTTCATCAATGTTAATCGCATAGACCCCTTTACGGCGGGGTGAGCTAAAAGCCTCTAGCAAGGTCTTTTTCACAACACCTTGTTTGGTCGCTAGAAGGATCGCAGCATCGGTTTCATCAAATTTGCGGACGCGGAGTTGCGCTGCAATCCGCTCCCCTTCGCTAAGTCCCTCTAGGAGGTTAACGAGCGGTTTCCCCTTGGAGCGTCTTCCCGCTTCAGGGATCTGCCACACTTTGACCCAGTAGACGCGACCAAAGTTAGTAAAGAACATCAGGGTGTCATGGGTGGAGGCGACATAGATGTCTTTGATCGTATCGGTCTCTTTCTTATGATCGAAACCAATGACTCCTTGCCCCCCACGCTTCTGCTCCTTAAAGGTACCAATCGGCATCCTCTTGATGTAGTCATCATTGGAGATGGTGAGGATCACAGGCTCGTCAGCAATGAGGTCTTCCATTTGGAACTCCTCTTCTGCGGGGACGATCTGGGTCTTCCTTTCGGTTTTATCAAACTTTTGAACCTCTGTCAGCTCATCCTTGATAATCCCTCGGACAAGAGTTTCACTGGCTAAAATAGCGCGGTAATGGGCGATCTTGGTTTGAAGATCGGCATATTCGCCTTCGATCTTCTCTTTTTCCATCCCTGTGAGTTGGTAGAGGCGAAGGTCAAGAACGGCATTGACCTGGCGGTCGGTAAACTCATATTTTTCGACAAGAGCTACCTTTGCCTCTTCGCGGGTATTGCTCTTCCGAATGATTTTGACCACTTCATCGAGATGGCCAAGCGCTTTTAAATACCCTTCTAAGATGTGGGCCCGCGCTTCGGCTTTATTCAGCTCAAAACGGGTCCGTGCCCGAACAACTTCGATTCGGTGCTCGACCCAAGCAGCAATCATCTGCTTGACGTTCATGATGCGGGGAAGCCCCTTATCAAGAGCAAGCATATTGCACCCAAAGGTAACCTGCATATCGGTAAACTTATAGAGCTGGTTGATCACCACGTCGGGAATCTCTCCCCTTTTGAGCTCGATCGCTACCCGCATTCCATCTTTGTCCGACTCATCGCGGATGTCAGAAATCCCTGTGATCGCTTTGTTATTGACGAGATCGGCAATCCGCTCAATCAGGCGAGCTTTATTGATGTTGTAGGGAACTTCATCAATGACGAGCCGCTGGCGATCGGTATTTTTGGTCTCTTCAATGTGAATCGTTCCTCTAACGGTGAGCTTTCCTCTTCCTGTATGGAAAGCCTCTTTAATACCTCGGTAACCGCAGATCATCCCTCCTGTTGGGAAGTCAGGGGCGGGCATCACCTCCATGATTTCATCGACCGTGACGCTCGGATTGTCAATAACAAGCTCGGTTGCCTTGCAAAGTTCGGTCAAGTTGTGGGGAGGAATATTCGTCGCCATTCCGACGGCAATTCCAGAGGAGCCATTACAAAGGAGGTTCGGAAATTTCGCAGGGAAAACGGTTGGTTCTTTCTTGGTTTCGTCGTAGTTGGCGATGTACTCGACCGTTTCTTTGTCGAGATCTTCCATCAGCGCCATCGAAGGTTTGGTGAGGCGGGCTTCTGTATAACGCATCGCAGCCGGAGGATCGCCATCAATCGAACCAAAGTTTCCTTGTCCTTGCACCATCGTGTAGCGCATCACCCAATCTTGGGCCATCCGCACCAGGGTCGGGTAGATCACCTGCTCACCATGAGGGTGGTAATCCCCTGAGGTGTCACCACAGATCTTGGCACATTTTCGGTGCTTTGCTCCCGGGCTCAAGTTTAGCTGTCGCATCGCGTATAAAATACGTCTTTGCGACGGCTTGAGTCCATCACGAACATCGGGAAGGGCGCGGGCAATAATGACCGACATGGAGTACCTAAGATAGCTCTCCTTCATCTCCTCTTCCACCGTGCGTGGGACGATTGTTTCACCTTCTGTGTAGGACATGTTTTCTCCTATTATATATCTAAGTTCTTAACTGACAAAGCATGTGATTCAATAAAGGCACGGCGCGGTGCGACTTCGTCTCCCATAAGCATTGTAAACATATGATCGGCAGCAACCGCGTCGGGCATCGTCACCTGAACAAGGGTACGCTCAGCAGGATCCATTGTCGTTTCCCATAGCTGGTCAGCGTTCATCTCACCGAGACCTTTGTACCGTTGGATTTCTATCCCTTTTCTTCCGTTGATGCGGAGGAATTCGATAAGCTCTTTCAACGTATAAATCGGGGTTTCCTCCCCTCCTTCTTCAATGATATCGAGCAGTTTCCCTTCAGCTTTCATATATTGACCAAGAGAGAAACTATAATCGGCGAGCTTTTCCTTGAGCGCTTTGAGCTTTCCCTCTTCGTAGAGTTCTACAAAAGAAAGAGAGCGGGGGGTAAATTTCTTCATTTCCTCGGTTTGCTCCTCTTCAGGGATCGACGCCAAGGTTTCCTCATGTTCTTTTCGTTGGTTTTCTTCGTTTTGCGCCTTAAGCTCTTTAAACTCGTCATTGGAATAAACAAAGAGATGCTCTCCTTTTAAGATGATGTGGAAATGAGGGAGCAACCCTTCTTCATTTTGTGCTTCTAAAAACTCACGGAAAGGGATCCCCTTCCGTTCAATCGATGCAATGAGCATCTCAACTTCTAGAATCGCATAGAGGAGTTTTTTAACCTCATCCTTTTCAAGGGACTGACTGTGGGAAGCCATGCGAAGGGTGATATCGCTCACTCCTAGGCTGAGGAGATATTCATCCATCTCCCTTTCCGAGTGAATGTAGCGGCTCGTTTTTTTCCGCGACACCCGGTAAAGAGGAGGTTGCGCGATGTAAACGTAGTTGTTCTCGATAAGGGCTGGCATGTGGCGGTAGAAGAAGGTCAAAAGGAGTGTCCGAATGTGGGAGCCATCAACGTCGGCATCCGTCATCACGATAATGCGGTGATAGCGAAGCTTTTCGATGTTAAAGTTGTCCTTTCCGATGCCGCAACCAAAGGCTGAAACCATCGTCCCCACTTCGTTGTTTTGAAGAACCTTTTGAAGCCGCGCCTTTTCAACGTTGAGGATCTTACCTCGAATCGGTAAAATCGCTTGGAAACGGCGGTCGCGACCGAGTTTTGCCGATCCTCCCGCAGAGTCTCCCTCGACGATGTAGATTTCACACTTTGTGGGATCGCTTTCTTGGCAATCGCTCAGCTTTCCAGGAAGGCGGCTACTATCAAGCGCTGTTTTTCTTAAGGTGAGCTCCCGCGCTTTTTTCGCCGCTTCTCGCGCTTGCGCTGCTAAGATCGCCCGATCTACGATCGTGCGGGCAATCTGAGGATTTTCCCCCAAATAGATGGAAAACTCTTCCCCAACAATCTGCTGGACGACAGAGGCTACTTCACTATTGCCAAGCTTTTGCTTTGTCTGCCCTTCGAATTGAGGGTTTGCAATCTTGATAGAGAGAACCGTTGTCAGCCCTTCTCGCATATCTTCACCAGTGACAGAAACCTTCGCGTTCCTAAGGAGATTATTGCTCTTGATGTACTGGTTTAAAGAGCGGGTAAGCGCCGCAGAAAATCCTGAGACGTGAGTTCCCCCATGACGGGTTGAGATATTGTTCACAAAGGAATAGATCGATTCGTTATAAGTGCCATTCCACTGCATCGCCACTTCGAATTCAAGGGGGCCATCGTGGAGCTCTTTGCCTCCTGAAATATAGATGGGCTTATCGAATAAAACGGTCTTGTTTTCATTCAAATAGGTGACAAACGAGGAGATCCCCCCGTCATATTTGAAGACAACCTCTTCCATAGACTCATCCCGTTCATCACGGAAAAGAATCTGAATCCCTCGGTTTAAAAAGGCTAGTTCACGCAAACGTTTGGTTAAAATAGCGTGGTCATATTCAGTAACATCAAAGATCCCATCATCGGGAGTGAAGAAGATCTTGGTTCCCCGTTTATCGGTAGTTCCAATTTCTTTCAGGGGATCGGTTACCTTTCCCTTAGAAAAATCAATGCCATAGGTTTTACCATCTTTATAGACTTCAACATGGAGCTTTTTAGAAAGGGCGTTGACACAACTGACACCAACCCCATGCAGTCCCCCAGAGACTTTATAGGTATCCTTGTCGAACTTACCGCCGGCGTGAAGGATCGTCATGACCACTTCAACAGCCGAGACGTCTCGTCCCTGTTTTTTCGATTCCTTTTCGTGCTTTCCAATAGGGATGCCGCGACCATTATCCTCGACGGTGACCGAATTGTCTTGGTGAACCGCCACCTGAATCAGAGAGCAGTGGCCCGCCATCGCTTCATCGATACAGTTGTCGACCACCTCGTAGACCAGCTGGTGGAGTCCATTGACCTGGGTGTCTCCAATGTACATTCCCGGTCTTTCTCGCACCGCTTGAAGTCCTTCGAGAACTGTGATCGAACTCGCAGTATAATCTTGCTGGCGAGGTTCTTTGTCTTTCGTCATCGTCATAATGTCCTATTACTGTTAACCAATCTTAAAACGGATGTCCCGCACATTCGGGAATCTCTTTTGAAACTCTGCCACGAGGCGCCGTTTCTCATGCTCCACGAGGAGGCTATAAAGGGTAGAGTTTTTTACCTGTACTCTCAGCACCCCATCGTCAAAAGAGACCGCGCGGGTCATCTTCCCAATCCGCTCTCCTACAATTTCGGGCCATGCCTCTAAAATTTGGAGCGGTTTATCGTCACACTTTGCAGAAAGCTGTGCCAACATTTCAGGAAGCAAATCGCTAACTTGTTTTCCCGTTGGCTTAATGCCAGCGTAGTTTCTGGGCGTTCGTTTCATCTTTTCCCACTATAGAAAAAAACGTTCAAAAGTGCAAGCTAATTATACCAAAAACCTGCATTAAAAGTGAGCAAAAACCACCCTAAAACCTAATAAATTATCCCACTACACTTCAAACACTTAAGCAGAACTTGACTAAAATACTACAATCGTAGTAGTCTAAACAACATGAACAAGAAACGCTCATTTGGTGAACTAGAAACAGCCATTCTTCGCCTCTTTATTGACGAAGAAAAACCCCTTTCCGTAAACGATGTCATGCAAAGGCTCGGTGGAAAAAATGCTTACACAACGATCATGACGGTCATGGGGCGGCTCTATGAAAAAGGGGCTCTTAAGCGAGAAAAAGAAGGGCGAAGCTATCTCTATTTTATGAAGAAACCGACCCTTCTCAAGCAGCTTAAATCTAAGCTGCTCGATGCCCCCCTATCAGAGGTTTTCAGTTACTTTCTCGATGAAAAAGTGGATCCAGAAGAGGTTAAAAAAATTGAAAAAATGATCCGGGAATATAAGAAAAAATGGAAGTGATCGTCCGCTATACATTAAATGCTTTTTTAGGAAGTCTTGTCACCTTCTATTCCTCCCTTTTATTTATCTTTCTTTTCAAACGGTGGATCTATAGCCCCCGCGCTCTTTATTATCTTTATTTGATCCCCTTTCTAAAGATCACTTGGGACCTTTTTTCTCCTCATTCCAACTGGACTTTCTTCCATGGAGAAAAAATTCTCAACCAGCTCCCAGGAACCCGTGAGTTGAGTGCCACAGCAGGATTTAAGTGGGCTCCTTTTGCAGAGATCAAAACGTATTTGAGTAATGGCTACACCTTTTCCATTGGGGACCTTCTTGCTGAAACGGCTCCCTCTATTTCTATCGCCTTAGCAAACCTCCTCCTTATTCTAGCGACTTTCTCCCTTCTCCGTTTCGGATGGCGCCTTTTTAAACGAACTTCTTTCCCTCAACCCAATACCCCTGCTGTAGTAGGAATCATAAAGCCAAAAATCGTCCTTCCAAAGACTCTTTCTTTACCCCCTGAGGAACAGGAAGCAATTATGGCTCATGAGAAAGCTCATATCCGATGGAAAGATACCCTTGTGAACACCTTGATAGAAGGGATCTCAGCTCTTTTTTGGTTTATCCCCGGAAAAAAAAGGATTATTCGTAAGGGACGTCTCTACTGTGAAATCGCATGTGATCAAAAAGGCGATCCCCTCCATACTGCGCAAGCTCTTTTAAAAGTATCCTCTGCCAACCTTCCCCTAGGATCGATTGCCTTTTCTTCAAGCCGAGGAGCTACAATTAAGCGAGCCACATGGCTCCTTCAAAGAAAAAAAAGAAACGGATGGATACGACTTTTTTCTATTGTACTTTTTGTGGAGGTAGCGACGCTTATTTTTACTAGTCACTACCTCCCCTTTTAAAAACCTTAAAATACTACAAGTGTAGTAAAAGGAGAATTGAAATGAAGCATTTTATCTTAGGTTTTTTAGCCCTTACAGCCTGCTGCTTTGCATCTGAAAAGGAAATTTCTCTTGCCGAAGCAGGAGAAAGCTATTTCCCTCTCTTTGGAGCTTTTGACCACGTTGTGAAGATAAATCCGGGGGATGAAGTCCCTTTTACCTGTAAAGTAGAAGGGGATGTCCTAGCTCTTGAAGACTTTCCTGAAACAGGAAAAGTCAAAGCGCGTATGCCTCTTTACATGAAGATCCAACCGATATTTCTCTTTAGTACAGATAAAGAAAACTGGGAATCTTTTGAGGGTTTTTTCACAGGAAGAGTTGGAGTGTCGTTAGGGGCTAATGGAGAGATTCCCTTCAGTGAATTCTATGCAGAAGTCAATAAACGATAACCCTTGTTTCTTAAAGTTATAGCAAGTTATAGTGAACTTCTACTATAAGTGGGTATAACTTGCTATAACCTCACCTGTCAAAGGAGCATTTGTGGAAGAAGTCGTTGAAGAATCGCGTGAGGAAGTGTGGAAGATGTTTGATCGGATCTCCCCCCGTTATGATCTCGTCAATCGGTTGCTCTCTTTTGGGATCGATCACCATTGGCGACGACAGCTGATCCGCCACCTTCCCCAAGAAAAGGGGCTTCGCCTTCTTGACTTAGCAACCGGGACGGGCGATCAGCTCATCACCATTGTGAAGCGGGCCAAGCAAGTGGAAACAGCTCTTGGGCTCGACATGTCGCAAGAGATGGTTCGCATGGGGCAGCGGAAAATTATCGACAAACCCTACACCCACCGAATTACCCTCATGGAGGGAGATGCCACCAGTATTGCCCTCGATAAAGAGGCGGTCGATTGCGTCACGATGTCCTTTGGGATCCGGAACGTCACCTCCGTTGAAAAGTGTCTTGAGGAGTGTTTTCGGGTTTTAACCCCCTCAGGAAAGGTGATGATTCTCGAGTTTTCGATGCCAAAAAACCGTCTGATCCGGGGGCTCCATCTCTTTTACCTCCGTCATGTCCTTCCCCTCGTTGGAGGGTTGGTTTCTCGCGACCCTAAAGCCTACCGCTACCTCAACAAAACGATCGAAACCTTCCCCTATGGGGAAGCTTTCTGCGCCAAACTCAAAGCCGCCGGCTTTTACCAGGTAAAAGCCTACCCCATGACCTTCGGCGCCGCCACTCTCTACATCGGGGAAAAAGTCCCATGCGGCAACCATCTTTAGTCTGGCTTAAGGCCCAGCCTATTTATCCTAAAGTCTATTGGGAAACCCCTGCAGATGGCATTATCGCAGGAGCAGGACAAGGAGCGCAAGGCGACCTTGTTTTCGGAGGAAGGGACTTTATGCCCCGCCGCTACACTACCTGGGGAAAATTTCCTAGCCACGCTTATTTCTCTCCTCTTAAAGTCATGAGGGGAACTTCTCCTATTTACGTAGACCCTCCCGTTACCTTAATAAAGAAGCGAACCGATCTTCCCAACTACAAAACCTGGGAGCAAAACGTTAAAGAGGTGCTAGAGAGCCCTTGTGAAAAGGTAGTCTTGGCGCGTGCTACTCGCTTCGAACTTGCAGAACCGATCTGCCCCTTTTCCCTTTTAAGCTCCTTAAAAGGGAAAAACCGGTTTCTTTTTCAGTTTGCTCCTGACACCGCTTTCATCGGAACCTCTCCTGAGACGCTCTATCGACGCGTGGAGAGAAAAGTGGAAAGCGCCGCCATTGCAGGAACTCGCCCTTTAGAGGTCGATGCAGAAGAGCTTTTAGCAAGCGCTAAAGATCAAAAAGAGGTGGCCCTTGTCAGGGAAATGATCGAAAGGGAGCTGAGTCCTTTATGTACTAGGCTTGAAGTGGGGAAACAAGAAGTGCTTAAAACCCCTTCGCTTCAACACCTTCATTATCCCTTCACCGCAGCGTTGAAGGGAGGTGTCGGCGACCAAGAGCTGCTCAAGGCGCTCCATCCCACACCTGCCGTTGGGGGAACTCCCCGTGAAGAGGCCCTTGCGGCAATCGCCCGCCTCGAGCCCTTTGATCGGGGGTGGTATGCCGCCCCCGTCGGCTATATCTCCAAGGAGGCCTCCCACCACCTCGTGGCGATCCGCTCCGCTCTCATCCAGGGGTCTTCAATCACCCTCTTTGCCGGCGCTGGCATCGTCCCAGGTTCCCATCCTGAGAGCGAGTGGGCTGAGCTGGAAAGCAAAATCACCCATATTTTATACGCAAATCCTTAAAAACTAATTATCTACAAGTTTATTTATCAAAGCTATTTAAACAAAATATTATTATGTGATATAATTTATACTGCTTAAAAATAAAAAGTAGGTAAAAATGGTTACAATTAATAGCGTTAAACAAGCAGTTCTTATTACTACCCCCCCTTCAACCTTTGAAGAAAAACTGTGGGCCTGGGGTGTTCAGGGAGACTCTAACGAACTTCGAGAAGATGCAATGGAAAAGATTCTTGCTTTCAAGGAGAACGGCAATGAGTTGAAGTTAGATCTAAGTCGTTTATATTTAACATCTCTTCCCGATATTTTTGATGAGCTTCCTGGGTTGGTAGAGCTTCAGCTCGGCGACAACCAACTCACTTCCCTTCCTCCCTCTTTTTCAGAGCTCAAAGAGCTAGAACACCTCTATCTTCAGCAAAACCCAATAACCTCTCTTCCCGATTCTGTTGTGACTCTCCCCAAACTAGAAACACTTTTGATTGATTACGAACTACAAGCCTCTTTGGCTGCACAGGTTTCGGCTCAATCTTCGGAACTATAAGAAATCGTCTTTCTCAAAAGAAGCCCGATAAACTAAGGTCTTTGCGCTGGTCTACGGATCAGCGCTTTTTTCTATTCATCCTTGCGATTAAAGAGATGAGCTCAAAAGTAAGGTTTTTCTTAACAACTTAAACTCCTTAAAACAAGCCGCACACGAAAAAGATGTATACAAAAATGATGTTTTTGTATACATTCATAGGAAGATGTAAACAAAATGGGTAATACCTGACGTATGTGGCAAAAAATAGGACACTTAGTTCAACAGCCAGGAGGATTCAAGGCTTTTATTCCTGAGCCTTTTCCACCCAGTCAAGACTTTCCTTTAAGCTCTCATATTGAGTTAAAGTTGGGAGAGGCAATGCGCCTCATAGGAAAGCTTGATGGAATTAGCCAGCTACTGCCCGATAAAGACTTCTTCCTTCTTATGTTTGTAAGAAAAGAAGCTGCTTCATCTAGCCAAATCGAAGGAACTCGAGCAACACTAATCGATGCGATCGAGGCAGATATTTCTTCAAACCTTTCCCAATCAACTGATGTAGAAGATATTATCTATTATATTCGAGCGCTCAACCATGGATTAGAAAAGTTCAAAACGATTCCTCTTTCAGTTAGAATGATTCGCGAAATACATGAAAAACTGATGGAAGGAGCTAGAGCCTCTCAGCATGCTCTTCCTGGAGAGTTTCGCTCCAGCCAAAACTGGATTGGAGGAACGATGCCCTCCAATGCTATTTTTGTTCCCCCTCCTCCTGGAGAGGTCCTCCATAAGGCGATTGCTGATTTAGAACGCCTTATCCATGACAATTCTAAAATCCCTCCTCTTATTAAAGCTGCCCTTATCCATGTTCAGTTTGAGACCATCCACCCCTTTACCGACGGAAATGGAAGGACAGGCCGTCTTCTTATTACCCTATTTTTATGGCAAGAAAAACTCCTTGAATTGCCTCTCCTCTACCTATCGGAGTTTTTTAATAGACACCGGAAGCTTTATTATGAACATCTGCAAGCTTATCGCTCCGCCCCTCCTTCCATAGAGTCTTGGCTTAATTTTTTTCTCGATGGTGTGATTGAAACAGCTCGTTCAGCCATTCGAGTTGTTGGAAAGATCAACCAATTACGTGAAGTAGATTTCGCAAAAGTCCACCAGCTGGGTAAAGTTGCAGCTCCTACAGCGGTCGAAGTTTTACGCCATTTATATCGTCAACCCATTGTTGATGTAAACACCGTTCAAAAATGGACAAAATTGACGCGAGCCGGCGCTCAAAAAGTGATCAATCGGCTGATTGACCTGGAGATTTTAGCGCAAAGAGACCCCAAAAAGACTTATAAGAAATCTTACGAGTACCGCTCCTATCTGAAACTATTCTATCAATAGCACAAACATTGCTCTATTTTCCGACTTGCGATTAATTTCCAAAACAAGAAAAATGTTGAAGCAATGAGAAATGACACTGCAGCGATGAATGGACTATGGGCTCGACTCCTGATTAAGGAGCTGGTTCACCATGGGGTGCGGAGCTTTTGCATCGCGCCGGGATCGCGGAGCAGCGCCCTTGTGGCAGCGGCAGCCCGCGCCCCTCTTGCTGAAACCTTCGTCCACTATGATGAGCGGGGACTGGGGTTCCACGCTCTTGGCTGTGCCAAGAGTAGTGGGAGACCTGTTGCAGTCATTGTGACGTCGGGGACAGCTGTGGGGAACTTGCTCCCCGCGGTGATGGAGGCCCACCACGACCATGTTCCCTTGATTATTTTGACAGCGGATCGACCACCAGAGCTCCAAGACTGTGGCGCCAACCAAACGAGCGTGCAACAGGGCATCTTTAAAGAATTTGTCCGGTGGGAGAGAGAATTGCCGTGCCCTGACGGCAAGGTGGCGCAAAGCTTTGTGGGCACTACAGTATCGCAGATGGTGAGCCACGCAAGTGTTGAGCCGCGGGGACCGGTCCACCTAAACTGCCAGTTTCGAAAACCTTTCTTTGGGAAAGAAGAACAAATAACAGGTCATCAGGCTCAGACTACCCTTTCTTTTGGAAAAACGGTCCTAGAGGAAAAGGAGCAGATCAAGCTTGCCGAGATGCTCGGGGAATATGAGAAAGGGGTGATCTTAGTCAGCGGAGAGGCAAAAGAAGCCGAAGCGCTCTCCAAACTTCTGCAGTGGCCTATTTTTCCCGATGTGTTGTCACCTGTGCGTAGTCAAGAAACAGCCTCTTATTATGACCTGATGATCCGAGCAATTGGAACCCATGAAGACTTTGCTCCCGATGCGGTCCTCCAGTTCGGCGATCGCTTTGTCTCGAGCGCTCTTTACGACTGGCTTGCCTTCAAAAGACCTAAGCTCTATTGCCAAATCTCCCCTCACCACAAACGGAAAGATCCGATCCACGGAGTGACCCATCGGGTGATTGGCAAAGCGCCCGATCTGCCCCACTACGTGCAAGCGCGCTCCTCCTCGAAGTGGCTCGATGGATGGATGGAGTTGAATGAACTGACTGCTAAAGGGGTCGCTGCCTACTTCGACCACCACAGCGCGCTGACAGAACCCCATCTTTTTCACCGGTTAGAAGGGGAAACTTTCTTTTTTGCCAACAGCATGGTAATCCGGAATGCCGACGCTTTTTTTGTCCCTGAAAAAGGGGTGCAAACATTTGGCAACCGGGGTCTTTCAGGGATCGATGGGAATATTGCAACAGTCGCTGGAATTGCGAGGGGGAGCGGACGCCCGGTCACAGCGCTGATTGGCGACATGGCTTTTCTTCATGACCTGAACTCTTTAGCCCAACTTAAAGATCTCCCTGTAAAACTGATCGTTATTAACAATCAAGGCGGCGATATCTTCTCGTTTCTTCCGATCGATCAAGACCTTTTTAAACCCTACTTTTCAACCCCTCATACGATCGACCTCAAACATGCTGCATCCCTCTTCAACCTCCGGTACGAAAACCCCAAGACAATCGATGAACTTCTGGAGATCCCCCATAGAACCTTGGTCGAAGTGAAGACAAAACCGGGCGATAACTTAAAGATTCATCAGGAGATCTTATCCAATCTAAAATGTTCGTCTTTATCCATGGCTTTTTAGGAAGTCCCGCAGATTGGGATCCGATTACTCAAGGGCTAGAGGCTCCTTTTAAATGCTTGACATTGCCGGGACACTGCGATGCCCCGCTAGACCTTGCAAGCTTTGAAAAAGAGATCCCAGAGGGATCTCTTTTGGTTGGCTACTCGATGGGAGGACGGCTTGCCATGCAGTTTGCTCACAAATTTCCCAAAAAAGTGGGTGGTCTCGTCATCCTTTCGGCAAATCCTGGGCTTGAAACGGGGGTTGATGAGCGGCTTATCCAAGATGAAAAGTGGGCCACCCTTTTAGAAAGGGACTTCGACACTTTTTTGGACGAGTGGTATGCGCAGCCAATGTTTGGATATAAAAGAAGTCGAAAGGGGCATGACCCGAAACGACTCGCGAAAGTTTTGCGTACACTTAGCCCCGCAAAACTTCCCAATTTGTGGCCCCACCTGAAAAATTTTTTCTGCCCAAAGCTGTTTTTATTTGGAGAAAATGATATAAAGTATCGGTTGATTGGAAACCGTTTGAGAAAATATTTTGAGGTGGTTTTTGTCCCAGATGCGGGACACGCCATCCATATTGAGCAACCAGAGGTTATTTTAAATGAGCTTAGCTGTAGAAAATGAATGGAAAGTTGCTGGGGAGTATACCGACATCCTTTACCATAAAATGGGTGGGATCGCCAAAATTACAATGAACCGTCCCCGTATCCACAATGCGTTCCGTCCACTGACGGTGCAAGAGATGATGAACGCCCTTGAAGATGCCCGTAACGACAATGAAGTGGGAGCGATTATTTTAACGGGCGCCGGCGAAAAAGCGTTTTGCTCGGGAGGGGACCAATCGATCCGAGGCGAGGCAGGCTACTCCGATGATGAAGGAACCCACCGCCTCAACATCCTCGATTTTCAACGGCAGATCCGGACCTGCCCCAAACCTGTTGTCGCAATGGTGGCCGGCTATGCGATTGGAGGGGGGCATGTCCTCCACGTGGTGTGCGATTTGACCATTGCCGCAGACAATGCGATCTTTGGGCAAACCGGCCCGAAGGTAGGCTCCTTTGACGGTGGTCTTGGCTCCAGCTACTTGGCTCGGATCGTCGGACAAAAAAAGGCGCGGGAAATTTGGTATCTCTGCCGTCAATATAGCGCAAAAGAAGCACTAGAAATGGGGCTCGTGAACCATGTTGTCCCCTACGAAGAGCTCGAAAAAACAACGATCGAATGGTGCGAAAAAATGCTCGAGCACTCCCCTCTTGCTCTCCGCTGCTTAAAAGCAGGGCTGAATGCCGACTGCGATGGAGAGATCGGCTTGCAAGAGCTCGCCGGGAACGCAACCCTCCTTTACTACATGTCGGAAGAGGCGCAAGAGGGGCACAAAGCCTTCCTAGAAAAACGAAAACCCAACTTTAAAAAATTCCCCAAACGCCCATGAATATCTGGATTGAAGCAACCCGCCCAAAAACCCTTATCGCCTCCCTTTCCCCTGTCTTGATTGGGAGTGTGATCGCCTGGGAAACAGCCTTTAGCTTCGCGATTTTTTTTGCTTGCACCCTCTTTGCTCTTTTGGTCCAGATAGGGACCAACTTTGCCAATGACTATATCGACTTCCTGAAAGGAGCAGACACAAAAGAGCGAAAAGGGCCCCGCCGCCTGGTCCAGTCGGGTCTTGTCTCGGCAGAGAAAATGCGCCGCGTCACCTTTGCAATTTTTGGATGTGCGGCCCTTCTTGGCCTCTACTTGATGCTCATTGGGGGATGGCAGATTGGCGTTTTGGCGATTTTGGCGATTTTGTTCGGCTACCTCTACACGGGAGGGCCCTACCCGCTTGGCTATTTAGGGTTGGGAGATCTTTTTGTCCTCATTTTTTTTGGACCTGTCGCAGTTGCTGGAGTGGTCTATTTGCAAACGGGTTTATTTTCTTCGGTAGCGATCTTAGCCGGTTTTGCGCCGGGGCTCCTTTCGACGGCGATTCTGGTGATGAATAATTTGCGCGATGTGGAAGAAGATCGGAAGGTCAAAAAGCGGACCCTTCCGGTCCGCTTTGGGACCCACTTTGGAAAATGGGAGTTTGCAGGATCGATTGTCCTTGCCCTTTTAACCCCCTTTATTTTGTGGATTGTAACGGGACGACACCCCTTTTCGTTAGCAGCAGTGGGGACGGCTGCAGTAGGCCTTCCCCTTATCCAAACGGTTTTTAAAGCAACCAAACCTCAGGCTTTAGCCCCTCTTTTTCCAAAAGTAGGAAAGATGCTTACCCTTTATACCCTCCTCTTTTGCCTGGGGTGGCTCTTTTGAGACGGACCCTTTACCGGTATGCGCGGCGGTTTCAGGGCGGGATACGGGAAGGTCTTCTTCTTCGCTTAGAAGAGGAAAAAAGGGTGGGCTGGGGAGAGATCGCTCCCCTTCCTGGATTTAGCAAAGAGACGATTGATGATGTGCTGCAGGGAAAAGCGTGTCCATCGGCCGAGTGGGGATGGGCGGCGGCAAAACTTGACCTCACTCAGCCACTCGAAGTGGCGTCGATTCCAGTGCGGGTTTTGCACCAAGACAAGCTTAAAGTGGGCCACCTCTCTTTGGAGGAGGCGATTGTTCTCGGAAAACGGTCGTTTTTTACCACGGTTGACATGAACCAAAAATGGTCCCTTGAAAAAGCGCTCGCTTTTGCAAAGGCTTTTCCCCGCGTGAAGAGTTTTGAAGAACCTTTAAAGCCTGGAGAAGATGCTGCGGCATTTCCCTATCCGGTAGCTCTTGACGAGTCGGTGAAAAATCCCCCACCCTACCCCCACGTTGTTGTAGACACCATCAAACCTACGCTAATCGGTTACCCTTTGCCCAAACCAAGAAAAGGGGTCGATTTTATTTTAAGTAGCAGCTATGAGAGTGAATTAGGGATCTATCAGATTGCAAAGCTCGCCTACCGGATGAAGATTCCCCTAAAGCCGATGGGGCTCGGCACCTGCCATCTTTTTGAAGAGTCGCTCTTTGAAGAGGGGGTACATGTTAAAGATGGAGTCCTCCACTTTCCCAAAGAGTGGAGGTTAAAAATGGATAAGGTTGAGGTGATCCTCGATGAAACAGTTTGAGTGTCCTTTTTCGTTGCATGCAAGGAAAACTCCCGATGGAGTGGCGCTCATCTCGGCTGAAAAAAGTTGGAGCTATGCAGAGTGCTCGGGGCTCATTGTAGGAACAGCCTCCTTTTTAAAAAGCCAAGGGGTAAAGAAAGGAGATCGGGTCGCTATTTTACCCACGAAAGAGTTTCCTTCTCCCCTTCTTTTCTTTGCCCTTTTTCGACTAGGAGCGATCGCCTGCCCTTTAAATACCTATGACCCGCTCACCCTTTTGCCAGAAAAGTTAGACCGGCTCGGCGCTCCCCTCCTCCTGTTTCCCGATGGAACCGAGCTCCCAAAAGTGAAACAGATTACCCTCCCCTTTTCAAAAGTAGTCCAAAAAGGCAAGCCGAGTGGACAAACGTTCCTAGAAAAAGAGGCGTTGGCAACGTACCTTTTCACATCGGGAACGACAGGAAAAGCAAAGATCGCCTGCCACTCCCTTGGCAACCACTACTATAGCGCTCTTGGTTCGAATCGCTACCTTCCCATTAGCGCAGGGGATCGCTACCACCTCTCTTTGCCCCTTTACCATATTGCTGGGATCGCTCTTCTTTTCCGCACCTTTTTGGCCGGAGGTGCCGTTGCTCTTTCTGAAGAAGACGTTACCCACCTCTCTTTTGTGCCCACACAACTTAAAAGGCTCCTCGAAAAGGAAAATCTTCCAAACTACAAACATATTTTGCTTGGAGGAGCGCCCATTTCTCCCACCCTTTACAAAGAGGCCCAGGAGCGAGGACTGCCAATCCATCCCACTTATGGAATGACCGAGATGAGCTCCCAAATCACCACCCTCTTTGACGAAGGCCCCCTTTCGATGGGCCACCCCCTCCCCTACCGCGAAGTAAAAATCAGCAGCGGCGGGGAAATCTGGGTCCGCGGAAAAACCCTTTTTCAAGGGTATCTCGACGAGGGGCTTCCCTTAAATAGCGAGGGCTACTTTGAAACGGGAGACCTGGGAACCTACTGCCCCAAGCGGGGCCTCCACATCTCAGGAAGAAAAGATCGCCTCTTCATCAGTGGCGGGGAAAATATCCACCCCGAGGAGATCGAAAGGCTCCTTCGGAGCATCGAAGGGATTACTCATGCCGAAGTAGTCCCCACCCCTGATGAGGAGTTTGGGTTCCGCCCCACCGCCTACATCGAAAGTGACCAAGGATACGAGGAAGAGGCCCTTAAAACGTACCTCAAGAGCTTTCTACCTAACTTTAAGATACCTACGTCTTTTGTTTCTTTAGGAGATTCCAGAAGAGGCTGATCTTAAGTGATTTGCATTTTTTAAAAAATAGTTGAACGATATTGATAATAAATGTTATAATATTTACATAATTTAATTAATTTTTTAATAAAAGTAGAAAAACAATGTCAGTAGCAAGCCTAACTTCTAGCTCTACCAGCAGCACCTCTAGTCCTTTCATGGCTATCGAGAGCCCTGATATTAGATCATATACAGAAATGACTAAGCGTATCCCAGACGAGGATATGAAAAAAATTGAAGAGAAAATGGAGAGCCTTCCGAGTTTTGATTTTGAACTTAATCGTATAGAAGGGCTTTTAGAGACAGGGAAATATAATGAACTTCCTGAGGACACTTTTTATTATGTCCTAAGAGGGCTAAAGGAAGGAAAAACTTTAGCAAAGAGGGTGGCACGCGTCTCAGATATTGAAACCCTCAGACTTCAAGGCGTCAATTTTCAAGTCCACGACTTATTAGAGTTTGCTAAAGATCGGGATACTATGTATCGGGCTACAGGAAGAAACCTTAGCGGTGACAGACTAGAAGCCTTTATCAAAGAGCTTAAAGAGCTTCCACCTGAGGACCGTTTTGTAATGGTTTTCACCCCCAAAAACTCTAAAGAAAAAACAGAAAAAGTTAAAAAACAAGTAGCTATTCACAGCTCTCTGGTTACGGTTTCTCAGGTTATTGAAAGCAAACAGAAGATAAATGTCTTCAATCGACTCAAGAGAGAAGGCAAGTATAAGCGGATGTCAGCCTCTCTTGAGGTTTTTGAAGCTTTCTTGAAAGTGAGGTTCAATAATGATCATGCCAAAGCAAATCCTGTTCTCGGGAAGTCAACTTTTGAACAAATTGAAGCAAATGGCCATACACATACTCGTGACGTTTGCCTTTTATATGTTGTTCCTGAAGGAGATAAGAATAAACTCGTCAAATACAAACGGGCTGACAGATTTAAAGTTAAAGAAAATGACTTTAATTTTCACGATCGCTACCATCAGCTTTCTGCTTCTTCCATTGGATCTGAAGCAAGACAGTTAGCAGCAACTATTGCCCACAACTTCAAAGAGGAATTTCTAAATAACGGCACCAACCTTACAGATTTCGAGAACCTAGATAAATTTCTAAATAACAAAACCAGCCCCAATAACGACACCAACCCCACAGATAGGCAAGCGCTCAATGACCTACATGAGATATTAGTTGACATGGACTATGCAGCAGGTTTTTCCGATGAGATGATTCTTCAAAGAAATAAAGAGAAACCTCTTCAAAAAGCTGATAAACAAGAGGATATTCTCAAGCTTCAAAACGAAGAAAAGTGCACCGCTTATCCTCATAGTGTACCCCTTATGTTAAGCCGATTAGCTAAGTCTTGTATGAATGTTCTACTGTTCAAAAACATTGCTTCTCGTGGTACTGTTCCCCGGTTTAGTACGCAAGAAAAGGTAACGGAAGTCTTTTCCTGGATAATGAATCAAATTCCTGAAGACGAGGTGTATTATAAGAAGGCGGTAGCTAAAAATACTATTTCGGATCTTGAAAAAGGCGACGATCGTTTTTCGGAGCAAATAGATGCTCTAATTACCTTCTTTAAAGAAATTTTTTTGATACAGAACTAGTGTGTTGTCGCAAAAGTTCTTCAGGAAAATTACCCCAGAGCAACTTCGAGTTTGCTCTTAAAGATAGGGGGAATCGGAATCGATTCCCCTTTTTTAGGGCAAAGGACCGCATGAATGATCGTGACGGTGCCTACCTTTTTGCCTCCTTTGAGGATGTCAATAGCGAGGGCTACTTTGAAACAGGAGACCTGGGAACCTACTGCCCCAAGCGGGGTCTCCACATCTCAGGAAGAAAAGACCGCCTCTTCATCAGTGGCGGGGAAAATATCCACCCTGAGGAGATCGAAAGGCTCCTTCAGAGCATCGAAGGGATTACTCATGCCGAAGTGGTCCCCACCCCTGATGAGGAGTTTGGGTTCCGCCCCACCGCCTATATCGAAAGTGACCAAGGATACGAGGAAGAGGCCCTTAAAACGCACCTCAAGATCTTTCTCCCTAACTTTAAGATACCACGTCTTTCTCCCAGAAACTTATTTAGTTAAAAATTAAGTTGAATAATATTAATAATAAATGTTATAATCTTTATATATTTAATAGTTTTTATAAAATAAAAGGAGAAAACCATGCAAGCAGCTTCTAGTTCCAGCAGCGCTCCCCTTAACCCTTTTATGGCTATCGAGAGCCCCGACATTAGATCATATACGGAAATGACCAAGCGTATCCCAGGCGAGGATATGACAAAAATTGAAGAAAAAATGGAGAGCCTTCCTGATTTTGACCCTACACTTAGGCGCATACAAAGGTTTTTAAGAGTAGGAAAGTATCGTGAACTTCCTGAGGATGCTTTTTATTATGTCTTAAGAGGACTAAAGGAAGCAAAAACTCCAGAGGAAGGAGAAGTTCTAGCAAAGATGGTGGCACGCGTTTCAGATATTGAAACTCTCAGACTTCAAGGAGTCGATTTTCAAGTGTATCGATTCGAGGATCTCCCCGAAGCATTCATCTATCAAACAGTAGGAAGAAACCTTAGTGGTGGTAAACTCGCAACTTTCATAGAAGAAGTCAAATCTCTTCCACGTGAGGATCGTCGTATTATGGTTTTCACACCCAAAAGTCCTAAAAAGAAGCTTAGGGAAGTATTAGAAGCAGAGGCGAAGCCTAAGCTAAGCAGTCAAGTTACCATTTCTCAGGATATTGAAAGTCGCGCTAAGGTAAATATCTTCAACCGATTCAAGAACGGTGGCAAATACTTGCGGATGTCAGCCCCTCTTAAGATGTATGAAACTTTTCTGAAAGTAAGATTCGATAATAATCACGTCAAAGCAAATCCTGTTCTCGGAGTGTCAACTGTTGACCAACTTGAAATAAATGGCCTCACAGACACTCGTGACGTTTGCTCTTTATATGTTGTCCCTGACGGAAACCAGAATAAACTAGTCACATATAACGAAGCTGACGGGCACAGGTGTGAAGAAAATGATTTTAATTTTCACGATCGCTACCATCAGTTTGTCGTTTCTTCCATTGGGCCTAAAGCAAGAAAGTTAGCGGCAACGATTGCCCAAGGTTTCAAAGCTGAATTTCTAAGTGGTCAGGAAAAAACATTAAGCCTTAAAGATCGTGAGGCGGTCGAGCTTCTACACTCCTCATTAGTTGACATGGACTATGCAAGCGGTTTTTCTTTGGAGAAAGGTCTTCCAAGCATTGTTAAACAAATTAAGTTTCTCTATGGACAGATGGGTAGGCCTGAACTTACAGACGAGACTATTTCCGAGCTTCTTAGCCAGATGGGTGTTTCCGAAAAAAAGTATACCTTTTATCCCCACAGTATACCCCTTTCATTAAGCAAATTAGCCACCGCCTCCCTAGGCCTTCTACTAAACAAAGAAGCGCATCATGTGCCTGGCCGCTTTGAAACGCTAGAAACACTAGAAAAAGCCTATTCTTGGATAATGAGTCAAGTTCCTGGAGATGAAGAATATCAGAAAGAGAGAGTAGCCAAACAGTCCATTTCGACTGTTCAAGATCCAAGGCTCTTTCATGCCGAGCTAACAGGAGAGCAAAAGGGCATTCCAGTTACCTTCATGAAACGCATTTTTTCAATGGAGAACTAGAGACCATCTTAAGGGCCGGGGGAATCGGAATCGATTCCCCCCCCTTTTTTAGGGGAGCCGCCCACATCGAATCAGAAAGAATCAGTTTTAATATGCTTATTGCAAAGCATTTATCATTTATTTAAATAAACTTGATCAATAAAACAATAAAATGTTATAATATTTACATAATTTAATTAATTTTTTAATAAAAGGAGAAAAACAATGCCAGTAGCAAGCCTAGCTTCTAGCTCTACCAGCAGCACCTCTAGTCCTTTCATGGCTATCGAGAGCCCCGACATTAGATCATATACAGAAATGACCAAGCGTATCCCAGCCGAGGATATGACAAAAATTGAAGAAAAAATGGAGAACCTTCCGAGTTTTGATTCTGAACTTGATCGTATAGAGGGGCTTTTAGAGACAGGGAAATATGATGAACTTCCTGCGGACGCTTTTTATTATGTCCTAAGAGGGCTAAAGGAAGGAAAAACTTTAGCAAAGAGGGTGGCACGCGTCTCAGATATTGAAACTCTCAGACTTCAAGGCGTCAATTTTCAAGTCCACGACTTATTAGAGTTTGCTAAAGATCGGGATACTATGTATCGGGCTACAGGAAGAAACCTTAGTGGCGACAGACTAGAAGCCTTTATCAAAGAGCTTAAAGAGCTTCCACCTGAGGACCGTTTTGTGATGGTTTTCACGCCTAAAAGCCCTAAAGAAAAGTTTAAGGCAGTTGCACAAAAAGAATCATTCTTCAGCGACCAAGTTACGATTTCTCAGATTATTGAAAGCCGCGTCAAGGTGAATGTCTTTAACCGAATCAAGAAGCAAGAGGGGTACCTCCGAATGTCAGCCTCTCTTGAGGTTTATGAAACCTTCCTGAAAGTGAGATTCGATAACGAGCATGCTAAAGCAAATCCTGTTCTCGGAAAGTCAACGTTTGACCAAATTAAAGTTAATGGTCTTACAGACACTCGGGATATTTGCCTTTTATATGTTGTCCCTGAAGGAAACCGGAATAAGCTAGTCACATACGACAAAGCTGACCAATTTAAGTGTGAAGAAAACGACTTTAATTTTCACGATCGCTACCATCTGTTTTCTATCTCTTGCATTGGGTCTAAAGCAAGAAAATTAGCGGCAACGATTGCCCAAGATTTCAAAGCTGAATTCCTAAGTGGTCAGGAAAAAACATTAAGCTATACAGATCGTAAGGCGGTTGAGCAACTATACTCCAATTTAGTTGACATGGAATATACATCAAGTTTTTCTACGGAAAAAGTTCTTTTAAAAGCTGTTAAACAGGGAAAGATTCCCGAAATTCCAAGTCTAGAAGAGAAGATCCTTTATCCTTATAGTGTGACCGCTGCAATAAACCGATCAGCTGCCATCTCTCAAGCCCTTCTAATAGATAGAATGCGTCCTTTTGCTGAAAGTCCCCACGCCTACTTTGAAACGCAAGAAAACCTAGAAAAAACCTTTTTCTGGATAATTAATCAAATTCCTGAAGATGAGGAATATAAAAAAAGGGAACTAGCTACACGAACCCTTTTAGGCTATGAAAAAAGCATAGAAGCCCAGCCTCAATCTAGAGAACAAATAGGACTTCTAATTGCCTTTACTAAACAGGCCTTCTCGATAGATTAAAGAGACTTTTAAGGATAGGGGGAATCGGAATCGATTTCCCTTTTTTCGGGCAGAGGACCGCATGGATGATCGTGGCGGTCCCCACCTTTTTGCCCCCTTTGAGGATGTCAGAGGTGTGGGTAAACGAGCGATTGCCGATGCGAGAGAAGGTAAGGGTCACCTCAAGCTGATCCCCTAAATAGAGGGGGGCAGAAAAATCGGCCTCGGCATGGACCACCGGCAAGAGAAATTTTTTCTGTGCAACCATCTCATGAATAGAAAATCCTTGAGCGGTAAGAAATTCCTCAAAAGCTTCCATCCCTATCTGAAGCTGATTTGCAAAGTAAAGAACCCCTGTGGCATCGGTGTCCTGAACGCGAATGGTCCGTTTATACATAAACATAGTTTAATTTTATATTAAGGATGGTTTTTTTTAAACCCCTTATCTTATTAAAATTAGAATGATCAAGGAAGGGCTAAAACCTCTTTTTGAATGGGGCTTCCCATTGCCTATAATCGACCTCTTTCCTATAATTGGCCTTTCATACATTGGCAAAATAGGTCCCCATGGCAAAGATAAAAGAGCTCAGTTCCCTCTCAAACTTCGAGCCTCCGCAGGAAGATTCCTCGATTGGAACTCCTATCGAAGAGCTCAAAAAGGGGGACTACTCTGTCCTAAGCATGGCGCTGCTTCACAAGGGAGAATTCCGCCTCCTACATGGGGATAAGGGAGGGCTCGAATACTTTGACATGGCAGCCAAGCTCGATCCTTCCAACAGCCATCTTTTCTTGCAGCAGGGACTCGCCCTTTTTGAATATGGGAGCCATGAGGGAAAAGAGGGAGGACTCACCCTGGCCAGCAAACGGTTCAAAGTCGCCACCACCTTAGATCCCTCTTGCTTTCAAGCCTGGCATCTATGGGGCAACACCCTCTACTTCCTCGGCATCCGAAAAAAAGAGCCGAGCTACTTTTCCCATGCCCTCAAAAAGTATGAAAAGGCAATTGCCCTTTCAAAGGGACAGCCTGCCGACGTCCTCGCCGATCTTTATTGGGATCTCGGCGATCTATGGGAAAAGTTGGCCAATCTCTCGGGGGAGGCGGCCGATTACACCCACGCCATCCAGGCCTATGAAAAAGGGGTGGGCCATCAAGATGATCTTCCTCCCGAATTCTGGATGAACTTTGGAAAGGTCTATTTCTTGCTGGGGGAAAAAATTACCGATGTCCGCCTCTTTATTAAGGCGATCAACTGCTATAAAAATGCCGTTTCGACCACCCTTTCGAATGGAAAGGTGTGGATCCTCCTAGGCAAAGCTCTGCAGACCCTTTATAGCTTTTCCCATGATGAGGACCACTTTTCTCAGGCCAATGAGTGTTTTGCCACAGCCGCCCAACTCTCCAATAAAGAGAGCGCGATCTGGCTCGACTGGGCCCACCTCCTCCTTGACTCAGGAAAGCTCTTTCGCGATGAGAAGAAACTGCGCGCGAGCATCGACAAGTGCTACAAAGCCCACCAATACGATCGGAAAAACCCTTATATTATCGCAACATGGACACGCGCCTTGGCTGAACTGGGGATTGCAACGGGGAAGCTCAAGCCGATCCACGAAGCTTTTAATAAAATCGAGCCCCTAGCAGAAGAGCTCGAAGATCCCGAAATCTGCTACGCCTATGGGATGGCCTTCTATGCTCAAGGGCGCTACTACAAAGATATCGACGCCTACTACCAAGCAATCGAGCTTTTTCAAGAGGGTCTTAGCATCGACCGGACTCACACTCCCCTTTGGGAAGCGATTGCAGATGCAAGCTTTGCCGCTGCGCAGATGGACCACGACGAGAGAAGCTTTGATCGGACCTGCCACTTCTTTGAAAGGGCCCTCAACCTCCGGAAGAGTAGCATTTCCCACAGCCACTACGGAATGACCCTTCTTACGTATGGAGAGCTCAAAAATGATCAGAAGAGTTTTGAGCTAGCTACCTACCACTTTGAGACGGCGATCAATATGCAAAAAAATGCCGCTTATCTCCATCCTGACTGGATGTTTGCCTATGCAAAGACCCTCGATCATGTCGCCGAGTTTCTCGATAGTGACACCCACTATATTAAGGCCCTTGATATTTTAAGCCATATTTTGATGCTTAAGCCTGATTATCCCGACATTCACCACCAGCTGGCTCTAACCTGTAGCCATTATGGAGAATTGATCCATGAGCCCGATATCTTTTCCCGCGCCATCCACCACTACCGCATCGCCCACCAGCGCGACAAAGAAAACGACCAGATTATCCTCGATTGGGCGCTTACGCTCACTGCCCTGGGTGATCTTCTAGAAAATGATGTCGAGTCAGATCAATACCTGCGCGAGGCAGAATACAAGATGATCCAAGCAGCAAAGCTAGGAAACATCCATGCCTACTACTCCCTTTCTTGTCTCTATTCCGTGATTGGGGATCTCAATAATTCCCTCCGGTTTTTAGAGAAGGCCAAAGCCTTCGGTGCCCTCCCCCCCCTCGAAGCCCTCCTCGAGGACGACTGGTTAGAAAATCTCCGTGAAACCGAAGGCTTTAGCCATTTTCAAAATGAGCTCGAGTCGCTCCCTGAGCAGTAGTGCTTGCTACTTTGTAGCATGGATGCCCCTCGTAATTATCTTTCGTTAAAAGCCCATCTTGAGCAGCTCGAGTACAAACCGCATCGAGCACCTCCGAATCGCTGCAAGGTTGCTTTTGTTTATAATGTTCCATACTAGGATTAAGCATAGAAACCTGGTCTGAATAATGACTGAAATAATGACTAAACTCTTCTAAATTAAGACCCTCTATCCAAGCTACATCGATTGTTCCATCATTCATTACCCTTAAGCCTCCCTTATTGTCGAATTCTATATCCATAAGACGTTGAAGCTGATCCTTTGGCGGTAGATTTTCCCAATTATTTTCGTTGACAATATTGGGGAGAGAAAAGTTGTTGTCATAGTTCTGCTTGAAGTAGATCGCTGCGACAACAACCACCTTAGCTCCTACGTAGAAGATGATTGAAGATGGAAGAGAAGGAAAAGGGTAATCGAGAAACTTCGTCAAAGGTTGGTTTTTTAAAGCAGGCGAAGAAATAAACTGAGAGAATGAAGAAGCAAACTGAAAGATTACATATGTTAAAACCGTGCCCTGAGCAGAAATCATACATTTCACTAAAGCGTTCCTTTTATTATGGCTATGCAACGGATCCTGCTTCGGTTTGAATAGCTGCAACATGACAAAATTTACCGTCCCCAGAGCAAGAGATTGCTTGGGGGTCATTTTCTTAAACATTTTTCCAAGAAGGTAAGTTGCTGCAAGGCAGAGGGCTCCATCAAAGGCAGGCTCCCACCGCTCCACTTGGTTAACGCTTTCTTGGTGATTTTGTAATGCAGTCATAAGTATTCTCCTGAGGAGGTAGTATAAAGAATTCTTGTTAAAAAGTTCAAGAGCAGAACCTAGGCTTTAGCCATTTTCAAAATGAACTCGAGTCTTTTCCTGAACAGTAGCGCTCGCTACTTTGTAGCACGGATGATCCTTGTAACGCTCTTTCGTTAAAAGCTCATCTTGAGCAGCTCGAGTACAAACCGCATCGAGCACCTCCGAGTCGCTGCAAGGTTGCCGCTCTTTATAGCTTTCAATCGTCTCCAAATTGAGACCAGAATAACTATTGAAATAGCACTTAAAGTCATCCTGACTTAAACCGTCAATCCAAGTCGCTGTGATCTGATTACTCATCATACACGGTAGAATCTTTGAGTCACCCCCTGGGAGGAGCCGGCGAATCCTCAACTGAATGGTAGGGTCAACATCTTCCCATCGACGGACAAGATGATTATAGACACGTTTCACCGTTACGCTTGGCACACCATTTAATTCATCAGCGTTTTTGATATTAAGGGGATAACTATAGATAAGCTTCATCGCTAGTACAGAGATGCTTTTAAACGAGTAATAATACAGCGTTCCCAGTACTAAAGTACTTTTTGGAAAGTAGCGCGTTCCCTTCAGTTTCTTCGCTGAAACTGAAAACGCCATAAACAATATAGAAGCCAAAGCAACCACCGCCAACGCGCGCGTATGGTTAATGTCAAAAGGGGGATTATTTTTCTCCCCAGCTGGATATTTCCATTTGGCAAGCTGTATCATCCCCCACTGAGCAGCTGAGAAGCATAGAGCCTCTTTTCCTGTTAACTTCTTGACTTGTTTATAAAGAAGGTACCCAATGCCCGCAAAGGCGAGCCCATCTAGAATAGGCTCCCATTTCTCCATTGTCTCCAAAACCTGCTTATGATTTTGCAATGTAACCATGAGGTTTCTCCTTAGTTATTTTTGATGGGGATAGAGTGAAGATAGTCTATGAATGCAACTTCAAGCTCATCGATAAGACCTATTGCCTTAATCCGAACCTCTAGCTCCTGAACTTTTCTGTCGGTGATGACATTGTCTTTTAATAACAGGATTCCGAAATTTCTTAGCTTTAGCTCTTCCAAAACTTCGTAAAAGGCGTTACTGTCCTTCTCCTTTCTGACTTTCGTTTGTTTATTCTTGGCCTTGCGAAAAGCTGTCAAGGCATCTAATTGTTTTTGAAGCGCTTCGCTGGCAAGGGCATAGAGTTTTTTTATCCCTTCTCCGCTCTCCTCTACACTAATAGCAACAAAGTAGGAATGAAATACCCTGAGGCAGAGGGCATCTTTAGTCTCTTGATCAAGCGACTCAAGATCATCAACGAGCTGACCGTCATTTTGAACAAGTGTGGAAAGAACCTCCTTAAATCTATTGTAATAAAGGGTTTCGATACGCTCTCTAGTAATGTATTCTTTGGTTAGGTGAAGAGGGTGATTTTGAGCCCAACACGCTTTTGCTTTAACTAAAGCTTTAAATTTTACCCTAAAATCAGCTGTTTGCTCTTTCCAAACATTAGGGTTTTCGTAGAAATACCAGCTCACATCCTCTAGGACTCCATTACGTTTCCTTTTTATAGCTACGTCTATTTCTGTTCCAAAAAAAGTGTTAAAAAAGAAGGAGGGAAGATGCTTATGTTCAAGATCTACTATTTTTTCATTCTCTTTAAGTTCAAAGCCATCTATCGTCTGAATGATTTCAGGGAGGGCTAAAGAAAGATCATAAGTCTGTTTGAAGTAGATGGCAACAACGACAATCACCCTAGCCCCTAAGTAGCATAGGAGGGAAGAGGGAAGCGCACGAGAAGGATATTCAAAACCCTTCTTCGAATATAGTTTGGAGACAAGCTGAAAACTTAAGAGTATCGCAGTTGCTGCAATTCCTGCAGAAACAACTTTCGTTTTCATAATTGGTTTAGGAGGGTCCATTTTCGAATTATAACTGAATAGCTCTAGCATGACAAAGTTCGCCGCCCCTAGAACAAGGGATTGCTTGGAGGTCATTTTCTTAAACATTTTTCCAAGAAGGTAGGTTGCTGCAAGGCAGAGGGCTCCATCAAAAAGGGGCTCCCATTTCTCCATCCTTTGAATATTTTCTTCATAGCGTCTGACTAGGTTGGTCATGGACTTTCTCCTCGGGTTAAATCGTGAACACTATAGATGATTTTGCCAAAAAAACTCAAGGTTAAATTTATTTTTTACTTGTGAGCTCTAACATGAGATTGGAAAAGTGTTGGTCATTATCAAAGAGTTTTTTGACCTCACCGTTTTTGAGTGCATCCTTATAAAATCCTTCAATAAAGGGTTTGTCAGAGTAAGGAATCGCCTTTTTATAGGCCTCTTTATCTTCACACCTCTTAGCAATATTTTGATAATAGTGAGTAAGCCACAGAAACTCTTCGTCATTTAAAGGCGACGGGAGACAATCTTGGCTAAACCAGTTACCAATAAAGTTTTTTTTCGTAAGAGGAAGAGATCCCTTTTTATAATAGCGTACCAAAAAGCTGATCTGAGCCCTTGGAGAGAGCTCTTTCCATAGCTCTCGATTTTTACAAAAATTTAGGTAGGCTCCATAACGAGTTGTTTCATCGAGTTTATCGAACTTGAGGTCAAGGTTATAATAGTCCGCAATCGAATTGAAAAAAACGGATCGCTCAGCTACCCACCGATAAAAAATAAGAAAAGCTCCCTTGGCAAGGGCGGAGCCTAAGAAGAGGCGCCCTAAAGCTCTCTTTGAAAACCACCTCTCCTCGTCAAGGCGGATGAACTGGTCAAGATGGTATTGGGCAAACAAGACAATGGCTAGAGCAGCCACTGCAGCTCCTTCTCTCTCAATGGTATGCATTCCGGGATATTTTCTGGCGAGGGCTAGCGCTCCAAAATTGAAAAGGGAAAAGCCGAAAGTGGCCTTCGCAAACCCCAAATGCTCCACTAAGCGGGAAAGAAAATATCCCCCACCGAGGCAGATCAGCCCGTCGACTCCCCACTCCACGGAGCCCATTTTTTGACCAATATTTTGAAAAGCAGCGACTGACATGGGCGTATTATAAAGAAATTTCGTCAAAAAATTCAAGGTTTCATTTTTTATCCTCCTTGTGATAGAGTAGAGATCTTATCTTAAAATAAAAGGTTACCCTCCCTATGAATAAGCGCTTTGTAATTTTTGTCCTCTCGATGACAGTTGTCCTCTTCTTTGTAAATCAATATTTTACTGGTCAAAAACAGAAAGAGTACGACACACAGCAACAAAAAGAGGAACTGACCGAAGAGCGCCACCTCTCTAGAGAGGAAAATATCGCAGCAAGGCGAGCACACCCTCAAGACTTGCCCCTCGTTCAGGTTTATTCTGACGGAGAGGAGCGTCTTCCCTTGACATGGGCAGCGATTGCTGGAGAGAGAAGCTATCTCGTCACCTCATGGGGAAAAGAGTGGCCCAAGTCGGTGGTCATCGGAGGACAAAGTGCCCGCCTTGTCGAGACTGACGACCACTTTGCCCTTTATAGCACCAGCTATCATCCCGAGATCGATTCGGTCTACCTTCCACAACTCGGGACTCACGACGTCCAGGTTGTCACCTTCTCGGAAGAAGGACCTCTTGTCACCCTCGGAGAGTATGACGATGGACAACTTTTTTTTCCCAGCGTCATCCCTCAAAAAAATGGGGTTGTCCTCTACCGCATCGAGGGGCAATATCTTCCAGTCGGGGTCTGGAGTGGCAACTTCCTTCCGTTGATGAAACTGACCAATTTTACCCCGCTGGTTCATTACCGGGTCGAGCAGGCCCCCTTGGAAAAGATGACCGATCAAGACTATTTTGTTTTGGAAAATGAGACGATGCAAGTGGTCTTCTCAAACTTAGGTGGGGCGATTGCGGAGATTAACCTCCCTTTCCGCTCTGAAAAAGATGATGAAAGTGTCGTCCTCCCCATCAACTTTGACCGGATCATTAAGAAAAAATATACCTCCAACAGCCACTTCCCCAGCCATACCTACGAAAGGGTAGAAAGGGGGCAGGTAGTCACCAAACAACCTACGACAGGAGGATACTACCCCCTTCTGCGACGGGGCATTGAGCCAGGAAGTGGGATCCCCCCTCAGGATGTTCCTCCGAGGTTTTACCCCTTTAACACCCTTTCGGAAGATCCTGAAACAGCGCAAGCCATTTACAAAGTGGTCGACTTTAACGAAACCATGATCCGCTTCGAAGCCAATTTTCCCAACCGGAGGATCATCAAAACGTACAGTCTACCGAAACAGGGAGCTGCAAAAGCCCCCTACTGCCTCGATGTGGCGATCAAGGTCGATGGAGATACGCGGGGATTATGGGTCGGCTCAGGGGTTCCCGAGGTGGAACTTATCTCCGGAAGTCCCGCCCCTACCATTAAATTCAGCACCGTCCAAAACAATAAACGGGTCGTTGAAAAACTTTCCCTTCCCAAACTCTCGACAACAATGAGCGCCATTCAACCCGACTGGGTCTCCAACTCCAATGGCTACTTTACGTTGATTATGGACCCTGTAACCTCAATCGGAACGGGCTTTCAAGCAAACAATATTCCTGGAAACCTCGACCCCTCACGAATCACGATGGTTGACGCAAGTCACGACCTTTATCCGGCAAGTAAGTATCCCGGCTACGAAGTTCATATGCCTCTTAGGCGCACTTCTGAGCCGATGCGCTTCCGCTTTTATGCAGGTCCCATCGACAAAAATGTCCTGACGGTTGTCGACAATACATTCACTGACCCCGTGACAGGTTACAGCCCCAAATACACCGAAACACAAAGTTTTCACGGCTGGTTCTCCTTCATCTCAGAGCCTTTTGCCAAATTCCTCTATCTTATCTTAGATTTCTTCCATATGATCACCGGATCATGGGGCTTTTCGATCATCTTACTCACAGTCGTTCTCCGGGTCATGATGTATCCCCTCAATGCCTGGTCGATCAAATCGACCCTTAGGATGCAAGAGATCAGCCCACAACTCCAAAAACTGCAGGCCAAGAACAAGAAAGATCCTAAGAAGGCGCAGATGGAAATGATGGCCTTCTATAAAGAACATAAGATCAACCCCTTTGGAGGATGCTTACCCCTTATCATCCAGATGCCTTTCCTCTTTGGAATGTTTGATCTTTTGAAGTCGACCTTTCCCTTAAGAGGAGCAAGCTTCATCCCGGGATGGATCGACAACTTGACCGCTCCCGATGTGGTCTTCTCCTGGAGCTATCCGATCCCCTTTATTGGAACCTCGTTCCACCTCCTTCCCATTTTGCTTGGGGTGGTCATGTTCTTCCAACAAAAGATGGCTGCTGCCCAGAATAAAAATAAGGGCCCTCTCACCGACCAACAAATCCAGCAGCAAAAGATGGGAAAGATCATGACAATCGTCTTCACTTTCCTCTTCTACAAATTCCCTTCCGGTCTTAACATCTACTGGCTCTCTTCCATGGCCCTCCAAGTTCTTCAACAGTGGTATATGGCAAAAAGGCGGGCTAAGGGAAAGAAAGACTCTCGAGAAGTATTGGTAAAAGCGAAGAAAAACCTACCATGATAATACTATGAAGCAGTGGAATGAGCTCCTAAGACAGTTTGATAAAGAGCTGGGGAAGGAGACGGTCACCAAATGGCTCCGCCCTCTAAAGATTATTAAGTTCGATGCGGCCAACCTCTATCTCGATGCCACCGACTCTTTTCAACTCAACTGGTTTAAAGAGTATGTCGCTCCTCTCCTTCCCAAGCGGTTTATAACCGCGAGGGGAAAGGCGATCAAAATTCACTTTTCGGTTGGGGGAAAACCTTGCGATGAGAAGAAAAAAAAAGAGGTGGTTGAAGAGCCTTCCCCCTTCCCTTCCGACCCTCTCCAGCCCCATGCGACTTTTGAAGAATTTGTAGTGGGAGAGAGTGAAAATCTCCCTTATAAAATCTTAAGCGAGCTCGCCGATGGAAACCTTCAGTTGGGCACCTATAACCCCATTTACATCCACGGTCCCAAAGGGAGTGGCAAGTCCCACCTTCTGATGGCAATTGGGGCGGCCCTTTCGGGGCAAGGGAAGCAGTGCTTCTATGTCCGAGCGGACACCTTTACCGAACATGTCATCCGCGCTTTTCGCTCCACTTCGCTCCAGGAGTTTCGTCATGCCTACCGGGATATCGAGGTGCTGATTATCGATGATGTAGAACTTTTTTCTCGTAAAGGGGCGACTCAAGAAGAGCTCTTCCACACCTTTAACCGCCTTCATACCGCCGGCCTTCAGATCATTTTGAGTAGCGCCCTTGCCCCCCAAATGCTCGATGAGATCGAGGAGCGCCTTGTCAGCCGCTTTGAGTGGGGGATCACCCTTCCCCTTGTTCCACCAAGTCTTGAAACGCGAGAGCTTATCCTTAAAAACCGGGCAGAGGCCCTGGCTCTTCCTCTCGATCCTCCACTTGAATCGTACCTTTTGAATTCTTTTAAAAATCTCCACTCTCTCATCCAAGCTTTAGAAGCGCTTGCCCTCCGCCTTCCCCACACGAAAGGGGCGCCCGACCTAGAGATCGCCACCTTCCACCTCAAAGACCTCGCCGACAAGGAAAAAGAGACCTTTTTGACCCCTGAAAAGGTTTTGAAAATTGTAGCCAACCATTTTGGAATTAAGACTGAGGATATCCTTGGAAAAGCCCAGAACAAAGAGTGCGCCCTTCCGAGGCAAATTGCGATGTATCTATGTCGAGAAAATCTCCGGATGCCCTTTTTAAAGATCGGGAGGATGTTTTCTCGCGACCATTCAACGGTGATGACCAGTGTGAAAAGGGTGAAGAGGGGGATTGAAAAAAAAGAGGAAGGGTTTTTTCTTCCTCTTTCAGACATTCAGCGTGTGTTGAACTATTGACATCCTCGCCTCCCTAAAGGGAGGAGATTCCAAGCATCTATGCTTAGATAGGTACTAAATCGCTTGTTCCCTATAGTTCCTGCTTCATCGAGTAGACTACTGTCTCCTCTCCACAGGCTTTAAATCCCGTGAGTCC
>JAJFMJ010000012.1 GCA_021772275.1 Chlamydiota bacterium | reverse complement strand
TTAATACATAGAGATGTAGAAATCTTGCCATATCTCGAGCAATTTTCTCCCTGCATGGTTAAATTCGAAAATCTTATTGGTGAAAAAGGAGGAGGAAGTTTAGAGGCTCAAGTAAAACAAATTGAAAAAGTATGTCGCTTTCTTAAGATTGCTTTAACGGATGCTCAAATGGAATATGTTATTGAAAATCTCTTTGGTTTAAGGCCTCAAGATCATAATACCATCCTTTCAAAGACTTTTTATAAAGGTCAAATTGGACGTTGGAAAACCTATTTGACTTCTGAGCACGTAGATATATTTAATCAAACTTCTATTTTTAGAGATTATTGTATAAAGTATGGCTACGAATTAGAGTAAAACCTTCATTGATCTAAGATAGATTGGTTAAGCTGTTGCTTTATACCAACGTTTTTTCCTGAGCTGCTTGCATTTCCTTTTGCTGACTTGGTCATCTGCTTTATATTTAGATCTTCAATAATGATTGCAGCGTGACTTTTGCGGATTTTTGTCGAAATTTTGTGCAGATAGTCATGTCTTGCATGGGCAATGTGCTCATGAAGGGATGCTATTTTTTTGTTTTCACGAAAAAGTTTGCAAGAAGTTTTTTGAAGGGGGGCTTACTCAGACAGATTTATGCAACAACACCCATACTCACTCCCAATCTTCGTTATCTAAATAATTAAAATAGTGGAGGTAATCATTGAATCGGACTTTAAAGACCTCTTTATGCTCTTCTTTAAAAACTCCTTTCCAACCTCCTATTTGCCCTTTTCTGAAGGTATTATTCCAGCTTCCACTGGGATCTCTCCCAAAAATACTTTCTGCTATAGTTTGAATTCTTTTTTTATTGAGCTTGCCTCCAAGAGCTTTAGCAATTTTTTTGACTTCTTGATACTGAAGCTCAATACTTCCATTCCCTTGAGGCCCAATTAAGTTTTCAAACCTTATAAGGGTTACATTTGGTAACTTAGATAATGCAACTGCAACACGGAAAAAATTTTCAATATCGCTGGGGCATAAGGAGTCCGCTTTGAGAAAACAAGTCAATTTCTCATCAAAACTTGATTTTAACCAGTAGGGGATAAGTTGACGTAGCTCTTCATCAGAGCGCCGAAACTCTCCAAACAGATAGTAGTACTTTGGCTCTGGATGACGGCTGATCTGCTTAGAGAGATGATGAACATATGAAATCGTCACATCTCTCAGGTCTCGAACAAGAAGAATAACTGGAAGCTCTGGATGTGTCTCAACGTAGGTTAACACCCGGTCGTAAGTATGGATAAGTTCATAGCCGTCTCGAACAGGTGTACCTGTGACCTTCTCTACTGTTTTACAGAGAAGATGCGTTCCTGATTTAGGAATCGTTGTAATAAGAAAGGGGATGTCTTGGGAATAAACAAAATATGGCACACAAAGAAAAGCTAAAAGGGATAGAGATTTCATTTTTCTAGTTATTAATGTCTTGTTCTAAGTAATTAACAATAAACTTATCCATTCCATAGTGCTTAATATAAACTTCTGGAGGAATGAGAATAGGAGAAAAGAAAGTGCGACGTAAAAATTTGGGATAGGGAGAGCGCTCAAGAGCATGCCATGAAATTGGAGATTGAAGGAAAGCAATAAAAGTGTTTTTTCTAAATGGAATTTTTGCATGGAATGTCAAGTCACTTGGAGTATCCCAACAAGTATCCTCTCCACCAGGATGTGGACTTCCTGAGAAAAAGGATGTCCCCACTTTTTGGTGATCATTCTCTTTAGGTAAATAGAAAATAATCTGTACAAAGTAATGAGGTTTATCGGTGTGGGTAATGACTGAACAACGTGGTGTATCGAGATAAATCGAATTTGTTTTTGCAACAGGTGTGAAATGTCTTAGCATCCATTGAATTTCCTCGTCAGAAGCATTCGGAAACTTAACATGCAAATAGGGCAAAAATTTCTCAATGACAATTGGTTTAATAACCGTTTCAACCAAATAGTCATTAAATGCGCCCCAGAAGGCCTTTTGCTCCTTAGACAGAGAGGTTCCCTTCAACTGGTCTAACAAAATGCTGTACCGCCCGTTACAAGGAGGGGAAAACTGATGGGGATGAGGCCAAAAATGGATAAAGTTTTCATAGAATTCTTCAGGAAAAAAATCGTGAATCACAAGATGAGGAAAAGGGTGTTCAACAATCTCTGATTTTTCTAAACATTCACGGATAATTTTAGCCAATTGCGAGTCAATACAGACTTCTACTGCCTTCTGGCCTTCCGAAGGAGCTCCTACTAAAGGATGAAAAAAAAGCAAGATAAGACCAATAATACTTCTCATGAGGAACTCCTTGTTTCGCAATCCACTTCAGTTGAATTATTTCCTATGCAACAACACCTCACAAAGTCTCAAAACGTTTCAAATACTTTTCCCAAATGACCGGCTCTTGTTCCCGGAATATTTGATCTAAACATTTCAATAACCTAGGATCTTTATCTTTAGTATAATAGATAGATTTTGGGCCATCTTTAGATGATGCCCCAGATCCACCTTTACGATGTTGCCTTTTATATCCTGATAAAACCGTATCTAAATATCTTTCTTTGTTTTCAACATAGTCATAAAAAAAAGTCGGTTCTTCACCCATAAAATCAAGGAGTTCTAGGAGAATTTCCTCTTCTTCTTGATTTATAAAGTCTTCGTAAAATAAGAGGTATCGGTTATTAGGATTCCAAGAGTCGTACACTTTAAAGCGCTCAAAATAGTCAGCCATAATTTCCTGAGTATATTTTTTCCGAAACTCTTCCACCGAAGAAATCGAGCGTTGTCTTCGGAAGAAAAGCTCTTTTGGATTTCTTGTCAAAAAAATTAATTTATTTGAGTCAGAAGGTACTTTCCGCACAAGATCTGCTTTATGCGTTCGATAAAAAAGTGGAATTGAAGCTGCTGGGGGAAGTCTCAGATGGCTCATTGCAAGCCTATGGATTCTTCCCGAAGGAAACATTCCTATTAGCTTCCTTGTAGCGATGTTTAAACTACATGAAACTAGCTCCGATCCAGAGCGAGGAGATGATAAAAAGATGATCAGATCTTGAGCTCTATCAGGATTAATTTCGCTCGATTCCCCCTTACAATAAATAATGCTACTAGAAAACGCTAAAGCAGCAAAAACACATCTGTTTAGAAAATGCAAATATCGACTCATTTTTAACCTTCCGTTTTGGTATCAAAAAACAACGCTCAGTCCACCGTATCTTGCGCAAAGTACCCTACCCTGCTTTCGGCACCCCAATCCAATGACTGATTAATGAAATCCATTGTTTTTTCATCTAATTCAAAGTACTTCTTTTTCTTGTAAGGCTTTTTGGCGTAGCCTCTATGGGTATCTACTGGGATAAATTTTGAGGGCTTTTTTAAACGATAGAAATCAGCCACGAAATTTACAAATCCTTCTGGATCATTTGCTAAATCTTCATACCTAACAAAACAGTAGTTTCTAACCAAATCGCCCAACCTTAAGTAATTTTTTATCTTATAACCTCTTAGTTCGAGTAGGTTAGAAAAGGGTCTTTTTGTATATGGGTTATAACCATCAATGGCTTCAAAATCATCTTTTAAGTGCCATTCTGCGCTAATAAAATGGAAAAAACCCTTCTCCTTCATCTTCGGAGATACATGGTGTGGCATAAGGTAGAAGCTTCTAAGCCAATCGTAAGGATTTCTTATAATCACAATAAAAAGGCAGTTATTAGAGTTTGCTAGGGTTGCTGCTTCTGGGCTGTATTGTAGACGCTGCAATTTTCGCCTATCTAGATGGGTATCAAACCACCATAGAAAATGCTTATATCCAAATTTTCGACTACACACATGATGAACATTGAGCTCTGGAAAATTTCTTTCCATTAAGACCTTTAAGAAACAGGTTCCTGAGTTGCGTTCTCCACAAACCTTCAATTGAGAAAGTCTTCCTCCTGATTTATGGCTATAATGCATTGTATACTCATTATCAAAAAAGCTAGAATATCCCTCAATTGAATTTATTAATGCAAGTGCGACAATAAATTGTGAAAAAAGTTTACCGATTATTGATTGCAACTTGAACCCCTCCTATTTGGATATGATCTTCTAGTCTTTCGGCTTCTGTTGGATAAATAACAACTTGGTGGTCTCCCAAAAAGTGTGCAATTATTGAAAAAGCTGAAAGGCCTGGACGGATTAAGCAATCAAAGTTATAGCTCATTGAGAAAAGATCTGTTAGGACATTTTTATCATGACGGTTTGTTTCTTTCCGATAATCGAAAGTAATATTTGGTATATTAACCGCTTTCTTGACTCTATAAACTAACTCCCTTGGCCGTGGATGATCTGTAAAGATGTAGACATAAAGTTCTTGATAGTCAAAGAGATTGGCAAGCTTTTTAATTTGATCAACATAATACTGCTCTGGAGGAAATTTTAAAGGATGTCCATAATCAACGCCTAGACGTGGGCTAGCTTTTCCATCTCGTCTGGTTTGATGAGCGTTTAAAAACTTAAAATTGGGATCTGTAATCTGCTGCGCTGAAGAAAGACCATCAAAGATGATACCCTTCCTAACATGTACTGCAACCGAAATGATATCCTTTGGAGGTTGGACTAAAGGAAGCTCTCTTTTAGGAGAGATTGTCTCTCGCAAGAGCTCCATAAACACCGGATCTTCTTTGAACTCATTGATCATATCAACAGATAGATGACCGCGATGGAGTGGGCCAAAATAGAAAGCATTTGGCTTCACAGGAACCTCGCTACCTTGAAAGTGCTGCCAACCCTGACAATTCGGCAGCTGAAATTTTTTTGTCGAATACTCAACTTCAGAAAGTTTTAGTTCTTCCGAATACTCAAACGGGTCATAGTAAAGAGGAATATCTAAACAGTAGGAAGCTCTCTTATCCACAACATAGCGCATAAGTGTATCCCCAAGTCGATTGGGCCCCTTCCTGAGATAAACGACACTTTCTCCAAGCGCTGTCCCCATAAACCCCAGAAATATAAATGCTAAAGTCAAAAATTTCATCTTCATATAACCCAAAACTCCTATGCTAGCACGCCATACAAAACGTTAAGTTAAAAGGAACTTTAAATTTTCTTTACTTTAACTTGCAAGATTTTTTTTCACTGTTCTCGAAATCTACGATAGAGAACTTACTTCGGTACATTCATAGGTAAGGAGGAGTATTTTAAAAAATGCACATACAGTTTCTATTTTTTCTTGAATTTCGCTTAGCACGCTTATAGGCAGTGCACAAGATGGTTTTGAAGTGGAAATTCTCTTTCCTCAAATATCTTATTCCCTTAGAATGAGGAGTTCTATCAAATGGCAAAAAGGGAGACAGTAGTGGATACCATCGATGAAAAAACGGCTTGGGAAGAAACGACAAAGCTTTTTGCAGATCAGTCATTTAAGTTTGGTTCCCATTGGTCATTTAACTTTCGGAACGATCCGAAACGACTGGGATTTGTTCTTTCGCGCTATAAGTTTGCAAGTAAAATGCTTGGAAAACGACGTCATATACTGGAATTGGGGTGTAGCGATGGGATTGGAACAACAATTCTTGCCGAGAATAGCGAGCGATACATGGGAGTTGATTTGGACGAACCCTCTCTTCGGGCGGCGCAGGCAAACCTGCAGGATGAGAAGTATCAGTTCCTCTTCGACGATTTTATGGGAAAAGAATATGGCTCTTTTGATGGTGTTGTCTCTTTAGATGTGGTCGAACATATCCTGCCAGAACATGAGGCCCAATACTTTGAAACGATCTATAAAAACATTACCGATGATGGAATCTGTGTAATCGGAACCCCGAATGTAACCTCTTCTTCTTACGCTTCAAAGGCAAGCGAGCTCGGACATGTTAACTTATTTTCCCAGGAGCGCCTTGTCGAAACTTTGAAAAAGCACTTCCATCAGGTCTTTCCTTTCGGAATAAACGACGAAATCATGCACACAGGATTTGGCTCTATGGCCCACTATCTAGTTTGTGTAGCATGCCACAAGAAAGAGGTTAAGGATGATTGATATCGAACATTTTGCTGAAAAAGGATGGGTGGTAATTGACTTTGTTGACCCTTCTCCTGTTTTAGAAGCGCGCGAAGCTCTTCAAGAAGAGCTAAAGAGGCTTTTGGGAAAAGAGGTTTCTTTGGAAGAATACCACAAAGAGGTGGAAGAGGACCTTTTGCACACCGATATTCAAACGAAAATGACCGCTTTTTTTCGGGAAAAACACTTTGGAAAAGCGATCATTGAAAAACAGCTCCCTTTATTTAAGTCCTTTATGGGACTCGATCTTTGGGTACAGAGAAACCCTTATTTAAGGATGGCACGCCCGAATAAGCCGCAGGATAATATTGGCTACCATAGAGATACCTTCTACGGAGGATCCCCTTATGAGCTTTCAGTTCTTGTTCCCTATGTCGATGTGGAAGCAGATTCTGCATTGCAGGTGATGACTGGCTCTCATACCCTTCCGGAAAGCCATTTCCCCACAACGCAGGTTGAAAATCCCGATGCAGCAGTCCGTAAGGGGTCGTCGAAACATCAGCTCGGGTTTCTTTATGCTCCAAAGGTGATGGAACCGTCGGTCGCAAAAGATATGACCCCCGTTCCTCTAAAGGTCGGGCAAGCAATTGCCTTTAGCCTTTCAACGGTGCATGGATCTGTTGTTAACAAGGGACAGTTTACACGGTGGAGCTCTGATATTCGAGTCTTAAATGCTTTTGCTCCTGTCGATCTAAGCGCTCGTCCCGATTATTATGAGCCCCTGTCAAGTTCAGCAGTGACTGCTCAAGCGCAGGAATACTTTTTAGCTTCAGAGAAAGGGGTTAACTGATGAAAGAAACAAAATCGAATTGGGCTTGTGTTACCGATAGTTTGATGCAAGAGGTTCCTGATATTGCTTTGGGACGGTATGCCTCTCACTGGTTTTATAAAACACCTCGGCGGGTCCTCCACTGCATGTCCTATTACAAATTTGCTGCTAAACTGATTGGAAAAGGAAAGCGAGTGCTCGATGTCGGATGCAACGAGGGTCTAGGAACCTTTTTAGTAGGAAAGGAATGTGGTTTTGCTAAGGGGGTCGATTTTGACGAAGAAGCCATTAGCTATGCCCAACGCAATTTCACGGAGCCCTTTGTCGAATTTGAGGTAGGCGACTTTTTAGAAAGCGATGAAGATCAAAAATGGGATGCGATCATTAACTTTGATGTTGTCGAACATATTTTACCAGAAAATGCCTCAAGCTTTTTTGCAGGAATGGCCCGTCATCTGACCCTAGAAGGGATGGTTGTTGTAGGAACTCCGAGCAAAATCTCCCAGGAGTTTGCTTCCGAAGTTTCCAAGAAGGGTCATATCAACATCTACACTCACGAGCGCTTGGAAGAAGAGATGCGAAAACATTTTGACTGTGTCTTTATGTTTGCAGCAAACGATGAGGTTGTCCACACCGGCTATCTTCCCCTTGCTCACTACTTTATTACAGTAGGGTGTAAGAAAAAATCATGAAGTCGCGTGCAGCAATTCTTATAGAGTGTGGTGCTCCCCTTGAAATCATGGATCTTGAAATCCCAGAACTTCAAGAGGGGCAAGTCCTTGTTCAAGTCAAGTATAGTGGGATTTGCCGCTCCCAGCTCAATGAAATTAAGGGACTCAAGGGCCCTGATCGCTACCTCCCACACACCCTAGGTCACGAAGGGTCTGGTGTCGTTGTAGATACAGGACCTGGGGTGACAAAGGTAAAAAAAGATCAGCCAGTTATCTTAACCTGGATCAAAGGAGAGGGGATCGATGCTAAAGGAACTGTTTATACTTCGGGCGGCTTAAAGATCAATTCGGGGCCGATTAGTACCTTCCTCGAATATGCAGTTATCGCTGAAAATCGTTTAATTCCGATTGCTTCTGAAATTCCCCTTAAAGAAGCTTCCCTATTTGGCTGCGCCATTCCAACTGGGGCAGGTATTGTCCACAATGAGCTGGATTTACAACCCAATAGTACAATTGCAATTTTTGGGCTGGGGGGCATTGGCCTTAGCTCTCTTTTGGCAGCAAGTGCCAAAGGGGCAAAACAAATTATCGCTATTGACTTAGAGCCCGCTAAGCTCAAGCTTGCTAAGGAGCTTGGAGCAACAGACACCCTCCTCTTTAGCGAAGACACCTTAGAGAACATCCAAACGCTTACTGAAGGGAAAGGGGTCGATTTTGCTGTAGAAGCAGTTGGGAAAAAGAGTGTGATGGAGCTTGCTTTCCAAGCAGTTAAAGATCAAACGGGGCTATGTGTCCTTGCAGGAAATGTCCCTAAAGAAACCAAAATCGAATGTGATCCTTTCGATTTTATTAAGGGAAAGCGGCTGATTGGCACCTGGGGAGGGCGTGTAAAGCCAGACCGGGATATCCCTCATTTCCTTAAATCCCTTTTTCCTGGAAACCATCCTCTTGCAAAACTTATCTCTCATGAAGCAGAACTAAAGGACATTAACACCCTCATCGACCTGCTTGAGCAAGGAAAAGCAGCCCGTACCCTCGTAAGGTTCTGATCATGACCCTTTCTGTCATCATGCCTAACTATAACCATGCGAAATATCTTCCCAAATCGTTGGGAGCAATTACCTCTCAATCCCGCCCCGCAACAGAAATTTTAGTGATTGATGATGGCTCGACCGACAATAGTGTAGAGGTCCTTAAGCAGTTTCCTGAAGTGACTTTGCTACAAAATCCTTCCAATTTAGGCCCTATTCCAACCATTAACCGAGGCATTGAAGAGGCAACGTCTGATTATGTGGTCTTTTGCTCCGCTGATGACTTTATCCTCCCCGGGTTTTTTGAAAAAGGGGTGGCTTTTCTTGAAGAGCATCTCGATATCGGCCTTTGCTCAGGAAAAACGTGTCATTTTAAAGAGCAGCTGATTCCCCAGCGGATGCCGCTGGGAAATCAGCCTAGGATTTTCGATGCAAAGGCCCTACCGAAAATCTTCAAAAAAACGACTTACTTCATTCATACCACTTGCGCAATTTTCAGACGCAAACACTTTCTTGAGTTTGGTGGACTTAATCCTAAACTTTTGAGTGTGGGAGACTGGTATCTCAATTGCCAAGTTGCTCTTAAGTATGGTGCCGCCTATCTCCCCCATTACTTTGCTGCTTTCCGTCTCCACGATGAGTCTTACTCGAAGAGATTAAAGTCCTCGCCCCAACAAGAAGAGATGTTCCACGCTTTGATGAAAGAAATTAAAGAGACGGGGCCTGAATGGGAAAAACTTGTTAAAGATACAGGGCTTCTTGCCCACGCCGGAATTGGAATGGTCCTCTTTTTAGCAAAGTATCCCGAGTATCGCTCCTACTTCCCCCGCGCCTTTCTCAAAAAATGTCACTTTCATTGGAGTTTTCTTCGAAAAGGGGTGATGTAAAGCCGGATTTACATTGGATGATCTTCGAGCATTTGGAGGTCTTGGTAATAGGTCATGAGGTCGCGGAAGCGGGCAGCATCTTCGAAACGGAGCTCTTTGGCCGCAAGCTTCATCTCTTTTTCACACGCTGCAACTCGCTCTTTAATTTCTTTGGGGTCAAGAAGGGTAGGTTGATCCTCTTTTTCCCCTTCGGCTGCCTTGTACTCGTGGAAAGCTTCAGAAAGATCTTCGGAGAGGTCCTTTTTGATTGTTTTGGGAACGATGTTGTGGGCACGGTTGTGTTCCTCCTGCAGCTTCCTCCTGTCGCGGGTGATGTGGAGGGTTTTTTGGATCGATTGGGTCTCTTTGTCGGCATACATGATGACGCGACCATCGCTGTTGCGGGATGCTCGGCCGCAGGTTTGGATAAGGGCGGTTTCGCTGCGCAGAAAACCTTCTTTGTCAGCGTCTAGGATGGCAACGAGGGAAACTTCGGGAATGTCCAACCCTTCTCGGAGAAGATTAATGCCGACGAGGACATCAAAAACTCCCCTGCGAAGATCTTTGATGATCTGCACTCGTTCGAGAGTATCGATATCGGAGTGGAGATACTTGGCTTTGACTCCGATTTCTTTGAGATATTTGGAGAGATCTTCGGAGAGTTTTTTGGTCAGGGTGGTGACGAGGACCCGCCCCCCTTTTTCGGTTTCGATCCGGATTTCGTCGAGGCAATCGTCTACTTGGTTGGTAGCAGGGCGGACTTCGATGGTGGGGTCGAGGAGGCCCGTGGGGCGGATAATTTGTTGGACAACGTCTCCTTCAGCTTCGTTTACCTCCCAGGGGCTGGGGGTGGCAGAAACGTAAACCACTTGATGGATATGGTTATAAAATTCTTCGAACTTGAGGGGACGGTTATCATAGGCAGAAGGAAGACGAAAGCCAAAATCAATGAGTGCATTTTTGCGAGCACGATCTCCATTATACATGGCGCGAACTTGGGGAAGGGTCTGGTGGGACTCGTCGACAAAGAGGAGGAAGTCACTAGGAAAATAGTCAATGAGGCAAGCGGGAGGCTCACCAGGATTGCGGGCGGCGAAGTGGCGAGAATAGTTTTCTACCCCTTTGCAGTAGCCAATTTCTTTGATCATCTCGAGGTCGTAACGGGTCCGCTGCTCGATCCGTTGTTGCTCGACAAGGAGGTTTTCATTGGAGAAGTAGGTGGAGCGCTCTTTAAGCTCTTTTTTAATGGTTTCCATGGCGGTCAGACGCGCTTCTTCGGGAGTGACGTGGTGGGAACCGGGATAGATGGAGAGTCCCTTGACCCTCCGCTTGACTTTTCCGGTAAGGGGATCGATTTCGCTGATCCGTTCGAGCTCATCGCCAAAAAATTCGATCCGGTAGCCAATCTCATCTTCATAGGCGGGAACAATTTCTAAAATGTCGCCGCGCACACGAAAGTGGGAGCGGGTCAGCTCGTAGTCGTTGCGGGTATACTGAAGCTCGATCAGGTGGAGGAGGACTTCGTCGCGGCGGTACGATTCGCCAACTTTTAGGGAGAGCCTCATGGCTCGAAAGTATTCGGGCATTCCCAAGCCATAAATACAGGAAACGGAGGAGACGATGATCACATCGTCTCTTTCGAGGAGGGAACAGGTAGCGCGGAGACGGAGTTTTTCGATCCGGTCGTTAATGGAAAGGTCTTTTTCGATGTAGGTATCGGTCCGGGCGATATAGGCTTCGGGTTGGTAATAGTCATAGTAAGAGACGAAGTACTCAACGGCATTATTGGGGAAAAGGGTCTTAAACTCTTGGTAAAGCTGGGCGGCAAGGGTTTTGTTATGGGCGAGAATGAGGGCTGGCTTTTGGGTATTGGCAATGACGTTGGCCATCGTAAAGGTTTTCCCCGATCCGGTAATACCGAGGAGAACTTGGGACCGTTTGCCTGCCTGCACCCCTTCTGTTAAACGGCTAATTGCTTCGGGCTGATCCCCTTCGGGCTGAAATGGTGACTCTAGTTGAAACATAAAAATTCAGTCACAATAATAAAAAAAGCAAAGAGGATTGTAAAGCCTAGAACGCATCGCCCCCAAAATGTGCGATAAAATTTCGGTTTTTTAAGCCTCCAAGCCATCATCGCGGGAAGGAAAATAAGGAGAATCGCCACAAATACCCCGGCATATTCAAGGGCGATGATAAAGCCCCGCTGGTAGGTAAGGACAAAAATAAGGGGAGGGATAAAGGTGAGAAAGCAGGCAAGCAGTTTTCCTTCCCAACTTTTTTTTATCTTAAGCCCATCGGTTAAAAAATCGGACAGACTGAGGGTCACTCCTAAAAAGGAGGTGACAATGGCAAAGAAGGAAAAGAAATGGGCCCCTATAGAGACAGCTTTACTTTTTACGATCTGGATTAGGGGGGCCGTTGCCCCTTCTCCTCCTGCCCAAGCCGCTTGTAGGTCTTCCGAGGGAACGGTTCCTAGTACCATCACCTGCCATAAGAGATAGATGATGAGGGGAAGAAGGCTCCCCACAATGAGGGTAATGCGAAGATGTTTCCGGTCATGGTTCATGTAGGTTGTTAAGCTAGGGATAATGATGTGGTAACCAAAAGAGGTGACCACAACAGGAAAGACCATCCAGATCGGTTTCCAGTTCATTTCCATCAAAAAACTTCCTTCGATGTGTTCAGGTAAAAACCCAACAAGCAAAAAGTAAGAGACTACAAGGCCGAGCATCAGTATCCGGTTAATCACATCAACGCCAAGTGTTCCCAAGTAAACAAAGAAGCCAAAAAGGGTTGGTAAACAAAAAGGGGCGAGCCAAGGGGGAAGGGTATACCCTGTGATGGACTGGATCGCTGAGGTAAAGAGGGGGGCGCTTGCTGCGATATAGGCGGCCGTAAGTGAGTAGAGGAGGAGGAGGTAGACCACCCAGCTGAGCCCCTTGCCCCATCCTCCGAGGGTTTTCCCCGCAATGGAAATGAGGTTCACCTCTCCCTTCACAGAAAAATTGGCATCGAGGAAGAAAAAGGCGGAAAGAAGCATCACGAACCAACAGATAAAGAAGATGGCAACCGACGGGAAAAAGCCAACAAAGGAGGACATGACGGGGAGGGCGAGCATCCCTGCCCCAATGGTTGTTCCGGCAACGAGGAGAATTCCTCCTATAAAGTGATTTATTTTCATGGTTTTGGGAAGAGTTTGAAGTTAAGCATAGAGGTGGCCTCGTCGAAAAAGATGAAGGTAGCAATGAGGAGGAGGACGATTAGGAGAAAGCGGCCACCAGGAACCCGGTCGGAAAGGAGATTTTTCTTTTGGTATCGCCCAATCCAGGCCATGAGGACGGGAAAGATCCCAAAGAGAACCACGGCGCAGATACCCCCAGCAAAGTTAATCGCTTGGAAAAAGATTTCGGGATAGAGGATGGAGAGAATAAGGGGAGGAACAAGGGCAAGAAGACACATCCAGATGTTTTCGCGATGGTGGTGTTTAATTTTAAAACCATCGCTTAAGAAGTTGGTGAGACTCAGCGCTTGGGCTAAAAAAGAGGTAAGAATGGCAAAGAAGGCCAAGCTTTGGGCTGAATAACCAATGGAGGTGGAACCGAGATAAGTACGGATCGCTTGCGCCGCGTCAACGTCGATTTTGTAGCTGTGAAAAATATCTCCATAGGGAAGAATTCCAAGAGCTACAACTTCCCAAACGAGGTAAATGGCAAAGGTAAAAAGGGAGCCCGCATAGATCGCTTTTCGGACACGAACACGGTCGCCATGCATATATTTCATCAGGACAGGGATCATATTATGAAACCCAAAGGAGATAATTAAAATCGGGAAGGTGAAAAGGGCGTATTTGGGCTGCCAATGCATCAAAAGGCGGGGCGCTATATATTGAGCTCCCAGTATAACAAGGAGGACAAAGGAAAGGATTTTTCCGATCATTAAGTAGCGGTTCAGGTGGTCTACCGGTTTTGTTCCCAAATAGACCATCCATCCAAACACAATCACAAAGAAGAGCGAACCTGCCCAATTCGACAAAGGCAAGTGGAAAGTGCGATTGAAAAAGAGGGAGGTGTGGTTTCCGCTAACCGACATGTAGGCAACAAGGAGGGCATAAAAAAGGAAGAGGTAGAGGAGCCAACAGAGAATTTTTCCGATGGGACCAAGGGTGTGCTCGACCATCGAAATGAGGTTAACCGGTTTATTAAACCACCCTTGGATCTCGACCATGAGAAGGGCCGTTGTTAACATAAAGAGCCAGGCGATAAAGAACATGAGAGAAGAGGGAAAAAACCCTGGAATCCCGGTAAGAATGGGGAGGCCTAACATCCCTGCTCCAATGCAGCTCCCGGTAATTAAGAGGGTGCCACCAAAGACGCTCCCAGGTTTTCGACTCATCCCTTTGCCTTTTCTACCGTTCGAATTTCTTGCCCTAAGCGGCCCATCTCATACCCTTCATAGTCGACAAACTTAAAGAATCGCTCAAACTCTGGGAAGGTGTGGGACACTTGCTTAGCCATTTCTTGTGCCACATAACGATACATCGGGTGACCTGCAGGAGAAGAGCGGAGCTCACACATCCACTGAAGAGCACGAAGGTTGATATGAAAATACCAATGGATGTTGTAAGCCATGGGGACCACATATTGAGCTTCTTCGGGAAGCTCTGCTGCAATTTCGGTATAAACCTCTTTGGCTTGATCCATCGCTTCACAGTAACTTGCTTCCATGTCGGTGCCGAGAATTTCTTTGGGAACGTAGTAGCCAAGGTTGCAAGTGAGAAGTTGTCTTTCTTGGGTAAGGGTCCGGTGCCGTTGCAGGTCGCGATAAATCCCATAGTCGGCAACAATTTCAAAGGTAAACTCGGCGTGCTCAAGGGCGCGGGGAGATTTATGTCGCCTATTTTGCCGAAAGGCTGAGGCTGCTTCAAAAATCTGTCCCCGATCCTTTGCGGAAAGTCTCCGGCACATCTCTTGAAGCTCCATGAGCCCGCAGTCAGACTGGCTAAAGAGAAGGGCCGCTGCCACTTTGTGGGGGCTTTCCTTATCAAAGTTTACTAGACGAACCATCGGCTTAGTTAAGGGCTCCACCGAGGCGGCGTATTGCTTTTGCATCAGGTTCAGTTCCACGTCCATCTTTTCAGTAAACGTTGCGTAGGTATTTTGATGCTTATGGTTCAGATCTGAACGACGGACAAAAGAAGGAATCACTTTGGACAGCTCCTGATGGGAAGCGCGCGCAATTTCTTGAAGCTCATTTAAACTATTACAATTGAGCTTTTGAATGAGCGTTTCGAAGAATCGGCCATTTCCGTAAACTCCCATGTTTGTAAGGGCACTTGCTGGAAGAAGGCCGCGCAAGCAATCGAGAACCTTAGCGCGCAGAGCTGCTGTGTAAGCAACCTTAGGAGTATCTGGCTCTTTGGGGAAGCCTTGTTCCATCTGTTCTGTTAGTGGGGGGATCAGCTTGCCATAGGTTTCGAAGAGATGATTGCATGCTCCAACATAACGATCCCGATAGGCCGATGTCATGATAATCGGCTCTCGGTAGAAGAGGTAATCCCCTTCATACTTTTGATCGAAATAGATATAGCGGGTCGATTTTTCTAGTGGAGAACCTCCAATGCGGGAATCTTCAATCACTTTAGCGGCGATCATCGAAACATTTTCAATCGCAAGGTGGGCGCCCCCAAGCTCTCCGATTGAATCATCTCCATAGCCGTCAAGAATCCGGTCGTAAAAGTTTTGCGCTTTCTTAATGGCAATACTTTGATCTTCATGTTCCCCCTCTTCGGTTTCCTCCGTCTTCCCTGAAATTGATGCAAATGAAGTTTCCTCGTTTTGGATAAACTCTTTGAGTAAAAGAGAACGCAATCCCAAACTCGATCGGGAATACCTGGAAAAAAGAGCCCCTTTGATGACCTCCGGTAAGTTTCTTAAACAAAAGATATGCCTCGAGGTATTCGTAACATACCGCTTAATCACTTTCAGTTGCGCTTCAGTAAATTCTTCGTAGTCATCCAGCATCGATTTGCTCCTTGTTAGTCTAGAGATTGTACTGCTTTCTCTCTTTTCAAACAATTCCTGATCGCATAAAGTCTCAAAATATGTTGTTAACACTCTCCAAAAGACCAAGACGGAACCGAAAATCACCAGCAGTTCGCTCCCTTGTTCAAGAAACTACTTTGACCGCTAACGATCTCATTGCCCCCTTCTTTATTATAGAAGGGGCCCAAAGACGAGAGTCGATTGAGGCCATGCCAGGAATTGACCGCCTATCAACTGACCTCCTTATTAAGGAGGCGGAGCTCCTCCACGCCCAAGGGGTCCCAGCGATCGCCCTCTTCCCAGTCATCGATCCTTCCCTTAAAGATGAAGAAGGAAGTGAAGCATGGAATCCTAACTCCCTTATCGTCCGAGCCATCGAACTACTAAAAAAAGAAATCCCCTCTCTCTGCATCATTGGCGACCTTGCCCTCGATCCCTTTACCTCACATGGTCATGATGGAATTGTAAATAGTGCTGGTGAGATTCTTAACGACACAACGATCGAAGCCCTTATCAAGCAAGCAACTTCCTACGCCCAAGCGGGATGTGATATCGTTGCCCCCAGCGACATGATGGATGGGCGGATCGGAGCTATCCGAAAAACACTTGATGACCAAGGGTTTGGGCAAACTGCCATCCTCTCGTATACCGCAAAGTATGCATCGGCTTTTTATGGCCCTTTCCGAAATGCCCTAAAAACTTCTTTGGCATTTGGAGATAAAAAAACCTACCAGATGGATCCCGCCAATAGCCGCGAAGCGGTGCGGGAACTCCTTCTAGATGAGGAAGAAGGGGCCGACATGGTCATGGTAAAGCCAGCACTCCCTTATCTAGATGTCATTGTAAAGCTAAAAACAAAAACATCTCTCCCTGTTGGCGCTTACCAAGTTAGTGGAGAGTATGCGATGATCATGGCAGCCCATGAAAAAGGGTATCTCGATGCCCAATCGACTCTTTTCGAGTCCCTTATCTCGATCAAACGGGCAGGTGCCGACTTCATTTTCACTTATGCAACTTCCCAAATCCTGGGTTTACTAAATTGATGATCTGTGCGAGTATTAGGTAAGGGACAGGCGAAATGCTCTGTGCACGGTAATTTTTTGGGAATGCTGGGCTAGCGAGGCAAAATCAGGTTTTCTTGAATGACGAGTCCCATAGCCAAAGCGCTATGGGCGAGGAAGAAAGGAAATCTGATGAAGCCGTAGCTGCCCATCGATCCCAAAAATTGCCGTGTGCAGGGCAAAAAAGGGGGAAGCCATGATTGAGAATGGGAAGCAAGTCGCGATTGAGTATAGTGTCTTTGCAGACGACAATACTCCGATCGACACCAACGTGGGGAAGGATCCCCTTGTTTTTCTTTTTGGGTCGAATCAAATCTTACCAGCTCTAGAAGAGTCGCTTCGAGGGCTTGAGGTGGGAGATTCGAAGCAAGTCACTCTAGAACCAGAGCATGCTTATGGGGATGTAAACCCACACGCTTACAAGAAGGTTGATGCAAAGCTGATACCTGAAGATCTCCGTTTTGAGGGAGCTCTTCTTGTGGTTGCTGATGAGCAGTTTGGGGAAATGTTGATCCGTGTTGACAGCCTTAATGGAGAAGAAGTTGTACTCGACTTCAACCATCCGCTGGCAGGGAAAACGCTTAACTTCGATGTGAAGGTGCTTGATATTTCCTAGTAACGTTCTTCGCGAAGGGTGGGGTAAAGGCGCTTACCTGTAAGCGCCCGCGCCCCCTGATCGCGGAGCCAGACCGATAAGGCATAAGGAATCATTGTCCGGCTACTCTTTTTCATAAAGAAATCTAAGGGAATCTCGAAAGCAATTCCCTTATCTCGGTAGCGAGTCCCATTGACAATGTCATGGGCGCTTGTCAACGTATACCAAACGCCAAAGCGGAAACCACTTGAAAACCAGCGGGACACCTCAAAGCGTGCTCCCATATCGCGCGCTAAAAACTTGCCAATACTTGCTTTCAAATCGATGTAAAGCGGCTTTACATTGTAGTAGAGATCGAGGAAGTATTGATAGCCAATAAAGTGGACAAATTCAGATGTAAAGCCATCAAATTTTCGGATTTTTGTTGTAAATCCAAGACCATGAAAGTTTCGCTTTAGGACTCCGGCTCCCTCTATGCCAATGGCCCAGTTGGACCCCACGGGATAGTAGAGAAATTCGGCTGCAACACCTCCGTAGGCAGGTTCAAAGTAGCCGGTAGAAACCCGTCCATACCATCCCTTATTGAGGTAAAAACCTCGTTGGATATAAGCCTCTTCAAGAGCCACCGAGTTGGTCTGGAAGTATTTGATGCTGTCGGAGCGGACATTGAGAAGTTGGGAAGGGTTGAGTTTATCCATATCTCCCACGTCAGACATGCTCGACTTCACGTTGTATGCTGCCTGAATTTTATAATAGAATTGATCGAAAAGGTATCCTTCGGGGCCCGCAACAATGCCAGCGCTATACTTGAACTTTCCGGTTGCACTTCCGAAAAAAGAGAGAAGGCGGGGGCGGACAGTGAAGGTCCAGATCGCTTTACTTCGGTGATAGAGGAGACTTCCTTCGTACGGATTGGGAGATGGGGTGGGCTCCCGCATCGGCGTTAAGGTTTGAAATTCAAAATCTCCAATCGTCCCTTCCCTTAAGCGAGCAAGATCGACTTCCCGAAAAATATATTCGTGAGTGGGAATTCCATTTGCTTCAATGACAACGGTGACCGACTCGATATTTGAGGGAAGAAGAGCTGCCAAGAGGTGATCGATCCGATCCTTGAGTTCTTTTTCTTCTCGGTAACGGATATTCATCACCTTCATCCAAAGGGAACGTTTCGTTAAATAAATCCGATACAAATTAAGCCCCTGCTCGGAAAATGCCATGGCAAGCTCTTGCGCCAGTTCGCGCTCACTCCGCAAATATCCCAAAGGTTCGGTATCAATTGGCGCCTGGTAGATTGGGGGATCGTCGACCTTAGGAAAAAACCCTTTGGTATCTCCTAAGTTATAGTTGAGGGAAGCCGAAGCAGCAATTTTTTCTCCTCGAAGGGAACTGACATTCATCTGAAAAACATCAAAGAGTGACGTGGAAAGCCCTATATTTAACCGGGACTTTAGTCTTCTTGCATCGGGATGCTCAAAACGGTGATTTTCATAATCGGTTGCATCCCATTCTGCTAAAAGAGTCAACCGGTTCACTCCAGGAATTTTGCTTTTTCGAAATGGAGTCCAAGCGGCTCCTCCAAAAAACCCTTTGATCCGCCCTTTTCCCCATCCAACGGTTGCTTCAAAGTTGTAGTCCAAAAACTCTTTCGTTGCGACGACATAAAAGGCATGAAATCGTTTCGTCCCATAAAAATCTTCCCAGCCAACAGAAATTTCAGGAAACTCGGGAAAGCCATCTGATTTTTGGAGTACTCCTAGCTTTACATTGGCTCCTCGATCTGTAAAATCACCAAAACCCATCTCTCCCATTGCCGGATCGGGAATCCCCATATAGGTCGTATAATTGACTCCAAATTCTAAACGTTCCAAGGCTTGAATCGTCGCGGCATAATTCCGATAAGGGGGAACATAGGCAAAGCCAATTGCTGCTGTCCCGACCGTGTTCATGCGGGCGGAAGGCATCAAAAAATAACCTCCCATGAGTGAGTAGTTATAATGATAAGGAAGGCGATCATTGATTTCCTGGTTCACTTCATCGACCAAGCTCAGATCTCTAAATAACTGGGAAACCTCCTCTTCAGCAAAGAGGTGTAAAGCCAGAAAAAAAAGAAGAAACCGCGTCTTAATGAACAAATCGCAACATTCCGTTTTGAAAAGTAAATTAATTTCGCAATTATTGTAGAAAAAATCAAGTCAAAGAAATTATTTTAATTATAATATTGGGCGGCGTAAGCATTGAGTCCCTCTTTAACAATCTCTTCCATTTCAGTTTTTGAGGGACAGATGAAAGAGGGAAGGGCAAAATCTTCTGGCAAGACTTCTAAAAGACCTAGGGCTTCCCCTTTTTCGTATTGCTCGGTGATGAGCGCTTTGATAAAAAGCATGGTTTGGATGGGAAGAGGCATCACCTTGTCGTAGATCGTTCCATCGACAAAGGCCCTTTCTTCCCCCCGCTGACGGGTGGAAAATTTTGGGGCTTTTTCCTTGAGAAAGTATCCTTTGCCTGCTGTATACCCTTTCCGCTTTAGCTTGAGAAAGTGGAGAAACTCTCTTTTGGGTGCGGGTTCTGGAAGGGCGCAAAAGACACTATCGTAAAAACCTAAAAACCCTTCAGGAGAAATTTGAGTTCCAGTAAGGGGATCTCCTGAAATGAGTCGAAGCTCTTTGTTTTCTTTTATTAGATTTTTTATGGGAAAGCCCCGGTTGACACGAAAAAACCCGCGCTGATCTTCCTCAATTCCTTCGCCAGCAACGCTAATCACCCTTTCATGGTAGTAGGTTTTTTGAGTTGCCCATATTCCCATGGTAATAACGTCGGAAACGGTCAAGCTCCAGACCACTTGTTCCCGCTTTAAAATGGGATGGATTGCGGCGATATGGACTGACGGATTTCCGACGGGATGGGGCCCTTCAGCTGAGTGGAGCTCTACACTTTTAGCGTTGGTAAAAGCGGCACAATTTGTTCCTTCTCTGTAGACAAGGTGGACTGGGGCCCACTCGCTCAAGAGCTTAAGTCCTGCCGCAAAAGCCTCCTCATAACCGACTACCTCCAGCTCAGGAGGGGGCACGAAAGGAGCTGACTCAATGGCTTTGACAAAGATTATTTCGGGTTTACAGTCTGGGCGAGCCACTCGTATGCCAGGACGCATCCGAATATGGGAAAAAAGTTGCTCCATTTTTTCGAGCTTAAATGGAGTTTGGTTCCCATCGGTTTCGATGACGACCGACAAAATTCTCCTTTTAGCTCCCCTAACAATTTCTTTTATTTTCCCTGAACCAGGAGAAAGAAAAATCTGTTCGGGATATTTTTTATTTTGAGCTAAAGGCTCTCCCACTTTAACTTCTTCCCCCTCTTTTTTGAGCAAAGAAAATGAAAGGGTCTCGAAAGGGCTTAGATCTAAAGCAACAACCTCAGGGAAGGGAGGCTTCTTTACTTCCCCAGAAGGGGGGCCTCCAATGGGAATATCGAGGCCATTTTTGATGATAATCTTCATAACCTTTGGATCATAGCGAATTCGTGAATAAAAATTTACATTATATTTGAAATTAATTGCTTAAACTCCTATACTGCCATAAGATAGTATGGAGCAGGATTAACATTTTATGTCGATGAGTTATTTAGATCAGTTTCAAAAACACCTTAACAATCACGATTATCCTTCTTTTTTATCGCTATGGGAAGAGTACTGCATGGGGGATGAGGTGGACGGTGAAGAGCTCCGCCGGGTTCTGGTTAGCGTTAAGGATTCCGAGCTTGCAACCCCTTTTGGACGTCATGTTGAAAATGCCCTTCCTCTTTGGGAAAAGATTAAAGAGACCGATTTGGGTCAGGAAGTCTTTAAGCTTATCTTCGATCTCCAAACGACAAATACTCCTGATCTCGGAGACTTGGTCTTTAACTATCTCAAGGAAAAGTATGGAGAGGACCCCTATTTCAATGATAAGATCCGCCTGATTGGTCTTCGAGAAATGCAAAACTTTCAAGGAGCCGTTAGCAACTATATTCTCCTTACCCATATGAAAAAAGGAAATTTTGTCTTTCATACCGGAGGGTGGGGGGTTGGAGAAATCATGGAGATCTCCTTCCTGCGCGAGCAGCTTGCTCTTGAGTTTGACTATGTTCCCGGCAGAAAAGATCTCTCCTTCGAAAATGCTTTCAAAACGCTCCTTCCTATTCCAGATGATCACTTTTTAGCCCTCCGTTTTGGTGATCCCGAAAAACTTGAGGAGCGAGCAAAGAAAAATGCCACGGAAGTTATCCACATCCTCCTTAGAGATTTAGGTCCATTAACCGCTGCTGAAATCAAAGAGGAGCTTGAGGAACTTGTCATTCCCACCGACGAATGGGCACGTTGGTGGCAAACCACCCGCTCAAAGCTAAAAAAAGATACCCTTGTCGAAACTCCCGAAGATCTTCGAAGTCCCTTTAAGCTCCGAGAGTCGGAGGTGGCCCACGAAGATCTCCTCCAAAAAGCGTTGGAGAAAAAGCCGGAACCCGATCAGCTTATTCAAATGGTTTATGCCTTTCTCCGAGATTTTCCCCAGACCCTTAAAAACGAAGAGTTCCGCAAACACCTAGAGGAAAAATTCAAAGATGCTCTTGCCAATGAGGAACTCTCCGACGCCCAGGAGCTCCAGCTCTACTTTTTCTTAGAAGACTTAGGGGCAGGGAAAGAGTATTCCCCAACAAAAGAGCTCATCAAACGGTTCACCGCTCCTGAAGACGTGGTCAACGCCATTGACGTCATCGCTTTTAAAAAACGCGCATTGATGCAAGTCCGAAAACTGCGCGAAGATTGGACCGTTCCCTTCTTAAACCTCCTCCTTACAGTCGATCAAAATCCTCTGCGCGACTATATCTTAGGAGAACTTCTTAAAACAGAAAAAGAAGAGATCGGAAAAAAGCTTGAAACGGCTTTAACCTTTCCCGATCGCCATCCCCACTTCCTCTTGTGGTATTTCCAAAAGATCACGAAAGATGATGCCCTTCCCTTAGGGGACAAGGAGGGAAAGACGCGCTTTTTTGAAGCTCTTCTTATCTTGCTTAGCAGTATTGAATCCGATTCTAGCCACCGAGAGCTTGTTAAAAAGATTCTCACCTTCTTAACAACGGGACGATATAACAATGTGCGAAAGGTTTTCCAACATGCCTCTAAAGAAGCGGTTCAAGAGTTCCTTCTTTTGGCGACAAAATGTCAAAGTCTAACCGAGCATGATATTAAGATTTTTCATTCTCTAGCTCAAGTGGTTCACCCTTCCCTTGCCAAGCTTGGGAAAAAGTATGAAGAAGGAGGCCAGCGCGAAGAAGAGGTGATCTGGACAACTGAAGAGGGATACAAAAAAATTAAGGGGCGGATCCAAGAGATTTCGACCGTTGAAACAGTCGAAAATGCAAAAGAAATTGAGGCTGCGCGCGCTTTGGGTGATCTTCGTGAAAATGCTGAATTTAAGGCAGCTCTTGAGCGGCGCGACCGCCTCCAAAGTGAGCTCCGCACCCTCTCCGCTCAATTTAATAAAGCGCGAATCCTCACAAAGGACGAGGTTTCTACCGATAAGGTGGGTGTGGGTGTTGTCATTGACTGCAAAGATGAGGCTGGCAATGAGCTTTCCTATACTCTTTTAGGCCCTTGGGAAGCAGACCCCGATAAACACATCCTCTCCTTTCAATCCAAGCTTGCCCAATCGCTGATGGGGTGTAAAGTAGGAGATAAAATAACGGTCCAAGGAAAAAATTTAATAATCTTTAGCTTGCGAAATTACTTCGAAACTTCTTAAGATGAGCTCATATGGAAATTGTTATTGCTTCAAGAAACCTCCACAAAATTCGAGAGATCCGGGCGATCTTAAAAAGGCAGTACCCTTTTGATTTCCTTTCCCTCCTCGATTTTCCCAATTATGAACCTCCCGAAGAGACGGGAGCAACCTTTGAGGAAAATGCCTTTGCCAAAGCCACCCATGCGGCAAGTGCGCTTAACCGATGGGTGTTGGCTGATGATTCGGGGCTTGTGGTCCCTGCTTTGAACGATGATCCTGGCATCCGAAGTGCTCGCTACGCAGGAGAAAATGCCACCGATAAGGAGAACCGCTCAAAACTCATTCAGGCTTTGGATGGAATTGAAGAAAGTAAGCGGATCGGTTACGCCGTTTGCGCCTTAGCGCTTTCTTCTCCAGATGGCATCCAAGCCCAAGTAAAGGGAATGTGCGAAGGATCGCTTATCCTTACACCGCGGGGAAGTCAGGGATTTGGTTATGATCCCCTCTTCCTAAAGTATGACTACAACAAAACTTTTGCCGAGCTCGATGAGGAAACCAAAAACAAGATTTCTCATCGAAGAAAAGCGCTCGATAAACTGATGCCTGCTTTCGAATCTCTTCTACAAAAAAGTTAGCACTAGTTTTTGTGGATAATGAATGCAGCCCCATGCCAGCTATAGTAGTAGTAAAGCTCAGAGGAGTAGTTCGGATTTGCATCCATAACTTCTTTAAAAGCCTTCCTCTCGCCAAAGTTGGGGTTTGCTCTTCCACAATTGTAATCATCGAACAAAATGATCGCTCCATCTTGGATAAGGTCGTAAGCAAAAAGTTTTGAAAGCACCTCTTTTGCAGACTGATAAAGATCACAGTCAATATGGATAATTGCCGGCTTCTTTTTTAGTGTTTGCGGCTGAAGGGTCTTATCAAAAAAACCTTTGTGAATATGTATCGACTCTTTGGGGAGTGTTTCCTCTAATTTTCCACGAATAAGTTTTGGAATTTCAGGGCCCATAGCCATCGCCCCCGAAAACCAAACCTTGTATTTCTTGACCTCGTAAGAATTAAGATCAACCTCAGAAGTAATTGTTGGAAGCCCCTCAAAAGAATCGAACAAATGAATATCCGCAGTCATACGATATTGAGTCATCAATTTGGCAAAAATAGACGCGGTAAATCCTCCTAGAGTGCCAAACTCAACAACATCACCCTTAATTTGGTTCATCGTAACAAAATCAAAAGCTTTACTAAAGGCTTTCGTATAGACTTTCGTTCCCTTTTGTTGGGAATAGGCGCACGCAGGTGGGGTATACTCGGCATGGACCTGAGAAAGGGTGAATAAAATGAGAGATAAAAAAAGACGTCTAACCATCGTTACTCCTTGAAAGGTTGAACTAACATGCTTTACAATATGATAATGCGATACCTAATAGATGGCTACAATTTCTTCTTTAAACTTGAAGAAGATATCCTTCCCTTAGAGAAAAAAAGAGACGAGTTTGTCTCTTTTCTAGATGAAGAAGCGGGAAACCTCAATATTTTGCTGATTTTTGATAGTCATCGGAAAAATGCAGGATCATTTGCCTCAAAGCGAAAGCTTAAAAATATCGAAGTGAGCTTTTCTCCCAAAAACTTTTCTGCTGACGAATATATCTTAGAGCTTTTGGAGTGGGATGCCAAAAACACCACTTTGGTCACTTCTGATCGGGAACTTGCGAAAAAAGCCTCCTATCTAGGAGCAAAAACCCAGTCAATCGATTCTTTTGTTAGACTCATTTTGAAAAGAGAGAAGAAACCAAAAGAAAAACCAGAAATGCGGGAAACCGAGGCAAACATCAAACGTCTCTTGAAAGAATTTGAGCGAGGAACCGACGAACCATAGTCGGCTTTTTAATCGTTTCGAGGGGAGTAATCTTTACCCCTCCAAACTCAAGGCGACTTTCAATCACCTCACGATCATTCAAAGCAATCATCACATGACCCGGATAGAGGATAAGATCAAGAGGTTGAATGGTTTCAAGCGCAACTTCTCTCCCAAAAGAGGCTAGTTCCTTGGTGTTCCGTGGCGTATAGCCACCGGTCGCTTCATAGAGAAGACCTGAGCAATCGACCCCTCTCAGAGTCCAGTGCGCCTCTTCAAAAGGGGTAAGGAGCCTCTCTGGAGGATAGTACCGTTCCCAATCAGCAATTCCAGCACCATAGTTTCCTCCCCAAACGTAGGGAAGTCCTACCATCGCGCGCATCCTTCTTAAAACCTCCTCTAACTCAGGGAGAACTTTATCTACTCTTAGGCCTGAAGAGCGAAATTCTCCAAAGCGTTCATCGATGTAAAGGGAATAGGAAGAGGGATATTCTTCGGTGGCTACCTCTAGAATATGATCAGGGTGCTTTCCGATTATTTTAAATGACATTCCTGGGAGCGCTACCATCTCAACTGCACGGATAAGCCTTTCCTTATCGAAGGGAAAGGGGCTGCTGTACACTTTTGAAAAGTGGGGAGTATTCAGGAGGGGAGTGGCTTTCTCTACCACAAAATAGCTCATCTATCAAAAAACCTCGTGCAAAAAATCATCTATAAGATTAAATTTATCATTAAACCCATTATAACGCGTAAGGTGATTTATGAGATTGCTACTTATTCCTCTTCTGGTCTTTGCCCTTACAGGATGCAAAAGAGGGGCCAGTCCATCCAACCAAAATAACCGCCAACAGATCACAATCAACATTAAAAGTGAACCTCAAACCCTTGACCCAAGAAAAGCGCGCGCTTTAACCGACATCAATCTTATTCGGATGTTCATGGATGGACTCACTCGTATTGACAAGGAAGGAAACCCTTCTCTTGCTCTTGCCAAAAAAGTAGATGTTTCTGCAGATAAGAAAACCTATACCTTCACCCTAAGGGATAGCAAGTGGTCTAACGGAGACCCTATCACCTCTCATGACTTCGCCTACGCTTGGAAAAAGAGCTTAACCCCCACCTTCAATGCTCCAAATGCAAATATGCTCTATGTGGTTAAAAATGCTAAAGAAGCAAAGCTGGGAAGTCTCCCTTTAAGTCTTGTGGGAATCGAAACCCCTGACGAAAAGACCCTTGTGGTTAACCTAAATCATCCAACGCCTTACTTTTTGGAGCTTACCGCCAACCCAATCTACTTTCCTGTTAACAGCCATGTCGATCGAGCCAACTCCCATTGGGCCGAAAAAGAATCCACCTATGTTGGAAATGGCCCCTTCATCCTACACAGCTGGAAGCATCACAACACAATAGAGGCAAAGAAAAACCCATGCTATTGGGATCAGAGATCGGTCTCCTTATCTGGGCTAAAAATGGTCATGATTGGCGAAGACTCTAGCTTCGATATGTTTGATTCTAATGACCTAAATTGGGAAGGCTCCCCTTTTTCAAAAATCCCCATTGATGCAATCGAAACCCTTAAATCGGTTAATAAATTACGCACTGTTCCCGCTCTGGCAACAAAATGGATCCGTGTTAACGTTGAAAAAACTCCTTTTGAATCCCAGAAGTTAAGACAAGCTTTTGCTGTTGCTATTAATCGCCAGCAAATTGTTGAACATATCATGCAAGGAGATGAAATTCCTGCTACAGAGATTGTCCCTCTTTCTATGGGCTTAAGGACAATCCCTTTTTTTAAAGATGGCGACACTGAGATGGCACAAAAACTTTTTAGTGAAGCCCTGAAAGAAATGAAACTATCGGTCGAGGGCCTTCCAGAGATTCGCTTAACCTACCATTCAGACTCTAAGCGAAACCATCTTATCGCTCAAGCGCTCCAAAATATGTGGCACCAAGCTTTTGGGATTAAAGTATGCCTAGCCCCAGAAGAGCATAAGAGCTTTTTCAATGCTATTTCCAAGAGTGACTACTCTCTTTCTTTGGGTGATTGGCTAGCCGATTTCAATGACCCCATCAACTTCCTCGAAATCTTTAAAACCAAGCATTGTGGCACCAATAATACGAACTGGGAAAATCTTCGCTACTATGAACTTTTAGAAGCTTCATTCGATTGCGAAGATCTAGAAGCTAGAAAAAATCTCCTTCGAAAAAGTGAAGAAATCATTATGGACGAAATGCCTGTCATTCCGATCTTCCATTTTACAATGCTTTACGTTCAAGATGACCATTTAAAGGATGTGGTGTTGACAACAATGGGCAACATCGATTTTAAATGGGCTCATGCGGACTAAACCATCCAAGAGTTTCAAGTTTCTTCTTCTGTTTGCGCTAAGCACCCTTTCGGCGGCTTCCGTTCGAATTATGAATGACAGTCCCTACCTTCTCCACGCCGAGATCCTCGCTGCAGATGGAACCAGCAAGGGAAAACTCTCGATCGCTCCCCAGCAACAATCGATCTGGCAAGACTCTTATTCAGGAAATACTGTTTGGTCTCAAACCCCCTATACCGTTGTTTTAACCTGCAAAAATGGGAAAGTTTTTGGAGTGATTAGTGGAATCCAACAAGGAGCCACCGTCACCGCCCTTTCTGCAACTGGCGACCTATTTTGTGAGCCCGATAAAAAGGGGCAAGATGGACAAGACGCAACAACTCCTCCCCCTCCCCAAAGAGAACCTCCTCCAAAAGAGTGGCCTGCTGATCCTTCCCAATCCCCCGGCGACCCAATTTGGGGGCCCCCATGAAATACCTTCCCCTTTTACTCCTTTCGATCTCGCTCCATGCCATTACAATTCAGGTTACTAATGACAGCAGCTATACCCTTCATGCAACAATCTATTCAGCAAGCGATGCAGAGCTTTCTTCTCTTGTTCTTTCCCCAAAAAACACCATCACTTGGCAAGATAGTTTTTTTGATGCGAGGGATTACGCCGAAGGTCCTTTTAAGGTGGTCTTTACTTGCCCCGATGGAGATGAATATGGAACTGTCACGCGGATTGCGCAGAATGCCACTGTCCGCGCCCAAGCTGCGCGGGGGCCCAAGCGATGCGGCCGCAACTCTCAACCAGATCCCCACCGAGATCTAGATCAAGCCCAACCTCATCATAAATATTAATCCCAGGAATTAAGGGGCCTTAGTTCCTTTCTCGTAGCGGACTTCCGTCACCTTTCCAGAAGGATCATAGCTTTTCTTCACTCCATCAAGTTTTCCCTCGATAAAGTGCTGCTCTAAACGGAGCTTCCCATCGTCATAGTACTTAACAAACTTTCCATGTTGGACACCCTCTTTGTACTCAGCTTCAAAGATGAGTATTCCCGATTCATTCCAGTGTTTGGCGGTTCCATGAAGTTTGTCCCCTTTATAGGGATAGATACTATTGAATCGCCCATCCTTAAAGAAAGTTTTCTCCTCTCCTTCTTTCTTGTCATTAACGAAGTGAATCTCTTTATGAATCTCTCCATTTGGGAAGTATTGATGAGAAAGTCCTTCCCGAAGATCGTTTTTGAATGTCAAGCGGATCGCAACACGTCCATTGCGATGAAAGAGCTCCGCCTCTCCATCCTTAATACCATTTTGGTAGCTTGTTGTGCTGATCTTTGTCCCTTTGGGGTCATATTCAGTCACAACACCAAAAAGTTTGTTATTCTTGTAGGTCGCTTCAATGGCAGCTCTCTTGTCTCCTTCAGTAAGTTCCAAAGGGTAGTAGACAAAGTGAGGTCCTTCCCTCTTGTTGTTAACATAGTGATAGACGATTTCACGCCCCTCTTGGTCTTTCTCAAAGTGACGTCCTTCTAGTTTCCCCTCTTCAAATCGAGACTCTTCAAGAAGATTTCCGTTCTCATCCCAAAGTCCCTTTAAACCATGGAGAAGACCATCTTTATAAGAGATAACCGTTTTGGTTGTTCCCGAAGGGTAAAAGGTTTTTTGCTGACCATCTAGGTTCCCCTTTTCATTATAAAAGTAGAGGTTTGCAAGTGGAGTTTCTTTTCTTTCTGTAGGAGCAAAAAACTCTTTTTGCTTTCCCGCTGGTTGTCCTTTGGTAAAGTTTCGGATGAAAGCCTCGCTTCCATCTTCGTAGTAACCAACAGCCTCTCCTTCAAGAAGATCATTTTTAAATGTCTCGGTAACCTTTAGTTGCCCGTTGGGATAATACTGCTCATGTTTTCCCTCCTTTTTCCCTTCTAAGAAGTGGAAGATTTCCATTTTTTTCCCTGAATCATAGTAGGCAACATGAACCCCAATGGGGAGGTCTTGATCAAAGGCTCCTTCAGAAATCAGCTGCCCATTTTCAGCCCATGAGCGGAAAGTTCCATCCCTTTTTCCTTGATCGTACCCCACTTCTAAGCGGAGGATACCATTTTCATGCCATTCCCGCTGCTCTCCATGAAAAAGGGCGTTTGCGAAGTGCTTCTTGAGTTTCATTTGACCATTAGAATACCATTCGACGAACTCCCCATCCTTGTTTCCTTCCTTGAAGAAGGCGCAAAGAGCTGGAGTTCCATCTTCGTACCACTGCTTAAAACAGCCATCTCTTAGCTGATTTTTGTAGTTTCCATAAAGCTTGATCTGTCCAGAAGGGTAGTACTGTTTTTGCTCTCCTTCAAACTGTCCAGCAATGTAGTAGCAATCGTTTTGCAATGCTCCGTCAGAAAACCACGACTTGTAAGGACCTTCAAACTTTCCCTCCTCATTTTGAGAGTACTCAGCAATTTTCTGTCCATTTTCGTCAAATTCTCGAATAGGCTCTTTTTGTTCTCCCTTTCTATTGTAGACGGCTAAGTAAGCCATTGTTCCATTGTCATGCTTGCGCCAATGTTTTCCCACCTTTTTTCCCTTGATGTGTTGTCCTTCACCAAAGAGTTTCCCTTCGGGATTAAACCACCGCTCTTTTCCATCTTTTTTTCCGTCAACATAACGGACATGGTAGCTTTGCCTTTCATTGGGGTGGTATTTGATATGGTCCCCAAAGGGAACTCCCTCACGGAAATCTTGTACCTCAGTGATTGTATGATTCTCATCATACCGAATCACCGCTAGCTGATTCCCTTCCGAGT
>JAJFMJ010000011.1 GCA_021772275.1 Chlamydiota bacterium | reverse complement strand
GGACTCACGGGATTTAAAGCCTGTGGAGAGGAGACAGTAGTCTACTCGATGAAGCAGGAACTATAGGGAACAAGCGATTTAGTACCTATCTAAGCATAGATGCTTGGAATCTCCTCCCTTTAGGGAGGCGAGGATGTCAATTTTCGATGAACTTCCATGGCTTGCAAGAGCACGCTCAAGGTTTGTTCAGGCTCTTGATTACTATTGGAATCGCTACTGGAGTGCGCGAAGAAACCTCACTTTAATCGTTTGCGGGTCGGCAGCATCATGGATGCTTGATCACCTTATTAATGCTAAGGGGGGACTCTATAATCGACTGACACGGGTGATCTTGCTCCGCCCCTATAATCTGGGAGAGACGTTAGACTTCTTAAATACAAGTCGATCAAATTAAGGAGGCTCTCGAACTCGATGCAGTTGCTTGCGAAGTGGGAAGCTGGCGCTACCTCCCCAAAAAAGGGAGCCGTGATCAAGGGGCGCAAATCGATCTTCTCTTCGATCGCGATGATGGGATCATCACCCTTTGTGAGATCAAATTTTCTGAAAAGGTCTTTACTGTTGACAAGCTTTACGCCAAAGAACTTGCCACAAAGCTCACCGTCTTTGAGAAACACTTCAAGACAAACAAAAAAGTTCAGCTCGCAATGATCACTTTTGCGGGAATGAAAGATTCAATCTGGTCCGAGGACCTTGTCGCTCAAGACCTCATCTTTGAAGAACTTTTTTGAGGTTTTGTCGAAAAAGCTCAAAATCGGGTAGAATAAGTCTTTTTGAAACCAAACGGATTTACCTATGGATGTCGAAGTTGATTTGCCGAAACGTATGTTGTTTGATTGGAAGAGGATACTCGCCTATGTGGTCCCGATTGCTGTCCTCGCTGGGATCTTTGTCGCAAAGCTCGGAAGCCGAAGTGGCCGCGCCGAACACGATTTTGTCTCTGCCACCCGCGATTTTGTTAAGTGGGACCAGGTCCTGAATAAAAAACTGGAAGGATTGGTGGGCTTAGAAGGAATGTTTAAAAAACGGCCCGAACTGAAGGCTCGTTATGATGCCTCCATCGGACAGAAACTCCTCTCTATAAAGTCTGCGAAAAGTGCGACTCCTTATGTAGAGCGAACTTTGGAGCGGACCCATCAACCTTACTACAGTGACTATGCCCGCACTTCCCTTCTGGTGGGTGAGGAAAAGTATGGAGAGGCCTTGGAGCAGGCCCGGATTCTTAAGGAAAAGCTTGCTTTGGAAAAGGGAGACTCCGCTCTATTTGCCTTTAACTTATTGAGAATTGCTACTTTATGTCAGGAGCTAGGAGACCGAGAGGGAGAGCTTGCTGCTTGGGAAGAGATGAGAATTTCTTCTGGGCATGAGGGATTTAAGCAGCTCCTTAGCCACTTTAGCGTGCGAGAAACGACCCTTCTTGACTACATCAAGTCTAGGGAAGAGGACTTAAGCCAGTAGGCTTATTGTCCTCCTTCTCTTTCTTGACTTGCTGCGTCTGCGGCTCGGTGCATCCCTGTTCCTCCCACGAGACCGAGGAAGAAAAAGACAAGTGGTGGCAAGAAAAATGCAACCACAGCTCCCACAACCCCTAAAACAAGCTTTGTTGTCTTTTCTTGCTTAAGGACAAAGTGAAAGGCGGCTTTCGCCGACTTGACCACTTTTTTTGGAAACCAGATTCCAAGGATTCCCCCGCCCCCTGCTAGGAAGATGCTCCAGCCAGGACCAAAGAAGTAGAATGTAAGAAGCGTCGCAAGAAGAAAGTAAACAGCAAAGAAAATCTCCAGTCGATGTTTCTTCCCAAAGTTTTCAAGCTCTTGAACGCTAACGCCTTCTTTTAGTTTTTTATCCATTGTTTCACTCTTTGTGCAAAATCATAGGCGCGATCCTTTAGGATACTACGCCCCTATTGCTAATTTTAACCCGGATATTTAACGAAATCCAGAAAAATCTGTACAACCTGTTTCCCGATCTATCCAAGAAACTCTCTTGAAAAGGTTTGCAAACCTTTCCTACAAGAGTTTACTTGGCATCTCGAAAAACATCTTGCACATCTTTTTCCAGATTTCATAAAACATCCGGGTTAATGTAAACTAATTTTTTGTAACCAAGATATTACCACTTTTCTTTGAATTTTTTGATTAAAACGAATAAAGTATAGCCAAACAACTAGAAGAGAACTCGAATTGATAGTAAGACAACGATCTCTCATCTCTATCCACAAAAGCATCAACCTGTTGAATAAAATGCTTTTAGCTGCCTTGATTGCTGTAGGTGCTGTTTTTGCTATTTACTTTATCCTTCCAGCTGAAGATGAACCGTTAATGATCCCTCCCAAAAAAGAAGAAATTGTGGCGCTCTCTTTTGATTATGAGGTGATCGGAGAAGGACCTTTAGCGTTACGTAATGAGATTCAGAGCTTTCCTTTTCCCGACTTAAGTGGGGAAGTCCATGTTTTAGCGCGAAGCAGTCGCCCAGACATCCCTTTTTGTGAAATGAAGTTTTTGTTGGGTTTACAAGAAGAAGAGGCGCTTGTGGCGCCTGGTCAACACCTTCACCTTTCTTATAGCGGTAAGAATTTAAGTTTCTCTAAGGAGGCGACCCCTCTTTGGGTGCAGCCAAAGATCGGCGAAGGGGGAGACATGTGGCTTGAGATGGGGGTAGAGCTTCTTTCCAAGGAGGGGGAAAGGGTTTTGGGCGAGACCCGCTCTTTCAAGGTGGAAACCAAGGAGACGTTTAAAGAGGTTATTGATGAAGAACTTATCAAAGGGGTCGAATGTTTGAAAGGGGCAAAGTGGTGGGGCCCCGACCACCTCTACAGCCAGTATGGAGGGGAAGAGTATGGCCTCTATAAAGAGCTCGAGCGGCTGGAAGTTGGAGGAAAAAGGATTTTGTTTGCGAGGGAAGGGAAGACCTTTGTATGGCGAGATGGGATGTGGGGAGAAAGTGAAGAGACCCGAGGGTTTGTGATGGCTCGGGTGGAAGAGATTTCTCCTTATAAGATGGAGGTGGCCCTTTGGGATACGAGTGGCTTGGAATCGGTCCTCCTTAGCTTTAAGCGGGAGCGCCCTTCAAGAACATCCCTTCGCGTTGAAGATCTTTTCACCCGGATCAGGCAAAGGACAACGTCGCGCATCTCTTGTCGGATGGATAATCGGACGGTGATCCTCAAGAAGGGAGATTGGGTCATCCATAAGCCCAACGGATGGCACATTGTGAAAACAGCTTCTGAAATGAGCGCCATTCTCAACTTTGGGGTGGAAGGGGAGCTGTTTGTCTTTGATGGCTTGGAAAAAATCGATGGGAAGCAGGTTTTTTGTGGAACTCTTTTTAACCCTAGGAGAACTACCTTCCAATCTGTTAAACTTCCGATGACGCCAACGAAAGTGTCTTCGCAAAAAAGTAAAAAACTTCGAACTGCAAACCGAAAATTAGAGCTGATAAATGAAGATTAGAGCATGGTGTTTCCTTCTCCTGACATGTAAAGCGGCTTTACATGGCCAAACGATTGAAGAAAAACGGGACGCCCTCCTCGTGCAAAAAGAGGAAAAGGAGATCGGGAGTTATTTAGGCGAGATCAATCGGCAGCTTCGTACCCTTCGCCAAGCAATGGAAGAAAAATATGAGCTTGTCAACGAGTACTATCGAGAGGAGGCGAACGAGGAGGAGTATCAGGCTCTTTTAAAAGAGGTGAATGGCATCCGTTTGGAGGTTCAAGATCTCGAGAAAGAGTGGCACGATTTAGCGCTTAGCGAATCGAAAAAAGATGATGAGGGGTATGGGCTTTGGGATCAGGAGGAGACCACTTTGTCGCAGCTTATCATGGAGTATGGTTCGAGCGACTACCTTTATATTGTTCCGCCAGAAATCCTTTCGATGAAGCTTCACATGCACTCAGGGATTCCAATTCCGCGCGAGTCGTGGAGCGATCTTTTGGAAATTGTCCTTTCCCATAATGGGGTAGGGGTCAAGCAAATCAACACCTATACCCGTCAGCTTTACATCTTAAAACAAGACCTGATCGCGGTCGATCAGATTTTGAGCGATCGTCTGGGTTTGATGCGGGTTCCCCCAAAGGCGCGGATTGCTTATATTTTTTCCCCTCCTCCCGAGAGGATCAAGGGGGTTTCCCAGTTTTTTGAGCGGTTCCGCGACCAAAAAATGACGTTTGTCTACCAGGTGGGGTACAAAATTGCGATTATCTCGTCAAAAGAAGAGGTGGAAAAGCTTTTAACCCTTTACGACGCGGTTTGGGAGAAGGAAAATGAGAAACTGACCCGCGTCCTTCCGATGAACCGGCTCAAGCCTACCGAGATGGAAAAGATTTTGCAGGCCTATTTTGGTGACTTGAGAAAGCGTCCTCGCATTGGATTGACAAAAGGAGAAGGGGATGATTTGGTGATTCTTCCCCTGAAAAATGAAGGGTCTCTTGTTTTGATCGGTCCGAAGCAGATGGTCGATCAAGCTGAAAAACTAGTGAAAGAAACCGAAGGGCAGATTGAAGATCCGACCGAGATGACTGTTTATTGGTACACCTGTCGCCATAGCGATCCTGTCGATGTTGCCGAAGTCTTAGAGAAGGTTTATACTTCACTTATTTACTCGGGAATTGAGGGGCAGGAGCCGACATCAACGCAAGATTCGGTCCCTCCCCCAGAGGTTCCTCCCCCCTCTTACGGCCCTCCACCCTATTCAAGTGTGGTGACCCCTTTAACGGGAGTAGCGGCAACGCTTGATTCACAAAAAATTAAATCTTACACCACCAACTTCATCCCTTATCCCAAAACAGGGGCAATCATGATGGTGGTCCGGCGCAACACTCTCGATAAGATTAAAGAACTAATCCGAAAAATCGATGTTCCCAAAAAAATGGTTCAGATCGAGGTCCTCCTTTTTGAAAAAAAGATCACCAATCACAATAACTTTGGGCTCAACCTCCTTCGATTGGGATCGGCAGCGACGCAGACCCATCAGACGGGGCTCCGTTATGAAACGGGGGCTGGCGTGGAAAATCGGGGAATCGTTGACTTCTTTATTTTTCGAAAAAAACCCAGTAACTTTTGGCCGGCATTTGATATCGCTTATAACTTTTTAATGGCGCAAGAAGATGTTCGGATCAATGCCTCTCCATCGGTGACAACTCTTAACCAAACCCCTGCTACGATTGCGATTGTTGATGAAATTTCGATCAATAATGGAGCAGCCCCCATCGACAGCAACCAGGGAACCGCTTTTACCAAATCATTTTCACGGGCAACTTATGGAACAACGGTAGTGATTACTCCTACGATTCACGATCCAGAAGATCCCGAGGATGACAAACATTTTGTCACTCTTGAAACAAATATCACTTTCGACACGATCAAAAAAAATGTTTTGGTCGATCAGCCCCGTGTCAGTAAAAGACATATCGAAAACCAAGTGCGCGTTTTGGATGGGGAGACGATTATTTTAGGAGGGCTTAGGGAAAAAACAGCCGAAGATAGTAGCAGCAAACTTCCCTTTTTGGGAGAACTTCCTGGAATTGGCAAGTTTTTTGCCGATTCAAAGATGACCGATGAAAAAACAGAGATGTTTATCTTTATTACTCCCCACATTATCTTTGATGCAAAAGGGGAACTTGAAAAACTTAGACTTGAGCGGCTCATGAAACGGCCGGGGGATGTCCCCGAATTTTTGGAACGGGTTGAAGAGGCGAAACGATGGAAAAGTCGCCGTCTCTTTAATAATAGTTTGAAACTCCTTTTTGGAAATGTCGATGGATGATTATTTGCTTGCAGATCGTTTTGGACTCGAGTCGATTTATGACCTTTCAAAATGTCCCTTTATTCAGAAGAAGGTGCAGCGCCTCCCTTATGCTTTTGTAAAGGAAAAGCTTGTTCTTCCGGTTGATGAGAGAAAAGGAAAGCTCCTTGTTGCGATTTGCCATCCTTATGATTTGGAAGCGGTCGAAGAAATTCGGTGCATGACGGGCCTAGAGGTGGAGGAAATCTACTGTCCCCAGGAAGAGCTCGAGGCGGCGATTGAGAGGTGTTACCACCAAGGGGAAAAGGAGGCCTCCCAATTTATTGAAGGGCTCAAAAAAGGGGGGATGGCAGCTTTACAAGAGAGGGAGGATGAGTATGACCTTTTGGATAAGCAAGACAACTCTTCCGTTGTCCGCCTTCTCAACATGGTTTTGATCGAAGCGATTCAGCAAGGGGCTTCCGACATCCACTTTGAACCTTTAGAAAAAGAGATGGCAATCCGGTATCGGATCGATGGAGTATTGCAGTTTCGTCATTCCCCTCCACCGGAACTTTCGAAGCAACTTCTTACCCGGGTCAAAGTCATGGCCAAGATGGATATTGCCGAGCACCGCCTTCCTCAAGATGGACGGATCAAGCTGGCGATGGGAGGAAGGCAGATCGATTTTCGGGCAAGTACCGTTCCTGTCGTCTATGGAGAGAGGATTGTTTTGCGGATCCTTGATAAGAGCAATGTGGTTTTAGGCCTCGATGCAATCGGAATGGGGAAAAAGACACTCACCGCTTTTCAGAAATATATCGGTCAAAATCAAGGAATTGTCTTGGTCACCGGTCCCACAGGGAGTGGTAAGACGACGACCCTTTATAGCGCTGTGAGTGAAATTCACTCGGAAGAGGTCAATGTGATGACAATCGAAGATCCTGTTGAGTATAAGCTCCCGGGGATTGCCCAAATCGGTGTAAACCCAAAGATTGACCTTACCTTTGCCAAGGGGCTTCGCCACATTTTGAGACAAGATCCCGATGTGATTATGATTGGAGAGATCCGCGATAGGGAGACGGCAGAAATTGCGATTCAATCTTCTCTCACTGGCCACCTGGTTTTAAGTACCCTTCATACCAATGATGCCCCTTCCGCATTGACCCGTCTTGTCGATATGGGAATTGAACCTTATCTTCTTACCTCCTCAGTCTTAGCGGTTTTGGCGCAGCGACTTGTCCGTCGGATTTGTGAAAGCTGCAAGGAAAGTTATGAGCCGACAGTGCAAGAACTTGAAGATTTAGGACTCAAAAAAGGGAAACTTTGCAGAGGAGCAGGGTGCGAAGAGTGTTTTGGCTCTGGATATCGGGGGAGGGTCGGGATTTATGAGCTGATGCCAGTAACGGGGGAGATTAAACGGCAACTTTTGGCAAGTGCTGATGCCAGCGCGCTCCAGAAAACGGCGATGGAAATGGGAATGGCAACCCTAAGAAGCGAAGGAGGGAAGTTGGTTCAAGCGGGAATCACCTCGACAGCCGAAGTTCTTCGGGTAACAAGGCAAATTTAGGATGACACTGTATCAATATACAGCGCTTTCCCCCGAGGGACGACGCATCATGGGGATGATCAATGCCGACTCGATCGACTTAGCAAAGGAAAGGCTGCGGAAAAAACAAATCCTTGTCACCAAGCTTGCCACGTATACGAAAAAGGGGAAGGAGCTGACGATTTCAGCCCCCCTTCTTATTGGCTTTACAAGAGATTTACATGTCCTTTTACGAGCAGGTCTTCCCCTTTATGATAGTTTGCTCACCTTAGAGGAAAAATATCGGCGGACCAAACTCCATCCCATTTTTTTAGACCTTTGCGATCAGGTGAAGGAGGGGCACCGCTTTTCTAGAGCTTTGGAAGACTACCCGCGGATTTTCGACCCGATCTACCTATCGATGGTCCAAGCAGGGGAAGAGTCGGGAAGCTTGGAGCAAAGTTTTCGGGAGTTGGAGATTTTGATTGGGCGGGAACAGGCCCTTAAGAAGAAACTCTCTTCAGCGATGATTTATCCTGCTTTTTTGGGAAGTTTTTGTCTTATTGTTATTGGGGTTTTGCTTTTTTTCTTGATCCCTTCAATGAGTGAGCTTTTCGAGGATCGCTCCCTCCACCCGATGACGCAAACGCTCCTTTCTTTCAGCCATTTTTTAAACCAGCATGCCCTCCCTATTTTTGTTGCTGTTGCAACAATCATCCTTGGTGGTGTATTTTTAGTGCGCCACCCTAAAGGGAAGGAGAAGATAAAAGAGATGATGCTCCACGTGCCAGTTGTAAAGCGGCTTTACATCGAAACGGTCATGGCCCGGTTTTGTCGGGTCTTTGCGATCCTTTTTAAGGGGGGAGTTTCGATGATTGAGTGTTTGCGCCTTTCGAAAAGAGTGATGAAACACCCTTCCTTTGAAAGGGAGGTGACGCGTACAGAGGGGAAGGTTCTTGAGGGAAAGCGCCTTTCCGAAGAGTTTCAAAAATCTCCCCTCTTCCCCACGTTAGTAATTCGGATGCTTGCGATTGCGGAGGAGTCGGGGCGGGTGGCTGAAATGATGGGCCACCTTTCCGATATTTATGAGGAAGATATTGAGAAGAGCCTTTCCCGCTTCACAACTCTTCTTCAGCCGGTGATGCTCCTCTTTTTGGGTGTTGTGGTTGCGGTGATCCTCTTGGCAGTTCTCCTTCCCCTCACCGATGTCAGTTCAATATTAACCTAAGGTAGAAATATGAAAAAACGATATGTAATGACCCTTTTAGAGATCATGATTGTGATCTTTATCATTGGAATTATCACGAGTGTGGTGGGTTTCAATATGCGGGGAAGTCTCGATAAGGGAAAAGCGTTTAAAACCAAACAAGGGGTGCACAAGCTCTATGAAATCGTCCAGCTTCAAGAGGCTCAAGGCTATGCTCTTCAAGACGATGAGGATCTTATAACTCAGGTGAAGAGCCTCCTTGATAGTTCAGGGCTTGTCCGTAAAGCGGACGATCTGATGAAAGATGGGTGGGGAAATCCCTACCACTTTGAAATTGCAAAGGAAGGCTTTCGGGCTACCTCTCAAAAGTATGAGGACTACTGCGAGCAGAAAAACATTAAGGATCGGTATCCTTGGCAAGAAGATGTTTCACACTCTTAGAAGTTTTTCTTACCATTGGTTTGATTGCCTTGGTGGGAAGTGTCCTTTTATTTCAAGCCAAGCCGATGCTTGACCACTACCGCTTTACACACAGCATGGGGCAGCTCAAAAGGGAGCTTGCCCTCTCTAAGCGGATTGCTCGCATCGCTACAGCCGATATAGAGTTTCACATTAAGCAAAAAAAGGGGGGGCTAGAGTGTGTCCGGATAACCGAGGAGCCCTTGACCCTCCCTCTAATGTTTGGTTCAACCATTAAAATTCCTCACCTCCTTCTAGAAGAAGAGGAGGCAAAGGTGATTTTTACGCCGAGCGGGGGCGTTTTTCGTGACACAGTGCTTCACCTATCCCTTTCCAACAAAAAAGAGACGCTAAACCTTGATTATTGAGAAAAAAGAAGGTATCATGAGGGAAAATTTTTTTTTGGTGATTTTCATGATTAAAGCCCTCCTTTTCAGCGTGGCCCTCGTGCCAGTTTTACTTTTTGGACAAAAAAGCAATGCAAGTGAGATTGTCCCCGTTGCAACCGAGCTTCAGATGAGGATGCCTGAATGGCGTCCTAAGATTTTAGAGCAGTATCCGAGTGGAACTCCTAAACTTGTTGTTTTTTATACCGACAACGAGAAGGGGGAAGAAGAGGCTGTAAAGCGGATCCACTTTTTTGAGTCGGGCCGTCCCTTTGAAGAGACAGATCTGACCACCGTTTCGGAAGATTCCCCTGGTTTTGAAGCTTGGAAAGGACCGGTCGTCCCTCATGGGGCAAGTGTCCGTCTGCGTGAAAATGGAGAGGTAGAGCGAACCGCTTTTTTTGATCGCGGACTTTTGCATGGTCCGATGAGGGTCTTCCATTCTAAGGATCAAATCCAACATATCACCACCTTCAATCAAGGAAAACCAGAAGGAAAGCTCTATTCCTACCACAAAAATGGAGAGCTCGCTGCAGAAGGAGAGTATAAAGGGGGGAAACTGACGGGTGACTACTCCAGCTATTATGAAAGTGGGAAGCAAGAGGTTTTGATCCCATACGTTGATGGAGAGATCAATGGGAGGATGGTTGAGTGGTATGAAAACGGGAGTGAGAGGGCTGAGTATCGCTATGTAAATGGAAAGCTCCACTCGGAAGG
>JAJFMJ010000002.1 GCA_021772275.1 Chlamydiota bacterium | reverse complement strand
AGGACTTGCGAATTAACATAGAAACATTTTACCATTCATTCTTAGTGCATGTCAAATGATAATTTTTCAAAGGAGTGTTTTCGATGGCACAATTCATCTCGGCCCTAAAGGACCGAGTGTTCTTGTGTCCTTGTGATAAAGCGAGTAGGACTTGACGCTTTTCATTAATTCCGCTTTATATTAGAGTGGACAGGATGGATAACCCTGGATCAGAAGCGAATGGAAGCAGAGAAAAAAGAAAAGAAGCCTAAAGTCGAATCGGAGATTTTTAAGACCTTTAAAGAGGCTTTTGAGGGTCAAAAGGAGATCGAGGAGAAGATCCGTGTGGCTCTTGACTTTATGAAGGAGCTTTTAGGGAAGCCTGAAGGGGTCTCTCTAAAGGAGTTTTGGGATACCAAAAAGCTCTGCGGTCCCCTGTTCAAAGAAAAAATTGACCCAAACAAGCGGAACCTTCTGTGGGCCGAGTATGCCGAGATGGGAGAAGAGGCTCGTCGTCTCAAAGAGATCAAGGACGAGCAGGCTGCTTTTTCTGTCGAACAGGTCGAACTTGCCATTGAAGCACTCGAGGCCGACATCGACCACTACGATCGACTCATTGCCCAAGTCGACCCCATCCACTTTCCAAAAGGGGCCGAAGAACTCAGCCTTGACCTAGGGGAATATGAGAAAAACCAAAAAGAGCTCACCCTTTTAAAGACACTCATCTCCCGCTTGGACGCTTTAAGAAAAGAGGTTCTGGCGATCGACATGCGGATTAGCCACAAGAATAAGATCTTGAAGCGCCTTTCCAAATTGGGTGATCATGTCTTCCCCAAAAGAAAAGAGCTGATCAAGCAGGTGAGCGACCAATTTGCAGGGGATGTCGAGGCTTTTGCTCAAGGACGCTTTTCTGATGGGAAGACTCCCTACTATGTGATCCGTAATGAGATCAAACTTCTTCAAGCAGTGGCAAAGGTCCTCACCTTAAACTCGCAAGCCTTTACCAAGTCGCGGAAGTTTTTGAGCGAATGTTGGGACAAGATTAAGGAAAAAGAGACCGAGCGACGGGCCCAGCAGGGAGAGCGCTCTGAAGAGTGGAAGAAAAACTATGAAGAACTCGCTCCCAAAGTAGAAGAGTTTGAGGCTTTTTGTGCCAAACCGGAAAATCAAACGCGATCAAAAATTTTGGATGCCTCGAATGTCTTGCAAGAGACGATGCGTGGTGTTTCTTTAAGCCGCGAACATGCCAAAGGGTTTAAGGAGCGGATCCAAAAGGCGCGGAGCGCCGTTCTCGATAAACTTCAAGAGAAAGTCGAGCAGAAAAAGGTGGCAAGCCGAAAGAAGGTGGACGATCTTAAAGTAAAACTCGCCCATCTGATCGAAAAAGAAGAGAGCACCTCTCTAGAAGATTTGGAGAAAGGGGAAGGGGAGCTTAAAGAGGCTTATGCAGGACTCAACTTAAGTGGGAGCGAAATTCACACCTTTGAGCGAAATTTTGCCGATCTTAAAAGCTTTATCCTCGATAAAAAAGAGGGGGCTGTTGGGGCTGAGCATCTCGAGGAGTTCTACGAGGAAAGAGCAGCCCACGTCGAAGTGATCAAAAGGCAGGTCGAAGAGTACCGAAAAGAGATGGGAGGGTCAGGTCTTGACTTTGAAAAGGGGATGACCTACCGTGAGCTTTACGACGGCGCTAAGATCCATCTCGATAAAGAGGTTGAAGCGCTCGAAAATCTTGAAGAAAAGTTACTTTGAAACAAATCAGCGCCTTTGACTTAGACCACACATTGGTCTCCTCCAATTCTAGTCTCCTCTTCTATCGCTACCTCATTACCAAAGGGTTTTACCGCCCCCTCTCTATTTTGCGCACACTTTTTTACTCCATCCGCCACCACTACTTTAACCTCTCGTTGACCGATCTTCACATCCTTGCATTTGATGAATTTTTAAAAGGAGCCCCCCTCAAACTAGTTCAAGAAGAGGTAACTCAGTTCCTCAAGAAAGACTTTTATCGCTTCCTCTATTACCCCACCTTTTCCCGCCTGCGGAGGGCGCAGCATGCGGGCCACCACACCGTCATTCTCTCCAACGGTCCTTCTTTCATCGTTGGCCCTATCGCCGAATATCTCGAGGTGAACGAGTGGCGCTCTTCCCACTATGGCGTTGACGAAGAGGGGAATTTTGACAAGGTGGAGTCGATCCTTCTAGGTCAAGACAAAGCAAACTACATCAAAAAGCTCATCGAAAAACTCAAGACCAAAGCGCAAGAGGTGACCGCTTATTCTGATAGCGACCTCGACCTTCCCTTCCTGGAGGCTGCGGGAACTCCTGTTGCAGTCAGGCCCAACAGCAAGCTCCGCAAAATCTCAGAGCAAAACGCTTGGGAAATTCTATAAGATTTTATGTTTGACGTAATTCGTATCGTTTGTTATAATGATGGTTATGATTCGGTCGTTTAAAGATAAGCACACCCAAGCCCTTTATGAGGGAAACCTTGTAAAAAAGTGGAGATCTTTTTCGAAACAGGCCGAAAAAAGACTACAAATTTTAGACATGGCAACTTCGCTAGAAGATTTAAAAAGCCTACCAAGTAATAGGTTCGAAGCATTAAAAGGAAAAAGAAAGGGGCAATATAGTATTAGGATCAATAGTCAATGGAGAGTGTGCTTCAACTGGAAAAATAAAGAACCCTGTAATGTGGAGATTGTAGACTATCATTAATTTAGGAGGTATGTAATGGCTAATAAAATGAGACCGGTACATCCCGGAGAAATTCTAAAGGATGAGCTAGAGGCTCTGGACCTGTCTGCAAGCGCTCTTGCTAGAGCTCTTTCAGTTCCTGCAAATAGAGTTTCTTTCATATTAAATAGAAAGAGAGCTGTTACAGCAGATACAGCCCTTCGTCTTGCAAAGTTTTTTGGAACTTCAGCTGAATTTTGGCTTAATCTTCAATCTGACTATGACTTAAAAACCACGATTAAAAGAAGTGGCAAGAAAATTGAACGGGAAGTTTTAACTCACCACGAAGCAGCTTAAGGTGTATGGCAAAGAAAGTTGGTTTTTTTGGAGGGACCTTTGATCCCATCCATTTTGGACATCTCAATTTAGCGATCCGGATTGGGGAAATGCACAACCTCGATCAGGTCCTTTTTTGCCCTGCCCACGTGTCACCCACAAAGGGAAGCGCCCCTCCTATCGCGCCGGCGAATCACCGTCTGAACATGTTGCAGTTGGCACTGGAAGATGTCCCTGGTTGCGACCCTTGTAACGGGGAAATTTCGCGCCCACCCCCCTCCTACACAATCGATACAGTGCGGGAGATGAAGGGGGAGCTTTTCCTCATTGTTGCCGAAGATACCGCTTATGGCTTCGGAGAGTGGAAAGAGATCGACCAGCTTCTGGAACTCGCCCCCCCTCTTGTGGGGGTCCGCCACGGCTTCGATCCGCAAAAACTAGGGGGGCTTCCTGAAAAAATAAAGTTAAAAGTTGAAGCGGGAAGGTGTCAAATCCCTGCAATGGATGTGAGCAGCACCGAGGTGCGGGAAAGACTCAAGAAAAGACTTTATGTAGGCCATTTAATTCCTGGAAAAGTCCTGGACTACATTCACCAAAATACTATATACTCTTCCTAAGAGTATGGCTAATTATTTAAAGCAGATCGCACAGACTATTTTTGACAAGAAGGGCTCGAACATCATCGCGATCGATGTGAAGGGCATTTCTTCGATTACCGACTACATCTTAATTGCAGATGGGAATGTCGATCGCCACGTCGTCTCTTTGGCAAAAGAGATCCAAAATGTGATGCGAGAAAAGGGCGAAAAGCCCGCCCATGTCGAGGGAATGGAGCATGGAGATTGGGTCGTTTTGGACTATTTCCGGGTGGTGATCCACCTTTTCCTCCCCGAGATGCGGCAAAAATATCAGTTAGAACGGCTATGGCCCGATGGGAAGGTCATGGACTTAGACTTTGAGGTGAAAAAGTGACGAAAAAACGGCGCGTTGTTGTAACAGGAATGGGCATTGTCTCCTGTTTTGGGACCGATGTCGATAAGTTTTATGAAAACCTTCTAGAGGGGAAAAGTGGGATCGCTCCGATCACCCAATTTCCTTGTGAAGACTATTCTACCCGCTTTGCAGGGGGAGTGAAAGACTTTGACGTAGGCGACTACATGGACAAAAAACAAGCCCGCCGCGTTGACCCCTTCATCCGCTACACGATGGTTGCCGGAAAAAAAGCCCTGGAAGATGCAGGGTTGGCTGGAGAGGCTCTTGAAAAACTCGATAAATCTCGCTGCGGCGTTTTAATCGGCTCTGGAATGGGAGGAATGTCGGTCTTTTTCGATGGAAACAAGACTCTCTTTGAAAAAGGCTTTAAAAGAATTACCCCTTTCTTCGTCCCTTTCATCATCACCAATATGGGGGGAGGACTTTTAGCGATCGATCTCGGCTTCACAGGACCTAACTACTCGATTTCAACAGCCTGCGCGACTGCTAACTATTCAATCGTTTCCGCTGCGCAACATATCGAGCGGGGAGACGCTGATCTGATGGTTTGTGGTGGGGCAGAGGCGCCGATTAACCCAATTGGAGTGGCAGGATTTGTCGTCATGAAAGCTCTTTCTGAGCGAAATGAAGAAATAGAGACAGCTTCTCGCCCTTGGGATAAAACCCGTGATGGATTCGTTGTGGGAGAAGGGGCCGGAGTCTTGGTCCTCGAAGAGTATGAACATGCGAAAAAGCGGGGGGCAACGATCTTAGCCGAGTATCTCGGCGGCGCCGTTTCGACCGATGCCTATCATATCACCAGCCCCCGCGAAGATGGTTCTGGCGTTGCATCGTGTATCGAAACTGCCCTTAAAGATGGAAACGTTTCAAAAGATAAAGTAAATTACATCAATGCCCACGCCACATCGACCTCGGTGGGCGATCTCTGCGAAATCCGAGGAATCCGGACTGTCTTTGGCGACCAAGTGAAGAAGATGAAGATGAATGCAACCAAGTCGATGACCGGACACTGCCTTGGCGCTGCCGGAGGAGTCGAAGCAATCGCCACGATCAAAGCGATTAACACCGGAAAGCTTCACCCAACCCCGAACCTCAAAGATCCCGAAGATGAAGTGAAAGACTTTAACATCACCGGCGATAAGGCCGAGGACTTTGAAGTGGACGTAGCGATCTCCAACTCCTTTGGATTTGGGGGACATAATTCGGTTGTCGTCTTCGGTAAGTATGCAGGTTAGTGCATTTGGGATCATTCCTCTTACCTACCGGAAACAGGTGTGGGAAGCATTTTTGATCCAACATCTTAATGGGGGACACTGGGGCTTTCCCAAGGGGCACTCTGAAAAGGGGGAATCGCCCAAAAAGACCGCCGAAAGAGAGCTTTTGGAAGAGACCGGGATGACGGTCGGTCGCTACTTAGACATCCCTTATCTCGTCGAAAAATATCAATATATCCACGACGGAATCCTCGTCGACAAAACAGTCCGTTTCTACCTCGCCGAGATGACGAGCCCTAAGTATACCCTCCAAGCAGAGGAAATCTGTGGGGGGCAATGGCTCCTCCTCAAAGACCTCCCTTCGTACGCGACGTTCGAAGAGGAGCGAAAACTTTATTCGGAGCTGGTTAAGGCACTGGAATATTAATATTCAATGGTGCACCGCCAGGCGTTGCGTGAATCTCTGTTCCTTGAAACAGCAAATGCTGATTCTTAGTAACGTGTTGACCCATTGCATTTGTATTATTCAGTAATTTAGCGGTTGTTGGGTCTGCTTCAGTCGGCGTTGTAGCTGCGGGTAAAACCCTGCCGGTAACTTTTATATCACTCATATCAAGACTCCTTGTTTATCTTTGAAGGTTATCCTAATCTCTTAATGGAGAGCGTCATTTTGTGTCAAATTTCCTGTTTAAGGGGCTGTTTTGCCCATCTAGACTTGGAGGTGTCCACAGGTGGCGACCAAAGTGTTAATTGACTTATTATCAATAAGTTGATCATGTTCATAACTGTTTAGTTGCATAATAACAATATCAATGTTATAGTGCAGAAAACATGTTATTAAGAGAGGGAAGTCTCTTTTGAGTGAAATTGTCAAAAATTTAGAACGGTATATTAGCAAAGTTCTCGGCGTGCAAGTGAAAGCTTGCCCATGGAAAGGTAAAAGAGATTTACCACTCTTTCTCTTGAATTCCTATGATTTCTATGAAATTTCGCTGTTTGACCGACCCTGCTTGCTAATCATACCCAAACAAGAGACGGAAGTATCTCCCGCAGTTCTAAAGAAGCAGAAGGATCAAGTGCAAACAAACTGGACAGGCTGCTGTATATATGTTCAGGAGGCTATCTCTCCATACAATCGGCAACGCCTTATTCATCATCGTGTCTCTTTCATCGCACCTGGCAACCAAATGTATCTTCCAGATTTAGGTATCGATCTGCGCGAGTATTTTCAACAATCTAAACCTAAAAAGGACCTTTTCAGTCCTGCCACACAGGCAGTAGTGGTTTATGGGCTGTGCCATGATCCGAGTGAAGGTTACACAGCTACTGAACTTATCAAAGAGTTGGGGTATTCTCGCATGACACTTATTAGGGTCTTTAACGAATTAGAAAATGCGGGTGTCGGTTCAATCGATCGAAAAGGAAAAGAACGGTGTTGGTCCTTCAAAGAGGGTAAGTTTAAGCTCTGGACTCAGACGGAGCATTTGCTAAGATCACCTGTCAAGCAACGGGTTTGGGTAAAAGGGAAGAGACCAAAAATCAAAGCTGGATTAACCGCTTTGGCAGAGTATTCTATGCTGAACCCGCCTGCTGTTCCAATATATGCTATGAGTAGGGCTGATTGGCGGCATTGGAAGAAGTTAGGTGTTACGGTCCTGCCTATATCTGAAGAAGCAACGGCAGAGTTAGAGATATGGCACTATGGTCCAAGCTCAATCACACATAACAATGTTATTGATCCTTTTTCTCTCTACCTAAGTTTAAGAGACACTAAAGATGAACGGGTTGAAGCTGCCTTAGAAGCAATGAAGGAGAACATCAAATGGTAAGGGGATTGAACGATTTTAAAAAACATTTTACCGACTATGCTGATAAATATGTGCTCATTGGGGGAACCGCATGCAATCTAATCATGGAAGAAGCTGGGCTCGATTTTCGAGCTACAAAAGATCTCGATATTGTCCTCTATATCGAGGCGCTTGATGCTGACTTTGTGTCGACTTTTTGGAAGTTTATCAAGATGGGAGGGTACCAACACCGTCAGCGAAGCAGCGGAAAAGAGATTTTCTACCGTTTTTCAGCACCTAATAATAGAAAATTTCCTGCAATGCTAGAATTATTTTCTCGAGTGCCTGATACATTGCAGATCGTGGAGGGTAGTCACTTGACTCCTATCCCTATCGATGAATCTGTGACGAGTCTATCAGCTATCCTACTTGACGATACCTATTACCAGTTCATTCATGCAGGCAAGCAAAATATCAGCGGATTGCCTGTTGTTCGTGCTAGTCACCTGATCCCTCTAAAAGCACGGGCTTGGATCGATCTGATGGGTCGAAAAAATGGAGGCACAAGCGTCAATGAAAGAGATGTTCGCAAGCACAAAAATGATATTATTCGTTTATACCAACTATTGACACCATCCGACAAAATTGTTTTGCCTCATTCTATCAAGCAGGATATGAAGCAGTTCTTAGAGCGAGTGCAAGAGGGGGCGCTAATAGACCTTAAATCACTAGGAATAAAAAATACAAACTTCGATGAATTGCTTACCACGCTGCGACAGATATATGAGGTTTAAAACCGATAGTCAAACTTCAGCTTGCCGGCATTGATGTAGGTTTGGTCAAAGAAGCGCCCATCGTAGCTCACATCAAGGGTGAAGTGACACCCTTTGGTGACCTGGAGGCCAAGGGTGATCGAAAGCTGGTTCGTCGTTTCGTTAAGGCCGACGACGGTGAAGTTGGGTTTACAGAGGGTTTGCTTGTGGAAGCGGGAGGTGTAGTTTGCTGAGGTGAGGGGAATATTGGCGATGTAACCGATCTCGGTATAGGGGGCGATGCAGAGGTCACCGGGGGTGAACTCGAGGCTGTTTTTGATGAGGATTTCAGGTTGGAGGAAGGCAGAGTAGTGGCTGTCGACATCAAGGTTGATCGCTCCTGCGCCACTTTCGGTATAGCTGTTTTCAAAGATGTTCAGGTAGCTGAGACGGACCGTTGGCATGGTGTAGATCCGATAGCTTTTGCGCCGGTCTCCCCACTTAAATCGGTAGCCTCCGTCGACCCGCCCTAGGATGTCGTAAGAGTGGTGACTACTGGTGGCGTTGCGACTTAGACCTGTAAAGCGGATGGTTCGCTCTGTGTTATAGAAATTGACTGCTCCTTGGGCTAAAATATTGGCAAACCAAGTTTTGGTTACAAAGCCAAGAGAGGGGCAAAGATAGAGACTGTTCCAGTGGCCATTCCCTCCATTTTCTTTCCAGCCGAGATCGGTGTAGGTATAGCCCAATCCGCCGGTCAAATTGAGGTAGTTGGAAAAGAGGTGACTTGCTCCGATAGCGGTACCAAAGGTGCGGCTGTTAAAGCCGAGCTGTTGCCCAATGGAGTTTTGTCCTTGCCACTGCCCCACAGGGGCGATCCAGACATGGGTATCTCCAGTGCACTCTGTCTCATCGCACCAGTAAGCTCTTTCGTTACTTGTCACAAAGAGGTCTGATATGAGGTGGCTGTTTTGGAGAACGACGAGGGGAAGAGCTCCAAATTGGGCGGGGCTAAGTTGGTCGAGCTCTTCAACAAACTCTTTGGGAGAAAGGCTCACCAGCTGTCTTAAGATGGGGAGGAGATCGGGATCGTCGGGGAAAAGGTTAAAACAGAAAAGATAGTCGGCAACGGCTTTTGCATTTCCTTTGAGGTTGTCGATTGGGACGGGGAGTATGGCCCCTGAAAAGTTGAGGTCGATGAGGACGCTATTGGCAAGATAGAGGGCTAAATAGTTTACCCCTGGGGGGCCGGCAAGCTGGCTAAAGGTCCCTGCAACGCCTCCCCCCGATGTGATGATGGTATAAAACTCGTTTCCACTATAAATCCCGGGGAGGGGAGAGAGGGTGAGGGTTCCATCAAGGGTTGCTGCCCCTGTAACCGCTAAAAGGTCGGTGTTTCCAGCATCATTCACCTCGATAATGAGGTTTCCGGTGGCTGCTTGGGTGAAAGCGCCAGGAATGGTGATCGTTCCAATTGAGTTTCCGGGAGAGGTGGTCCCTGAGTTGCTCAGACTTGCTACCGTTGCATTGCCTGAAAAGGTCCCTCCAACCGAGGTGACGACAGGGCCAGCGATCGACCCATTGAGGTTGACCTCTCCTCCGTTAATCGTTGTTGTTCCTGTAAAGGGGGAGGCGCCAGTTGCAGAGAGAGTCCCTGTCCCTTCTTTGAAAAGGGAGCCTGTTCCACTAATCGTGCCATTAAAGATGCCGTTAAAGTCTTGGTCGAAGGTGACTGTCGCTCCTGAATTGGAGAGACTCCCTTGCAAACTTGTTGAGGTTCCTTGCAAGGTTCCTGCGAGAGCGACTGTCCCCCCTGTATAGGTATTGGCTCCTGATAGAATGAGAGTTCCCACTCCGCTTTTTGTCAGGGCCCCACTTCCTGACATCACATCTCCATAGGTGCTGGTTGTCCCCTGGTCGAAATTGACAGTGGCGTTGTTGAGGATATTTCCTTGAAGGGTCGCTCCTGTTCCGATCAAAGTACCGGCAGAAACGAGCGTTCCCCCTGTATAGTCGTTACTGGTTCCGGTCAGGGTCAGGGTGCTGGCTCCACTCTTTACGAGGCGCCCCACGCCGGTGACTTTTCCCGATAGGGTGAGGGGAGTATCGGTCTGAAAGATCCCATCTCCTCCTACAAGGGTGACCTTTCTGGAGGTAGAAAAGGAGGCCGAATTAATCAGGGTTCCGGTGTTAAGAAATCGAAGTTCATTAGTCCCTCCCCCTAAATTTCCGCTGGAAGCAACGCTCAAAGTTCCTCCAGAGCTAACCCGTATGATTCCTGTGAAGGTATTTACCCCAGTAAAGGTGATGAGCCCAGGGCTGTTGACGATGACTTCACCCGCTCCAGAAATCACCCCTGCGTAGGTCCCTGTTCCTTGGTTAAAATTAACGACAGCGTCAAAGTTGTCAACAATATCTCCTTGGATGCTGGTGGGGCTTCCCGCAAGAATCCCTCCCGAGACGGTGGTTCCCCCGGTGTAGGTATTAGCGCCGGTAAGAATAAGAGTTCCCACCCCCGTTTTGGTTAAAACTCCTCCTCCTGACATCACCCCTTGGTAAATGTCTAAATCTGGCTGGTTAAAGTTAACGGTGGTTCCCCCTGCAGTGGCAATGGCTCCTTGAATAGAGTTGGCGCTTCCTGAAAGGGTCCCTACAGAGACGGTGGTGCCCCCTGAGTAGGTATTAGTACCGGTGAGGGTAAGGGTTCCTGCTCCTATTTTTGTAAGGGAGCCTGTTCCTGTCATTGCTCCTGCATAGGTCCCCGCCACACCTTGATCAAAGGTGACCGCGCTATTATTGGTAATCGCCCTTTGCAAGCTGTCGGTATCTCCTTCGAGGGTCCCTGCTGTGACGGTGGTCCCTCCCGAATAGGTATTGGTTCCGGTTAGGACCAGGGTTCCTGTTCCTATTTTTGTCAAAGAACCGTTAGTTCCGCTGATCGCTCCTTGAAGCTCCAAACTATTAGCGGTATCAAAGGTTCCCGCATCTGCCAAAGAGATTGCTTGGGGCAGCGTGACTGATGCTCCTGTGGAAAGGAGAGTTCCCCCAGTGAATGTGAAGTCACCAGATCCCAGGTTGGTATCACTTGCAATGCTTAGAGTGCCAGCATTAAAAGAAGTCGTCCAGGTAGAGCCACTGTTTGCCACATTGCTCAAAATAAGAGTCCCCGTCCCTGTTTTTGTCAAAGAGGTAGAGCCGGTAATTGCGCCAGATAAGGTCAATTCTGTAGAACCAACCGGTCCCACTCCTCCCCCATCAGTGGATAAAGTAACTGGTTGAGACAAAGAGAAGTTAGTTACGGAATTAGCAGTTGCAAGGACACCTTCATTTTCAAGAGTGATCGAAGAAGAGGTCCCTAGATGGCCTGCTTTTGAGATACGCATAGTTCCTTCAAAGACCCACGTGAGCCCGGAGTAGGTATTGTTTCCAGCATTGCCCAAAACAAGAATGCCTGAGCCTGTTTTTTTTAGAATATCGCCGCCAATCGTTCCATTTAGAGTTAAAGTTTCGTTTGTAGAAACGTTAAAGATTCCTGTGTTTGTGAGTGTTACCCCTCTACTTGAAGTCATTGTATCAAGTACGCGAAGGGTGCCATTATTGAGAGTAAGCCCCCCTGAAGGATCTCCAAGCTGACTATCGGCATCAACAAGAAGAGTTCCGTCAGTTGTCACCGAGGTTCCCCCTGAATAGCTGTTGTTCGTATTACTGGTGGTGATGACTGCAGAGCTACTAACAACAAGATCACCAGTTCCCGACAGTTCTCCTGAATAAGTACCGGTTCCCTGATTAAAATTGACCGTTCCACTATTGGCGATATTTCCAAGGATGCTTAGGGTGCTTCCCGCTAGAGTTCCTGCGGAAACAGTGATGCCACCTGAATAGCTATTATTTGCATTATCGATCGTAAGGGTGGCAGCCCCTCCCTTTGTGAGGAGTCCTCCACCCGTAATCACCCCAGAAAAAGAACTATTTGTCCCAATGTCAAAGGTCCCGGAGCCGGTGAGGGTGATGGGGTTGGCCGAAGTGACCGCGCCGGTGGTTTCCAAAGTCCCTGTGTTAAACTCTAAAGTGCCACTTCCAAGATTATCTTCACTCGAGACACTTACGGTCCCTGCTCCAAATTCAATCCCTCCAGTAAAGCCGGTGTTGGCGCCACTAAGGACAAGGGTTCCTGTTCCTAGTTTTTTCAGCTCTCCACTTCCTGATACGGTGCCACTTAAGGTATAAGTGAAGGTGGGGTCGACGCTCAATGTTCCAGGACCTGCCATGGTCAGTGTTCGGGCTGAGGGGAAAGTCGCAGTTACCTCAAGAGAAGTCCCTCCACTTAAGGTTATCCCTCCAGAAAGGGCGCCCAGAACGCCATCTGCTCCAATAGTGAGAACCCCTTGATTGACGACCGTTCCTCCCGTGTAATCGTTGGTAGCATCGGTGAGCTCCAGCTCTCCAGGACCCGTCTTCGTTAAAGGACCCGTTCCGGTGACCATCCCTGTAATATCCAAGCTTCCTGTATCAACATTGAGGGTTCCTCCACTCCCAGCTAAGGTAAAATCCTTTCCAGTAGGAAAACCCGCTGTCGTGTGGAGGGTTCCCCCAGTCAGGGTGACCATTCCAGTTCCAAAGTTGCTGTCACTGCCTACGCTCAGCGAGGCCCCTGCGTTGATCCTCGTTCCTCCACTATAGGTGTTTGTAGCTGTTAGGGTGATTTCCTCGGAACTGCCATTAATAAACACCCCTGTTCCACTGATGACACTTGAAAAGGTCCCACTACCTTGATTGAAAGCAAGCCCTCCCGGGGAGGTGACTGCAACAGGGACGACAATAGAGGCAGGCGATCCCACAAGGGTTCCTGAAGTGACCGTAAAAGAGGTGGGCCTAAAGTTGGAGGTGGGGGTGAAGACCAAACTTCCCCCTCCCATCAGTGTTAAAGGGAAAGGCCCAGAAAAGTAAACCCCTTGATAGGTAAAGGTTTTTCCAGAGGCAACCTCTATCATTGGAGCGGCCGAGGGGGTAAGGCTTTTTGAGGTAGCAAAACTTTCTGTGACTAGAAGGGTTCCTCCATTGAAAGTTATGCTTGCATTTCCGAGGTTATTATCTGCGCTAACACTCAATGTTCCCGATGTGAGCTCCGTTTCAATCCCATAGGTGTTTGCCCCAGAGAAAACCGTTGTTCCTGTCCCATTAATATTTACTCCTGACAAGAACGTATTGGTGATGTTTCCCGAAATTGTGAGCGTTCCTGCCGAGTTATTTGTGATGGGGAAGGAGGATGGAATGGGTCGTAGGGTAGACCCAATCTCATGAGATCCTGAGGTCCCTATTATCTCAGTAGTTACGGTAAGGGTCCCCCCCGAAAGGGTATAGGAGTTGGCGTTGTCAAAGGTGAGACTGTTCACGGCAAAGCTTCCATCGACGGTGATGGTGCTAGGAGCCAAGATAATTCCCCCAAATTCAACATCTGTACCGGAGCTATTCGGAACTCCTGGAGGACTCCAGTTGCCTGCGGTGTTCCAGTTGCCGCCACCGGTAAGGTCCCACTCAGCAGCCCATAGACTTCCCGCTAAAAAAAGAAGAGGAAACAATCTTTTTAGCATCCCTTACGAAGTAGCCAAAAACCCCTTTTGTGTCAAATAGAGAAACGTGTTAAAATGAGGAGATGCGAAAGTTCATTATTGCCATCGGATCGTGGCTCATCTTAAGACTCGTTTCACTCCGTTACAAAATCGAGGTCAAAGGGCTCGATAAAATCAAAAAAAAAGGGGGAACCCTTTTCTTGCCCAACCACCCTGCCGAGATCGATCCGATCATCATCTACAACCTTTTAGCGAAAAAGTTTAAGCCCCGCCCCCTTGTCATCGAACATTTTTACTATCTGGGAGGAGCCCGCTTTTTCATGAATATCATCCGCGCGCTGCCGATGCCCAACTTCGAGCTTTCTGCCAACTCGTGGAAGATCCACCAGGTCGAGAAATGTCTAAAAAAGGTCCAAGAAGAGATGAAGGGGGGAGAAAGCTTTCTCATCTACCCTTCCGGAGAGTTGAAGCGGAAAGCCCATGAAAGTATCGGAGGAAACTCCTTTATCCATAAGCTCGTCGAAACCTCCCCCGACATAAACGTTGTCCTCGTCCGAACAACCGGCCTTTGGGGAAGCTTGTTTTCGTGCGCCTACTCGAAAGAGTCGCCCGACTTTTGGGGAATCCTTGGCAAAGGACTTAAAATCATCCTGAAAAACGGGATCTTTTTTACCCCCAAGAGGAAGATAACAATCGAGTTTGAAGAAAGCCCCGCCGGTTTTCCCAAAAAGGGGGGGCGCTTAGAGCTCAACAAGTACTTAGAAGAGTGGTACAACAAAGAAGAAGAGCCCCTCACTCGGGTCTCTTTTAGCTGCTTTCGCGAAGAGCTCCCCCCTCTTCCCAAGGAAAAAGAAGAGAGCAAAAAAGAAAAAATCCCCATCCCTGACCCGATCCGAGAAGAGGTCTATCGGGAGCTAATGAGACTTTCTGGGGTCAAAGAATTAACCGATGAAAAGGATCTTTCCCACGATCTTGGCCTCGATTCCCTCGATTTAGCAAGCATCTACACCTTTATCGACCAGCGGTTCGATGTCGAGGGGGGACGTCCGGGTCGTCTCCACACCGTCTACGATCTTCTTGCTCTGATCGTCGAAGGGAAAAAAGAAGAGGCCGCAGCCTCCCATGAGGAGAAAAAAAACCCGTGGCCCGAAGAACCCAATCGTCCCCCCGTCCTTTTCCCCAACGGGAAAACCCTCACCGAAGCCTTCCTCGAAGTGGCTGCGCGGATGGGAAACCATGTTAGCTGCGCCGATGGCTTGACAAAGCCCATGACCTACAAAAAACTTCGCCTAGCCATTTTTGTCCTCGCCGAAAAATTTAAGAAATTTCCCGGGGAGTATGTCGCCATTTTGCTCCCTTCCACCTCGATCTGTTACATCCTCATCTTTGCCCTCCTTTTTGCGAAAAAAATCCCCGTTATGCTCAACTGGACAGCCGGAGAGCGGAGTTTGAAATTTTCTCGCGACCTTCTCGGTTTTGAAACAATCTTAAGCTCCCGCCGTTTTTTAGAAAGAGTCGAACGGCTCGAGCTTGGCAGCTTAGAAGAAAACATTCTTCTCATGGAAGATTTTCGTCATACGATTTCCCTCTGGGATAAGCTCAAAGGAGCTTTTAAGAGGAAAGGGCCCACCCTCAAAGAAGAGGATCCTGCTATCATCCTCTTTACGAGCGGGACCGAAAACTATCCTAAGGCGGTTCCTCTCTCCCACAAAAACATCTTAAGCAATCAGCGGGCCGCTTTGGAGCGCGTTCAGTTCAGTAAAGAAGATATTTTCTATGGCGTCCTTCCTCCTTTTCACTCCTTTGGCTTTTCCGTTACGGGGATTTTTCCTCTATTGGCAGGTCTGCGGGTCTTTTACTCTCCCGACCCGACCGATACCCACCAGATGGCTCGCGAATGTTTCGAGCAAAGGATCACCCTCCTTTGCTTAGCCCCCAGCTTTTACCGGAACCTCTTTCGGATCGCGACTCCTCGCCAGCTCAAAACGGTCCGCATTTTTGCAGCAGGAGCAGAGAAAACCCCGCCCGAGCTTTTTGAACATGTAAAGCGGCTTTACAACGGTAAAGAGATGATCGAGGGGTATGGAATTACCGAGTGTTCTCCCATAGTGACGATGAATCGGCAAGGGGAAGAGCCACGTGGCGTGGGCTATCCCATTCCAGGGGTGGAGCTTTGTGTGATCGAAGGAGACGAAATCGCCATTTCAGGCCCCAACGTCTTTAGCGGCTACATTGGGAAAGATGTTTCTGACCCCTTCATCGAGATTGAGGGGAAGCGGTGGTACAAAAGTGGCGATTTAGGTCATATCGACGAGACCGGCGCCCTCATCTTGAAGGGAAGGAGCAAGCGCTTTGTCAAAATAGGGGGAGAAATGGTAAGCTTGGTGGCATTAGAAGAAGAGCTTGGCCGCGCCGCCCCCAAAAAAGAAGACGAGACCCCGCAAGTTGCCATTGGTGTCGATGAGAAGGATAAGCCTCAGCTCATCCTCTTTACCACCTTTCCCTTCACCAAAGAAGAGGCGAACAAAGTTCTGAAAGAGGGAGGCTTTCCCCCTTTAGTGAAGGTGGCTGCTGTCTATCAAGTGGAAGAAATTCCCATTACCGGAACGGGAAAACTCCAACTGCGCGCGATCCAAGAGCTTGTGAAGGAAAAACATGCTTAAGCTTTACAACACCGAAACCCGTGCCAAGCAAGAGGTCAAACTCCAGGATGATTTGCTCAAGATGTACACCTGCGGCCCCACTGTCTATAACTACGCCCACATCGGAAATTTCCGCACCTACGTCTTTGAAGATCTCTTGCGTCGCACCCTCAAATACTTTGGCTTTCCTTTAAAACAGGTAATGAACCTCACCGACGTTGAGGACAAAACGATCCAAGGGGCGATCGCGGCGGGGGAAAAGCTCGAAGACTACACCCGAACCTATAAGGATGCCTTCTTCGAGGATCTCAAAACCCTCCACATCGAACCAGTGGAAATTTACCCCCCGGCCACCGACTATATCGCTGAGATGATCACCATGATCGAGACCCTCATCGAAAAAGGGTTTGCCTACCAAGGAAAAGATGGGGGAGTCTACTACCGACTCAAATCATTTCCCTCCTATGGGCGCCTCTCCCACCTCAAGCTTGACGAGCTTCAAGAGGGAGCTTCTGAGCGGGTTTCCGACGATGAGTATGACAAAGAATCGGCCACCGACTTTGTCCTCTGGAAATCGTACGATCCCAAACGAGACGGCGACGTCTTTTGGGAAAGTCCCTTTGGGAAAGGGCGTCCTGGCTGGCACGTTGAGTGTTCCGCCATGGCCACCAAGCTCCTCGGCCCCACCATCGACATCCATGTTGGGGGGGTCGACAATATCTTTCCCCACCACGAAAACGAGATTGCCCAATCGGAAGGATGCACCGGCAAGCATTTTGTTCGCCACTGGCTCCATGCCGAACATCTCATCGTTGATGGAAAAAAGATGTCGAAAAGCCTCGGCAACTTCTACACTCTCCGCGACCTTTTAGACAAAGGATACACCGGCGCTGAAGTGCGCTACTTGCTCCTTGCCACCCATTACCGGACCCAACTCAACTTCACCTTCGACGGGCTCGAGGCGGCCCGCCAAACTCTTGCCCGCATCGCCGACTTTGTCCATCGCCTCCGCTCCGCTTCTGCCCCCAGTGGCCCCGCAGCTCCCATCGATGAAGCCCGGACCGCTTTCAAAGCGGCCCTTGGCGACGACCTGAATATTTCTGTCGCCCTTGCCGCTCTTTTTGATTTTATGAAGAAGATCAATACCCTCATCGACAAAGGTCAGCTTACCTCTGCTGAAGCCACCGCCACCCTTGATTTCCTCAAAGAGCTCAACACCGTCTTAGCAGTTTTACCTCTTGAAGAAAAAGCTCTTGAAATTCCTGCCGAGGTCACCGCCGCTTTTGAAAAGCGGCAAGCAGCCCGCGCCGCCAAAGACTGGGAAGAGGCCGACAAGCAGCGAGACTATATTCAAGCGCAAGGCTACCTCATTGAAGATAGCCCAACTGGAACCAGGGTAAAAAAGCAATGATTATTGATCTCCATTGCGATCTACTGGGCTCTATCGAGCAAAATCCAAATCTCACCTTCGACTCTCCTGGAACCAACTGTTCTCTTCCCCAACTTAAAGAGGGGGGAGTAACCCTTCAGACCCTAGCCGTTGCAGCCATTACCCGCCGTGGCTCGGCCCGAATTGCAGAAAGGCAAGTCGAGCTTTACAAGAAAATGCCCCGCGAGCGGGACTATATTTTTGCGATTGAAAATGCCTCTGCCCTTGTTGAAGAAAATGAGCCTCTAGAGCAAGCCTTTAAACGGTTCGAAACATTCCGAGAGGTAGAAAAGATTCTCTATGTGAGTCTCACTTGGAATGATGAAAACCGCTTTGGTGGTGGCAACGCCTCTACTATTGGTCTTAAACCTGACGGAGAACGTTTTCTCGAATATCTTAGCCAAACCCCCACCACTATTGACCTTTCCCACACCTCCGATGCCTTGGCCTATGATATTCTTAACTTCATCGACAAACATAGTCTTTCCCTCACACCTATTGCCAGCCACTCCAATTTCCGAGCTATCAAAGATGTTCCGCGCAACCTCCCTGACGATCTCGCTCAAGAGATTATCCGGCGCGGTGGTCTTATTGGGATTAACTTTGTCCGCCGTTTTGTGGGCGATGCTCCCGAAGATTTCCTTCGCCATATCGACCACGCCCTTTCCCTTGGCGCAGAAAATACGCTTGCTCTAGGAGCTGACTTTTATGGAGGTATTTCTGTTCCCTGTATGGAGCACCCCGTTTTTCAGCCCAACTTTAACAATTCTAGCTGCTACCCAGCATTTTTTGCCCTCCTTCGAAGCCATCTTTCAGACACCATTGTCGACAAAATCGCCTACAAAAATGCCACCAAATCGCTACTTTTTAAGGATTCAACAGCGCTAACTCCTAAAAAATAGGAGTTAGCGCTGAGTAATACGTGATTCTCAAGCGCTAACTATTGAGGTTTGAAGCTATTCCTCAGGGCGCATCATCGGAAAGTAAACCACATCCCGGATAGAAAAGGCGTCGGTAAAGAGCATGGTGAGGCGGTCGATGCCGATGCCGAGGCCACCGGTGGGGGGCATCCCCTGGCAGATCGCCTCGATAAACTCTTCGTCCATCGGATTGGCCTCATCATCTCCCCCTTCGCGGAGACGGTTTTGGTCCTCAAGAAGTTGCCTTTGCAATTCGGGATCGTTGAGCTCTGAATAGGCATTGCAAAACTCGTAACCCAGGATAAAGGTTTCGAACCGCTCGACAAAACGCTCTTCGCGCAGCTTCGGATCGCGGTGCAGTTTACAAAGAGGCGTTGTTTCAATCGGGTGGTCGATGATGTGGTGGGGTTGGATCAGGTGGTGCTCGGCAAACTCTTCAAAGAGATAAGAGATGAGCTTTCCACGGGGAGCATCTTTAATTTTTTCGTCCTCGATCTTTCCTTTCAATTTGAGACGGATGTCATCGTCGGAGAGTTTGTCAGGGTCGATCTTCCCGTAGGTTTGGATCGCCTCTTTCATCGAAAGGCGCTTCCAGGGAGTTTTAAGATCGATGGGGTGCTCGTTTCCTTGCTTATCTTTCCGCATTCCAATTTCTGTCGTTCCATAGAGCTCTTTTGCAAGGTGGGCGAAAAGATTTTCGGTGTGAACCATTACATCGTTGTAGTCCCAATAGGCAGCATAAGACTCGAGCATGGTGAACTCAGGGTTGTGGGTCCGATCGAGCCCTTCATTCCGGTAAACCTTGCCGATCTCAAAGACGCGAGAAAGTCCCCCCACAATTAACTTCTTAAGGGAAATCTCAATCGCAATCCGCAAATACATCGTTTGGTGGAGGGCATTGAGCTTGGTGATGAAGGGGCTTGCTTCTGCTCCGCCGTAGATGTTTTGAAGGACGGGGGTTTCCACTTCCATGAAGCCGGTATCTTCGAAGTAGCGGCGAATTTTGGAGACGAGAAGACTGCGGGTTTTTAGTCGCTCGACGCTCTCCGGATTGGTAATCAGATCGAGCCACCGCTTCCGGTAGCGGGTTCCCTTGTCGGTGAGGCCACTATGCTTGTCGGGAAGAGGAAGCAAAGTTTTACAAAGGAGGGTCACCTCTTTGGCAAAGAGGGTCAACTCTCCCTTTTGGGTCCGGAAAAGGTGCCCTTCGACGCCGACGATGTCGCCCAAATCGATCTTTTTCTCAATAAATTTTAGGGGGCGCACTTCACTTTCTTCAGGAAGACCAGTCACCTTGGTCAGGTCGCGGTTAAACATGATCTGAAGGCGTCCCGTTTCATCTTGGATATGTCCAAAGGCATTTTTTCCCATCGCGCGGAAAAGGACCAAGCGGCCAGAGATTCTCACGAGGTCGGTCTTTCCCTCGGCTGCCTCTTCACTCCCGCCTACTGCGGCGTCCTCAAACTTATCGTGCAGTGCGCGCATTTGGTGAGTAGGGGCATACTTATGGGGATAGGGGTCGATTCCCAGCGCTCGGATTTCTTTGAGTTTTGCCGTCCGGTTCTGAAACTCTTCATAGCTGTGATATTCAGGGGGGGCGATCTCTTTAACTTCTGTCATGGTTTCTCCAATGGGTTAATCTCCCATCATAGCAAAGAGCTCAAAAACTTTGCAACCGGCTGGGGTAGGGGTAAATTCGACACCTCAAATTGTTTTTTATAAGCGGCTTAGGTCGTTAACCCTGTATTTTGCCCAAAAAGTGGCTAAAAAAGCCCCCTATTTTGTCCAGAAAATGGACGAAAACGCCTTGTATTTTGTCCAAAAAATGGACGAAAAAGCCTTGTGTTTTGTCCAGAAATAGGATATAATCAAGGAAAAGGAGTTTAAATGATGTTTCGGTACATTGAGAAAGAGCTAGAAGAATGGCGAAAAAAGAAAGACCATCTTCCCTTGATCCTTAGGGGAGCGAGGCAAATCGGGAAAAGCTATATCATCGAGAAGTTTGGAAAAAAGGCTTTTGATTCTGTAGTTGTGATCGACTTTGAATTTCAACCCGAGTTTTGTGAGTGCTTTGAAACGCTCGACCCTCAAAAGATCCTCAATCGTCTTGAGTTGATATCAGAAAAGGAGATTACCCCTGAAAAAACCCTCCTTTTTTTGGATGAGATTCAGGAGTGTCCTAAAGCGATTATGGCTCTTCGGTACTTTAAAGAAAAAATGCCGGAGCTTCATGTTATTGGAGCAGGGTCTCTTCTAGAGTTTGTGTTAGGTGAGGAAGATTTTTCTTTTCCTGTTGGGCGAGTTCAGTTTCTTTTTATGGGGCCCCTCTCTTTTTCTGAATTTCTTCTGAATACTGGGAATGAAAGGTTAGTAGAGTTCTTAGGGCAAGTTGAAATTAAGGAAGGGATTCCAGGCGAAGTACACAAAAAACTTCTTGAAGAGCTCCGTCTTTATTTAGCTCTTGGGGGAATGCCTGCAGTAGTTCAAAAATACTTAGAAACAAACTCTCTTATAGAGTGTCGTCGGGTGCAGCTCTCTATTCTTCAGGCTTATCAAAATGACTTTGGAAAGTATGCTTCAAAGGGAGAGCACCGCCACTTACAGCTTCTCTTTGAAAAGGCGCCGAAGGTTGTTGCTACCCACTTTAAATATGTGAATGTTTCTGCAGATGTAAAGTCGAGAGAAATTAAAGTAGCACTTGAGCAGCTGTGTTATGCAGGGCTTTTAACACGCGTTTATGCAACAGCTGCATCGGGCTTTCCTTTGTCTGCTCAGATTAAGGAAAACCGCTTTAAGATTTTATTTCTTGATATTGGCCTTTTGCATACGGCTCATAGGGTAGACATTAACGAACTTTGGCAAGAGGATCTCTTGCAGATTCACTCAGGAAGGCTTGCCGAACAATTTGTAGGGCAGGAGCTTTTGAACCTAAGAGATTTTTATGAAAGCCCTCAACTTTTTTTCTGGAAGCGCGAGCAGAAAAGTAGTTCAGCAGAAGTGGACTATCTCCTTACCTCAAGATCTTCTGTTATTCCTCTTGAGGTAAAAGCTGGTGTGTCTGGGCGTCTTCTTTCCCTTCAACAATTTATGGAGGAAAAAGGCTCTCCCCTCGGCGTAAAAGTTTCCATGGCTCCTCTTAGCAGAGATGGGAATATTCTTTCAGTCCCGTTATATATGGTTGATCAGATTCATCGCCTGATCCGCTAATCCTGACAATTTGGAAATTGAATTTCCAAATTGGCAACTCTAAAAAGTAGAAATAGGGTCGATGTCGACCAGGAGACGGATCGAGCGGGGGAGGGGAAACCCCTCCCGAGTCTCCTTGATCAAAGAGGAGAGGAAGAGGGGATTGGGCCCCTTGATAAGAAGCTTGAATCGGTAGTTGTCTTTGATCTTGGCGTAGCCGCAAGGAATAGCTGGATAGAGGGTGTAGGCTGGGGGGAGTTTTTGGAGGAGGATCGCGTGGAATTCTGCAGCGATATGATGGACGTGAGACTCATTTTTCCCCGAAAAGACAAGTTTGGCAAGGCGGGAAAAGGGAGGAAAGCCAAAGAGCTCGCGCGCCTCCACCTCCTCCTTGAAAAAGGTAGGAAAGTCTTCTTTCGAAGCATGGTGGAAGATGGGGTGTCCCTTCATCGAGGTTTGGATAATCACATCCCCTTTTAGATCACCCCGTCCTGAGCGACCTGAAACTTGGGTCAAAAGCTGAAAAACATTTTCAGCGGAGCGGAAGTCGGGAAGGTTCAACGCTCCATCAGAGTTCAAAACGCCGACCAAGGTAACGGCAGGAAAATGGAGCCCCTTCGCGACCATCTGCGTTCCGATCAAAATATCCGCTTTACCTGAGCGGAACTGTTTAAACAAAAGGTCGTGACTTCCCTTATGGCGGGTGGTGTCGGCATCCATCCTCAGCGTCCGCACCTCGGGGAAAAGGGCGTGGAGGGTTCGCTCCACCTGCTCGGTCCCGACCCCCTTAAAGTTAAGGGTCGCAGCTTCTTTGCAGGTGGGACAGGTGGTGGGGGGAGGCGCTACAATAAAAGAGCAGAGATGGCAGGCGAGGTGGTTGGTCTTTTTATGGAAGGTCAAGCTGACCGAACAGTGGGGACACTTGACACTTTCGCCGCAGCCAGCGCACATCTGAAAGGAATGATAGCCTCGCCGGTTTAAAAAGAGGAGCGTCTGCTCTCCCTTCGAAAGGCGGTCCTTCATCGCATCGATGAGAGGAGAGCAAAAGAGGGTAAACCTTTCCGACTTGGTATATTCCACCTTCATGTCAATCAGCTTTACATGGGGAAGAGAGGCATCGGTTGCCCGTTTTTTCAAGGTGGTGAGGGTATACTTTCCCTTCTGTGCATTGGCATAACTTTCGATCGAAGGGGTGGCGCTTCCTAAGACAACAGTAGCGCTATGAATTTTCCCCCGCATAATAGCCACATCGCGGGCGTGGTAGCAGGGCTCTTCATCGGTCTGCTTGTAGGAAGATTCGTGCTCCTCATCGACAATAATGAGCCCCAGGTTCTGGACCGGGCTAAAGATGGCCGAGCGGGCTCCTACCACAATGGGGATTTCCCCCTTTCGGATTCCGTGCCACATGTCAAACCGTTCCCCATCGCTCAGGCGGTGATGCAAGATCCCCAACTTATCGGTGAAGCGGGACTTGAGCCGCTCGATTGTTTGGGAGGTCAGGGCAATTTCAGGGACGAGTAAAATGACCCCCATTCCCATCTGCCGCGCCGCTGCAATCGCCTGCAGATAAACCTCGGTTTTTCCACTTCCCGTCACCCCATGGATCAGATGGGTCTGAAAACTCTTCAGCGTCCCCGCGATCTTTTCAAGAGCTTCTTCTTGCTCTCCATTTAATTTCTTTGGCTTTGTGGGGAAAAACTCCATTTCTTCCAAAGGGGAGCGATCGATCTGCATTTTTTCAACGGCCACGATTCCCTTTTTCTCTAGCGTAGTGACAGGACTTTTTGAAACCTGCGCTACTTCCAAAAGTTCGCTCAATAAAAGCCCTGCGGGCTTTTTAATCAGCGCATCCAAGACCCGCGCTTGCGAGGCATGTTTTTCACGCAAAGTCACGATCAGCTCTCCCACCTTCTTGGGAGGGAGAAGACGGCGAACAAAAAGCTGCGCTTTTTCCCCTGTTTCTTTCCGGATGGTGGCGGGCAAAAGAACCTTCAGTGCCTTTCTGAGCGAGGTGCAATAATAGCGGCTAATCCAATCGGCAAGCTCAAAAAGCTTAGGGCTAATGAGCCGCTCCTCAGAAAGTATCTCCCGGATCGGTTGGACTTTGACGACCGAAGGCTCTTTTTTTATTGCTACGATGGTTCCCTTTCGGAGCGAGTTTTGGACAGGGACCAGGACGCGGGTCCCCACCTCCACCTCTTGCTCGAGGGCGTAGTCGAGGGGCTGATCGAGCCCCTTATCTAGGATGACGGCAGCGAATTGATTGTATTGCATATCACATTCCAAAGGGCCCGTTTTAAATACGGGTCCTTGTAGTATAGGGAAAGATCGGGCAGAAGAAGGAGAGGAACATTCCCGAGCGTTCGGACCTTTTGTTGTGGCGTTTCTTGATAAAAAGAAAGAAGCTCCTTTGTTCCAAAAATCAGCGCATCGGGGGCTAATATAAGTTTTAAGTTTTCTGACTCAAGAAAAAGATCCCATTTCTTCTGAGGTTCCACCTCCACAATCCGACAGGTTCCATAGGTGAGGTCTATCGCTTTGGCGATATTGGCCACGAAGGAGCGGTAGGGGGCTCCCTGGAAAAGGATCGGAAAGGTGGGGGTCTCCCGCTTTTCTTTCCACGCTTCTTTGACCCGCCTGGCCTTATGGTCAGAAGGAACCGTATCGTGGACATACAGATCGGGAGCGATCTCCTTCAGCACTTTTCTTACCCCCACAAGCGACTCTGAAGGAGCTTTAAGCTGAGGTTTCAGTTCGAATGTCTTTTTCTTAGATCTTACCTCTGGAGTTGGAGGGGGTGGTGGAGCGGCTTCTTCTTTTGGCGGAGGAGGAGCTGGGGGAAGCTCTACCTTAGGAGGAATTTTAGGGAGTTTGTTCTGAATGTAGGCAAGGGTGTCGCTGACAAGGGCAAAATAATCGTTCATACCCACCATTTAACCATACATTACCTCGGTGTGCAACAAGGGTTATACGCAGAAATGAATTTTCCTTTGCCATATTTCAGGATTTTCTGATCTCTTGTGACCAAAACAGCATTTTCTTCAAATGCTGTTGCAATCAGCAGGCGATCAATGGGGTCCCCATGAACCTCATCGAGAAGTTTGGTGCTTTGGATAGCTATCTTTGGCGTTACTGGAGAGAGTTGCATTCCAGGAATATCTAAAGCTTGCTCCACCCAATCTAGGGTGTCCATGTCTATTTGGATCCGTTTTTTTTCAACAAGCATTCCAACCTCCCAAATAGACATAGAGGAAACTAGAACGCTGTTTGCTTCTAGTGCTCTTTCGAAAGCGCCCTGAAAAGGCTTTCCCAGTTTGGGATCTCCAAGCATTGCCCAAAGCCAGATGTGTGTATCGAGTAAAAGTTTGTGTTTCTTGAGCTCTTTAAGAATCGGCATCCCAAACCTCTTCAATAGGGTTTACAAGGTTTCCCTTGGTGTGGACCGTTCCTTTTAACTTCCCAAATCCCTCTTCTTTTTTCTTCTTTATGGGAGTTAATTTGGCGATTGGAACATTTCTTTTAGTGATGATTACCGGCTTTCCTGTCTTTTTTACTGTTTCCATAATTTGAAGACAGTGGGTCTTAAATTGACCCGCAGGAATGGTGTTGGATGACATATAGATACCTCCTTTATTTTTGAGTCTATGGTCATATTACCATAGTCATATTAAATGTGCAAGTTTGTAATTTTCGGAGTATACTCCAGAAATATCGGTAAAAATTGGAGTATACTCCATAAAATACATAAAATAGGTTGATTTTCTGACGAAAATGGAGTATACTCCAGAAATATCAGTAAAAGTTGGAGTAGAGGCATGCTTTCCCGGTTAAGACACTTTTCGACTAAATATAGCTTTTTTCTCTTTGGCCCACGGGGGACAGGAAAGAGCACCTTGCTAAAACAGAGCTTCAATCAAGACGAATGTTTATGGCTAGACCTTTTAGACTCAAGTGTTGAGGAGCGATTTTTCCATAAGCCCGATGAGCTCTATGCTATTGTAAAGGCTCTTCCTCCTGAGGTGAAATATGTCATTGTTGATGAGGTGCAAAAGGTTCCTAAGCTGCTCGATGAAGTGCACCGCCTTATCGAAGATGAAGAGGTCGATAAGGTATTTATTTTAACAGGGTCAAGTGCAAGGAAGCTAAAACGGGATGGTGCCAACTTACTTGCAGGTCGCGCTTTTGTCTACCATCTCCATCCCTTTACTTGCTTTGAGCTAAAGGAGCGGTTCGATTTAGAAAAGGCACTCCACTCAGGAACCCTCCCCAGGGTTTTTAGCCTTGAAGAAGAGGAGGAGGAAAGGGCATTTTTACGTGCGTATGCCGATACTTATCTCAAAGAGGAGATTGCGAATGAGCAGCTCGTTCGAAAGTTGCAACCCTTTCGCCGTTTTCTTGAGGTTGCGGCGCAGTGCAATGGGAAAATCATTAACTACGCCAATATTGCAAGAGATGTGGGTGTCGATAACAAAACAGCTAAAGAATACTTTTCCATTTTAGAAGATACGATGTTGGGATTCTTCTTAGAGCCTTTTCATAATTCTTTTAGAAAACGATTAGTAGGCAAACCCAAGTTCTACTTTTTCGATCCAGGTGTTGTCCGTGCCCTTTCTCGCCGCCTTTCGGTTCCACTCATGCCCCAAACAGCGGCTTATGGAGAAGCGTTTGAGCACTTCATTTTGTTAGAAATAACCCGATTAGGGAGCTATTTTCAGCCGGACTACCGCTTTTCTTTTATACGGACAACGTCCGATGTTGAAGTCGACTTAGTGGTGGAAAGGCCGGGCAAACCTCTCCTATGTATCGAGATAAAAAGTGCTGAAGCTGTTGATGAAGTAGCTTTGCGCCCGTTCATTAAGATCACGAAAGAGATCCCCGACTGTGAAGCAATCGTCTTAAGTCAGGATCGTTTTATGAAAAAGCTTGACCATGTCACTTGCTACCCTTGGAAGCAAGGGATCGAAGAGATTTTTCCACAGGTGGTGTCAGACCAAAGTTAAACGGTCGCCTTTGTACTTCTCCGGACATCCTCTAAAATCCGCTTCATACGATGCAGTAGCCCTTTGTCCATATTAGGCGTACATTCCAACCGGAGAATTTCGTCAGACAAAAACATTGTAAAGCCATCCAATTCTCGAGAAATTTCTTCCATTTTGGAATGGAGTGTTTCTTGCGCTAGAGATATTCTACTTTCTTCAACTTGTTGTCTCGGAAAAATCCTCCAGTACTCACTGATAATTTTTTCGATTGTTTCGATTTCTTTCTTGGAGCCCTTTACAATGCTTGGGTGATTTAGCAAATACTCCAAAGTCGTCACCCTTTCTTTAAATCTACTATCGAGCACTTCTGGTTTTTCATCTGAAGCCACATCATCATAAGTTTCTTTTAAAATAGTAGTAAGGTTATTAAAAGCTAAAGCATGAACGCTTAATTGGTTAATGTCTGGGTACATATAATTCGTCACTAGATCAACCCTAGATCTATCACCATACATATTACGGTATACTGCACCATCGACTTGAAAAACTATGGGAGCTCCACTATGAGAGACATTAAAAGTACCCTCAACCACATTGGTGGTTCCAAATATAACCGTTCTCCGATCTGTCTCTCCAAGGAAAACTTTATATCCTCCCCGAAAAATAGCATCGACTCTACAAAGAATAGAAAACCTATTTTTGTAGTCCAATTCCTTTATTATACCAGCTTCTTTACAATCGGCTGAAGATGCTGCTTGAAACACAACTCGATCACGAGCCTCGCAATTTGTTAGCATACCCACTAAGGTTCCCTTGCACTTCGAAGTATCGAACACCGTGCCAACTGCAGGAATTGTGTCAAGGTGTGCTGTATGATAGTGTTGCTTTAAGGTGGTCCAAAATGCTTTTGGGATTGTTCCTGAAACAAATTTAATAACCATCGATCGCCCTCAGTAAGTAGTTTTACAAGGCGTAGCATATGGGATAGGTAGCTTTTTTTTAAAGAAAAACTTGGCAACCCCCTTAGGGCACGACATTGCCCCTACATCACGTGATGCATACTGCTCTATAGTCAGTCTCCTCAGGAGAAAAGAGCATCCACATAAGGTTCGGGAGAAAAGGGGAGAAAATCGTCCTCTTTTTCGCCGATCCCGATGAAGCGGATGGGAATACCCATCTGGTGGTAAATAGAGAGAATAATGCCCCCTTTGGCCGAGCCGTCAAGCTTGGTGAGGATGAGGCCGGTCAGCGGGGTAAATTCGTTAAAGATTTTGGCTTGGTCGAGGGCGTTTTGCCCGGTCGTGGCATCGAGAACGAGATAGATCTCATGGGGGCCGTCGGGGACCACCTTTTCCACAGTCCGCTTAATTTTGGAAAGCTCGTTCATCAGATCGGTCTTTGATTGGAGGCGGCCGGCGGTGTCGGCGATCACCACATCATGCCCCCGCGCTTTGGCAGCGGTCACCGCATCGAAAATCGTCGCGGAGGGGTCGCCCCCAGGCTTTCCCTTCACGCAGTCAAGCTTGAGCCGCTCTGCCCAGGTCCCTAGCTGCTCGATCGCAGCGGCGCGGAAGGTGTCCCCGGCCGCAAGCATCACCTTTTTCCCCTCCTCTTTATAGAGGCGGGCAAGCTTAGCACAGGAGGTGGTCTTTCCACTTCCATTCACACCAACGATGAGGATCACCTTGGGCCCTTCCTTGGGCTCTTTCCCTTGAACATGGGGAGGTTTGTGGAGGATCTCCTTGGCATGGTTTTGCATCGTCTTGATCGGATTATCGGAGCGGCGGACATGCTCCACAAACTCAAGGGCGAGGGTACTTCCGAGGTCGGCCTCGAAAAGGACCTGCTCGAGCTCATCCAACGTCTCTTCATCAAGGGGTTTGCGAAGAACTGCCCGCACTTTATCGCCCAAAACCGAGCGGGTACGGGAAAAAGCTTTCCGAATTTTATTAAGTCCTGACTTTAAGAGGCCAAACATTTCCGTCCAAGATTTTCGTTGATCGATATTCAATGGTACCACATATAAGAATTATGGACACTCATGAGTATCAAGCGAAAGAAATTTTAAAAGAGTATGGAATGCCGATCCCTGAGTTTGGGGTGGCGGGAAACGGCGCGGAAGCAGAGCAAATCGTTTCTTATCTGGGGCTTAGCGAGGCGGTCGTTAAGATCCAGGTCCATGCCGGCGGCCGGGGAAAGGCGGGGGGCGTCAAGTTTGCCAAAAGTAAAGATGAGATCATCGATATCGCGAAAAAACTCATCGGAATGAAGATGGTGAACAACCAGACAGGTCCTCAAGGGATCGTTGCTAATAAGGTACTCATTACCAAACCGGTCGACATCGCCAAAGAGTATTATTTGGGGGCGATCATCGACCGGGAAAACAAAGAGGCGATCCTCATTGCCTCACCCGAAGGGGGAATGGAGATCGAGGTGGTTGCTGAAAAAACTCCCGAAAAGATCTTAAAACTTCCTATTGGTCTGGATGGAAAAGTGAGGCCTTACCACCTCTTGCGCCTCGCAAATTTCATGGGGTGGAAGGGGAAGACTGCCAAGGAAGGGATGGGGACAGCAGCGGCTCTCGCAAAAGCCTTTATCGAAACCGACGCCTCTCTTTTAGAGATCAACCCTTTGGTCGAGACGGGAGCGGGAGAGATTTGGGCGGTTGATGCGAAGCTCAGCGTCGATGACAATGCCCTTTTTCGGCAAAAAGAGATTGCGAGTTTCTACGATCCGACCCAGGTTTCTGAAAACGAAGTGGCAGCCCAAGAACATGACCTTGCCTACATCTCGCTTGAAGGAAACATTGGCTGTATGGTCAATGGGGCAGGCCTTGCAATGTCAACGATGGACATCATTCACCACTACGGGGGAAAACCGGCCAACTTTCTAGATGTAGGAGGAGGGGCCGACAAAGAAAAAGTAGCGGCCGGCTTCAAGATTATCTTAGCCGACCCCAACGTCAAAGCGATCCTCGTCAACATCTTTGGGGGAATCATGAACTGCGCCACCATTGCCCATGGGGTGATTGCCGCTTCCAAAGAGATTGGAATAGAGATTCCTCTGATTGTCAGGCTTGAGGGAACGAACGTAGAAGAGGGGCGAAAAATCTTAAAAGAATCGGGCCTTGCTATTATTTCTGCCGAAGGGATGGCCGATGCGGCTGAAAAAGCGGTTGCAGCCCTTAAAGGGGGAAAATAGATGGCGATTCTGGTCGACAAAAAAACCAAAGTGATCACCCAAGGAATTACCGGTCGGTCGGGGCAGTTTCATACCGAGCAATGTATCGCCTATGGTTCCCAATTTGTCGGAGGGGTGACTCCTGGTAAAGGGGGACAACAGATCTTTGACCTTCCTATCTTCGATACCGTTTATGAAGCAAAGCAAAAAGTCGACCCGGATGCAACCATGGTTTTTGTGCCGCCCCCGTTTGCGGCCAACTCGATCCTCGAAGCCGAAGATGCGGGGATTCCTCTGATTGTTTGTATTACCGAGGGGATTCCGATCCGCGATATGCTTGAGGTTTCTCGGGTGATGGAGCGGTCAAAAACCTCTCGCCTAATCGGCCCCAATTGTCCCGGAGTCATCACTCCTGACGGGTGCAAAATTGGAATCATGCCAGGTTACATTCACAAGAAGGGAAAGATTGGAATTGTCTCTCGCTCAGGAACACTTACCTATGAAGCGGTGTGGCAAACGACCCAAAATGGATTGGGTCAGTCGAGCTGTGTTGGGATTGGAGGAGATCCCCTAAATGGAACGAATTTTATCGATGTCTTGGAGCTATTTGAAAAAGATCCTGACACAGCCGGCATTTTTCTTTTGGGAGAGATTGGGGGAAACGCTGAAGAAGAGGCGGCCGCTTGGATCAAAGCCCACTGCAGCAAGCCTGTTGGCGGTTTTATCGCAGGGGTCACCGCTCCTCCTGGCCGAAGGATGGGGCATGCGGGGGCGATTGTCTCTGGAGGAAAAGGGACCGCACGAGGTAAGATGAAAGCTTTAAGAGATGCGGGCGTTCATGTTGCAGAGTCTCCAGCTGACATTGGCGCCACGATGCTAAAAGCAATGCAATGAAGATACCGATTAAGATTTCTCCGTTTTTCTGGGTGACAGCCGCTCTTATTGGCTGGATCAACAGCATGCAAACCTCCCACCCCTTTATCCTCACCCTCATTTGGATTGTGGTCATCTTTGTTTCGATCCTAGTCCACGAGTATGGCCACGCGCTCACCTCTCGCTATTTTGGGCAAAAGCCCCGAATCCAGCTCGTCGCCTTCGGAGGACTCACCTACCCTGAAGGGCCCCGCCTCCGCGGCTGGCGCGAATTCTTAGTGGTCTTAAACGGCCCCATCTTTGGATTTCTCCTCTTTCTTCTCGCCCTTTTCCTCCTGTCGACCGGAGTGTTTGAAAATCCCTATATTCTCTACACACTAAAGATCCTAACCTGGGTCAACCTCTTTTGGACGGTGGTGAATCTCCTTCCCGTGATGCCTCTCGATGGAGGGCAGCTTCTCCGCGTGGTTTTTGAGTCGGTGTGTGGCGCTAAAGGGATCAAGTATGCCACCTTCACCAGCATGCTCCTTTCTGTGGGGTTTAGCATCACCTTTTTCTTTGTCGGCTACTTTCTTGTAGGAGCAATCTTTTTCCTCTTTGCCTTCCAAAACTTTAGCGCCTGGAAGCAGTCGCGGGTGATGACAGAAAGTGACCGAAGCGAAGATCTCACCGGTAAGCTCAAAGAGATCGAAGACCACCTCAACGCAAGCCAAAAAGAAGAGGCGATTCCGAAACTTGAAGAGGTGCGTGAAAAAGCGAAGAAGGGGATGATCTTTAACCTAACGACCCAATATTTGGCCGCCCTAAAAGCAGAAAAAAATGACCACCAAGCGGTCTACGAGCTTTTAAACCCCATCAAAGGTCACCTCAACCCCGAGTCAAAGATCTATCTCCACCGCGCAGCTTATGAGGTCAAAGACTATCCTCTCGTTGTTGAGCTGGCCGGCCCTACCTTTCAGCTCCTTCCCGATCCTCAGATTGCTCTGCGCAGCGCCGAGGCGTGCGCCGCTCTGTCCCAGGTCGAGCCCGCCATTGGGTGGCTCCACGCTGCCCAAAAGGGGGGAATCGAAGACCTTGCTCCGATCCTGGAAAAGGAGATTTTTAATAACGTGCGCAATGATCCGCGGTTTAAGAGACTGTCTGTGGATTAAAATTTGTCAATTGCTTTTTAATTCTCTAGAGGGTTACAATAGCCTCGTTCCATCTTGGGAATGATCAGGTTTTTAAGAGAGTTTATCAATGTCAATTGACCCAACAATTTATCAGAATTTGCGTAAGAGGCAGGAATATGTGCGTCCTAGGGGAATGACAGGGCTCAAGCAGAGGACATATTACTCTTCTGCTGCCCGCTCTGCTCGTGCGGCTCCTGTTACTCTGACTCCCGAAGAAAAAGATTGCATCGGCATCCAGCTCAGGATGATTACTGCTACAGGTGTATTAAGTAAGGAGCAGCAAAAGGTTCAAAAAGAGCTGGACCATTTATGTCGAGGAATTTGTCATCCCCAGTTTAACCCCTTAAAGGTATTGTTTGTAGAGATTGTGCGGGAGGTAAAACAAGGAGAACACATCTTTAAAAACCATAAGCTTAGCTCTTTTTCTGAGAAGGGGAAGACGGAAATGTCCTCTGAGATTCGAAAATTACTCGATCTATTAATTTTTGGATTTTACCGATTCAACCGTTACTTTGATGGAGGAGAGGATGAGTTCTATGAGCTGTTTAAAGGGGATCTCGAAAATGTCTCAATTTTATGTGACTCAATCATTTGTGTTGGGGAAGCTGACCCAAAGCTTTTAAGAGAATTGGACTCTTGGACAAGGCACTTGAAAAAAAAACTCAACCTTTTGGATAAATGTCTTCAAGACCGCAAGAATTTCTTTCCCCTCCTTTTAAAGCCTCTTTCGGAGCCCCCTCAAGGAGGAATCTACATTCCTTCACCCAGAGCTTTTGACTTTTTATCGTCCCTTACGGAGCTACTTCTGTTCGGGGTTGAAACTAGTATCAACCATTTTGACGAGAAAATAAAGAAGGCGTGCCAGGAAATTCAACAAGGAAGAGGAAATAGGAGAAAAAAGTTTCAGGAGCAAACTAAACTAAAAAAAATGGGGCTCCGAGAGCCAACTCAAAAGCTAAGAAAGCTCTTAGAAGAACTAGTTCGAGGTCAAACAATTAACACCCTTCGGCAAACGTTTGCAATAGAGACTTTGGCATCCACAGAAAACGGAGCTGAGAATGCAGATAAATTATTAGGCGCATTTAGAGATAAAATGAAGGTGATTTACGCGGCTTATACAAGTCTTCGAAACGCTCTTCAAGAGAATAAAAAACAGCTCAATGAGTCCCATCAATCTATTTTTGGAGCGATGTTTGACGCCTATATTGCAGATAACCTTCACCTATTTTCTTTGATGGCCTCTGGAGTGCTTGATGTAGTTGGTAATGAATTTCAATTTATCCAGCAGCAAGTCAATTCCTTAGAGGGGCTAATAGAAAAGGAAAAGTCTTTTCAATGTCGCTATATCACAAATGGAGATCTCTTATTTAAAAAACACTTTGAAGCTCTTAGTCAGATAGATAGTCAGAGGTCTTCTCCGCTTGCGCAAGCCTACCTAGATAGCCTCATCTTTAGCTTCGGAGCACTTTCTGAAAGACTCAGTCACTTGCCAAGTGAGTTGGAGTCAACCTTCAGTGAAAGGTCAGATTATGATCCGATATTTGAGGCCATTGAAAACATTAGGTTTGGTGAATTGAGCAACCTAAGAAAAGAAGTATCAAGCGATCAAAAGACTTCTGAGGTCTTAAGTAGGCTGAACCGGGACTTACAAATCATCCAAAGCTCCTTATTTACTCTTGGTCATAGGCGAAGCAATGTTCAACAACTGATCAAAATGGATGTGCAGATCAGGTTTCCTAAAGGCTCGGAAACATTTAATCTTTATCCCTTGGCTATTTTTTTAATGGGAAAGCGTCCCAAAGAGGTTGACTTTGACACCCTTGTTTCCTTCTTCAATGAGAAGATTCTGTTGACTCGGGTTATTGCGGAAAGAAAGGACCTAGGGAGGTTTAGAGTTATTTTACAGTCTCTTCAGCAACTAAAGGTTCCTCAAGAGCTTAAGGAGACCCACGAGATTGCCATTGAATTTCTTTCAACAAATTTAGCTGTGCTAGAAAAGGCTGTTAATGACTTGAAAATAGCAAAAAAGGTCCAGACAGAAGAGGAATTGCTCCAGTTTGCTCGTCAGCTTCGGGAGTATGAACAGGAAAGTGTGTCCTCAGATGAAGTAAAATTCTTCGATACAAACTTTTTGAGTCAGTTAAAGCGTCTTTTTTCGGAAACAAATTTATTTGAAATACACCAAATTTTTTTCGGGGGAGTTTCTCATAAACAGTTTAATGAGAACTTGCTCACAGAGTTTTTGGAAGTCGGTGCTTTTGTTCAAGCGCAGGTTTTGTTTCATCATCGCTCCCTAATGAGATGGGCTTTAGAGCAAGAGCTGTATGGGGTGACGGAAAGGAAGAGGAAGAGGAAGAGGGAGAAAAAACATCCCTCTCGCTCTTCTCCTGCAGCTGCAAGCTCTTCCATAGGGGGGGATACTTTGATTGCAAGTCCTCCGGAAAGTCCTGCCAAGGAGCAGGTGTCTATTCCTGTGCTCCTTCCTCCCCCTTCCCTAAGTCCGGAGGTGTTTCACGTTTACGCTTGTGCATTAGAAAAAAAGTCATTAACTGGAGTGGCAAAGGTGCAGCGTGATGCTTCGCTTGGCTATCTTAAAAACCAATTCTTTCCACTAGTAGAGGAGATGCTTAGGGGGGCAGTAGCAACAACAGCTCCCTTTCTCTATAAGGAAACCCTCCTCTTAAATAGTGCCCTTATCATAGAGCATTTATTAAAAGTAGGGGTTGCCTTTAGAAAGGGTGATCAAGTGGAAAAGGTTCAAGGGTCGCACGATTTGGTTATGCTGGCAAATGTTGTGGGACTTGAAGTATCTAAAGGAGAAAAAAAACTTCTTGAAGAAGCCGAGAAGCTTGCGCCGATTACGAGTCGCCATCTGTGGAGAAGAAGGGGAGAGTTTGCTAGATTGCTTAGAGATTCCTCTGACCTAAGTCTAGAAAAAGTCCATGAAAAACATTTAGAACTCTTTAAATTTGGAGAAAAAGTTTTAAAACATGTTGCTCCAGATGTGGTTTTAAAAGGGGCTGCTTTAGAGGTGACCTCTCAAGAAGAGGAAGGAGCATCATCTCTTGATCCGCGGCTCGAGCAGCTTCTCTTGGAGGTCGATGAGCGGATAGAACAAGCTAAAGCAACCCATCTCCAGAAGGAAGTGGGTCTAGGTGGGCTAGAACATGCTCTTAGAAGGGTAAGAAGGCAGTTTTTAAACGACGCTCCTTACTACTCAAGAGGAATAAAAGAGGCTCTTTCCATATTACGGCCTGGGCAAAGCACTTATGCAGTGGGCAATTTTTGTTTAACCAAAGTGGCCCTGCTTGTAGAGCAAACGCTTCTTTTCCGCCTTGCTTTGCGCAATATTGAGGCTGAAGGGGGAGAGCATATTCTTTTTGAAAAGAAGGGAACCCGCCCTCTTTTTCATACGCATAATCTTCCTGCGTTAATGGAAGCGCTAAAACCCCATATTGAGCTACCTGAGGATTTCACTATCGATCCAAGCATAGCAGGTTCCTCAAACCAGCACGCAGCTGCAGAACCCTCTTTTGGGGAAGAGGTTGTTGCAGATTTGAAATCTTTTATCAGCTGGGAGTCGAGGTACTTACCTTCTGATAGCCATACAAAAGTGGGACGTTTGATGGGGGACATTCGCTCTTCTTCCCACCTGTTGCAAAAGAAGGCCTCTGAATTCTTGACTGATGGTGAGAGGAAAGCGTTAAGGCAAGAAGACCAAACAGAGAAGTTAAAAAGAGTATTGAGTGAGGAGCTTTTACCAAAAATTGAAGGGCTCTTAAAATTGACCAATGCCCTCTTGGATTTGGCTTAAGGGGGCTACCTTGACAAGTCTAGTCCTCTAACCTAATGGGACTGTTCTCTAATTGCGCACAAGAGATCTCCTAAATTTTTTGCAAAAATATCAGGAAAAAATCGAAAGTTTGCAAATCTCCTATACTTAGGTATATGTCGATTTGCAAACTTTCGATTTTTTCTCGAAAATCATCGCGAAATCTGGGGAAAGCGACTTTCTCAACAATCCCCTAATACCAGCTTGTGGAACCTTTCTTGGTCTTCAAGGGTTGGATCTCTTGAGACCGCGTTTGTAATAAAGCGAAGAAAACCCCCTGGAGATCTTCTGAATTGATGTAGACGATATTCTTTTTTGTAAGGCTGAAGGGCTTCTTCATTTCTTAGTCCTAGTGGTTTTTCTCCATCGCGTATAAGAAGGAGGTGTATGTCATACTTCTTTTCACGCATCTTTCTTATTAGTCGGTTGGCTGTCCTAAAACGGCCCTCTGTGGGAGCAAAGAACAAGCAGGCATGAGACCTATTCCAATAATAGACGAGAAATATCCGTGTCGTTTTTTCCACTGTATCAGGAGCTATCTTTGCAAACTCGTCTTGCACCTGTTGAAATTCTGCAGTTACGTTCGGAGGAAGGTTTGCTTTTAGAAGTTCCTGATCGGCAGGCCTACTATACACAAATAAAACCGACTTTGGCTCTGCCGGGTCATCCGGATGTCTTTCTACCTTCTTGGCGAAAGCCCAATGAGGAATGAGAATCCCAACAACTTGCGCACCGGCTAACCAAGCGGCCCCTCTCAAGGTGAAAACAAATTTTTTGGATTTTATGGCTGCTGCTGCTCCATAAATAGCGGCGTGGGTCAAGATAGTCCAAAAAATCTTCTCAGGAAGGTTGCACCAGTCGGTGGTGGCTTTTGTTGCCATCGCCGTTCCTAGAGCTCCAGAAACAAGGACGACACTTCGCGTCGTTCCGTCGAGTTTTTTTAAGATTCCTGGCAGTGCCGCTAATAAAGCTACTCCTGTCAAGAGTCCTGTTCCCAAAATTTGATTACGTGTGGGCTGCGTCATAAACCTTCCTTTTGGGAAGGAGCATAAAACAAAAATGCTCAAGTGTCAAGAAAGATATATAATACACAAGAATCTAAAATACAGACACTTAAGAGTTGGTGTTTTCTCCTAGTACCAGCTTATGGAACTCTTCTTTGTCCACAAGTTTTAGAGCTGGGTCTTTCCAATCTGAAAGACGAAGAAAACTTATCGGGGGCCGCTCGAATTGGTGTATGCTCCAGCCCTTTAGCTCTGGCTGGGAGTCTCTTAGACGAAAATCCTTGAGCTTTTGACTATTTTTTGGGCGTATAATGAGGAGATGTATATCATAGTCCTCTTTTAACATATCGTTTGCTAGTTGGGCACACTTTTGAAAACGTCCTTCTGGCTGGCGGAAGACGATGCAAGCATTGTGTCCACGCCAAAGATAGACGATAAATATTCGTTGCATTTTGTCCGCTTTAGCAAGTTCGACCTTTCTAAACTCATCGACTGTCTTAAATTCTGCATCTACATTCAGAGGAAGGTTTTTTTCTATAAGAGATTTATCATCTGGGTCGCGATACACAAACAAAGCCAACTTTTGGTTCGCCGGGTCATCCGGATGTCTTTCTACCTTCTTGGCGAAAACCCAGTGAGGAATAAGAATCCCAACAACTTGCGCACCGGCTAACCAAGCAGCCCCTCTCAAAGTGAAAATAAATTTTTTGGATTTCATGGCTGCCGCTGCTCCATAAATAGCGGCGTGGGTCAAGATAGTCCAAAAAATCTTCTCGGGAAGGTTGCACCAGTCGGTGGTGGCTTTTGTTGCCATCGCCGTTCCTAGAGCTCCAGAAACAAGGACGACACTTCGCGTCGTTCCGTCAAGTTTTTTTAAGATTCCTGGCAGCGCCGCTAATAAAGCCACTCCTGTCAAGAGTCCTGTTCCCAAAATTTGATTACGTGTGGGCTGCGTCATAAACCTTCCTTTTGGGAAGGAGTATAAAACAAAAATGCTCAAGTGTCAAGAAAGATGTATAACGCGCAAGCGTCTAAGATACAGTAACTTAAAGCTTGGATTGCAAGATTGACTGGGAGAAGTAATGGATTTTAAAGTCCATGTCCTCCTTGCTGCAATCAGATCCTTTGTCTCGGATTCTTTCTGCAAGACCAGGGGTAATGACTTTTTCCCAGGAGAGGGTTTGAAAATTATAGATTTCAGTCTCTTTGTCTTGAACCCGAGCGCACACATTTGGCTCGAGAAAGCGATAAGTTTCTTTTTGTACGGAAGAGATCATCGGTTACTCCATGTTTCGTTATTCTGCCCGTAGTGAGTAAAACTTCATCATCTCTCCTTGGCGGACAAGGAGGAGGATTCGGTGTCCTGGCTTAATATTTTGGAGGGCGTCGTTAAACTCGGTAACATTGGTTACCTTTTGGTGGTTCACCGCCATGATGAGCGATCCGGGTTGGATCCCTGCAAGGCTTGCTGGGGAGTTGGGCTCGACAGCGACGACGATTACCCCTTGGTCATCTTGGTGGAGCTTATACTTTTGGATGTTTTGGTTGGTTAGGTTATCGACCGAGATTCCGAGGTGGCGCGAGGCAGTGGTGCTCGAGACGAGGGTATTGGCTCCGTGGGTTCCTAGGGTCACTGGGATGGTCATCGTCTTTCCATTCCGGTTAATGGTCAGTTTTACCACCGTTCCTGGAGGGAGGAGGACCACATCGTTGCGGAGTTGTCCGGGGTTTTTTATTGTATTTCCATTGAGCTTGGTGATGATATCTCCTTGCCGAAGACCTGCTTTTTCGGCGGGGGAGTCTTCAACAACATCAACGACGAGGGCCCCTTGGGTGGTTTTGGTTCCAAAGGCTTCGGCGAGATCGCTGTCGATTGGCTGGAGAGAAACGCCGAGGAAGCCGCGGGTGACTACTCCATTTTCAACAAGCTGCTGTTTGATATTTTTTAAGATGTTGCTGGGGATGGCAAAGCCGATGCCCATGTAGCCCCCCGACTGGGAGACGATCGCGGTGTTCATTCCAACGACTTTTTTCTCGAGGTCGATGAGGGGTCCTCCTGAGTTGCCGGGGTTGATGGCGGCGTCGGTTTGGATAAAATCTTCGTAGTCGGTGATCTGTAACCCTTGTCGCCCTTTCGCGCTGATGATACCGGCAGAGACGCTTGCCTCGAGGCCGAAGGGATTTCCAATCGCAACGACCCATTCGCCTACTTCTAGATCATCGGAGTCGCCCATTTCAATATAGGGGAAGTTTGCTTTGTGCTTTTCGTCGATCTTAATGACGGCGATGTCGGTGTGGGAGTCTCCTCCAATATAGGAAGCGGAGACTTCACGACTGGTCCCATCTTGGAGGGTAACGGTAATCTTTTTAGCGCCCCGCACGACATGGAGGTTGGTCATGATGTAACCATTTTTGGAGATGATAAAGCCTGACCCTTGGCTTACCTGGGGCCCTTGTCTTCTAGGAGGGCCACCAAAGAAGCGGTGGAAAAATTCGTCGTTGAACATGTCGTTGGGGTTATTGCGAGGGGGAGCCCCTTCTGCGCGGATAAAGACGATTGCGGGGGTACAGCTTTTTGCGACGTCGATGAAAGGTTGAGAAAAAGCTTTTGTATCGATCTGCTTGGGACTTGAATAGCGCCCATAAGTGGGGGTTGAAACAATCGAAATCAGTAAAACAATTCCAGTGATAAATGTGCGCATACTCTCTCCTTTAAGGTAAGTTTTCAGATTAGCAAAAGAGCTTTTTTTTTGTAAGAGGTCTTTGTGGTTTTTAAAGACTACTATATTAGGCGTTAAATGTATTTAATGCTTTTTTTAAGGAGCCTTATGGGGCTAATGCATTAAATGTCCTCTCTGTGTTCTCTGTGGTTTAATAAGGAAATCGGAGAATGTGTGAAGGAATAGTTGACATGCTTGACATGGGAACTTATTCAGCCAACGAATATTCTTGTTTTTTTTACCACAGAGAGCACGGAGATCTAGGCTTTGTTTGTAAAGCTTGTCATAACTCAAATGGCTTCAGCTTTTGAATCGTAAGTCCTTCCCCCTCATTTTCAATAAGGGGAGCGCCTGCGAAGGTGACTTTGACAGCCGATTTTGGATCGAGATGATTTTTTACCGCTTCTTTTACCTCTTCTTTGCTTGTAATAAGAAGATGGTCACGCATCTCTTGGCGGAGCTCTTTGCTATACCCTTCGCGGAAGTAGGCGTAGCTAGAAATGGCCCGACTTCCGGGGGAGATCGGGGTGTCAGAATCTTGGATAATCCCCAACTTAGCTTCGAAAAGTTCTCGGTCGGTAAACTCTCCGGCAGCAATGCGGGCGATCCCCTCCTCAAAGGCTTCAAAAGTGGGGCCGATGTGGGGATCACGGTAAGCGCTCATGTAGTAGTTGCCCGTGATGGGGTTGTAGCTGGCACCAGCGCCATATGCACCCCCTTGCTCGCGCACTTTGGTGTGGAGGAAGGTGTTTTGCATCAGCTCGGTCGAGATGTTAAGAGCCGAAGCGTGAGGAGAGGCAAGGGTGACCGATGAAATTCCCATTGCGGAAAAGGCAACGGGGGAGCTAATCGGATAGGCCTCTGAAGGGGCCGACGGGGGAAGAGAAAACCCTTCCCAGGGGCGGTAGGGTTTTGCTGGAAAATCGCTTAGCCCATAAAAACCCTCTTTTGACAGCGTGTGATATTGATCTTGGTCGCAGCTTAAAATCAGTCCTGGCCCGGTCAGGTGGAAAAGGGTACTTTTTATCTGCTGCAATTTCTCCACTAGGGAGGGGAGGTTTTTGTCGATCTTTTGGGCGAGGTCGCGGATCCACTGAAAGTAGGTGACCCCATGGATGTGCTCTCCAACGTAGGAGGACTGAGAAAAGGGGCTCACCGCCCGTTGAATCGCATAAGACATCGCACTTCTATTTAATCGATTTTCTAGCGAAGTGTGGATCTGCATGACAAGGTCTTTGATCCGTCCCTTATCGCCTAGGTCAGGTGCGCGACAGACCGTTTTAAAGAGATCAAAGAGTTTATCAAGGTTGCGGCTGAGCACTTTTCCTTTAAAGCCAAAGATGGGAGAAAGGGTGTTGGGATCGCTGACCTGCGGATAGAGGTTTAAAAAGGTTCCAAAATCGCCAAGGTGGGCGTTAATGTAGTCGAGGTTTTGCCGATAGTCCCGCTCTCCAGCGCCGAGCTCGGGAAGGATCGCAAGGAAAAGTTGCAGGTAGGGGAGGTCCTCCTTTGCAATTTGAGGAAGGTCAAAGGCTAGGTGGGCATAGGCAATATGGTTGGTAAAACAGTCGTGGTGGAAAACGGTCAATTGATCAACTTGTTCTCGGTGAAGGGGGAAGTGGGGCGTCTCTTTTGGAATGTCGGTTAGGGTAATCTTGGGAAGACACTCGAGTGACTGGCTCTCACTTTTTGCCTGAAACTTTTCTAGCGCGGTGGTTTGCTTAACGATTGTCTTTTTCTCTTCTTCAGTGAGCGCATTTTCAATCTCTTTAAGCCGCTTTTTTTCCTCTTCCTCTTCTTGTTTTTCTAGCTGCGGGTCGGGAGAGAAGGTGAGGGTTAAAAAGTGGGGGTTTTCGAGGAAGTATTTTCGGATGAGCCCAGGAAGGTAGTCAGGGTCTTTTACGAGGAGCTGCAATCGTTTAAATTGGCTATAAATGGTAAGAGCGTCTTCTGGAAGGCATCCATGTTGCATCGGCAGTATCGAGCGCATAAATAGGGTGAGGCCAAAGGGGCCATAGTCACCCGTAATCTCTAAACGAGAAAACTCGAGCTGATGGATCGCTGCTTCGATTTTTTCCTCGTCGATCCCTTTTTTAGCGATCTCCTCAAGGGTATTTAAAAGGATCTCCTTCAGCTTATTTCCGCTTTCCTTTTCGCAACCGCGACAAACAATGATATAAGGAATTTCCCCCATGTCGGTGTCCAAATAACCATCAGCCTGGGTGCAGAGACCCGACTTGATAAGAGCGTCTTTAAGGGGGGAGGCGTCGGTCTCCATTAGAATCGAATCGAGGACGGCCAAAGCGAGCGCCTCCTCTTGGTTTTCGAGCTCAGTCGTTAGGTAGCTAAACGAAACAAAGTCTTTCCCTGTCTCTGCAGGGTAGGTCCCCACCTTGCAAAGCGGCTCTGCAAATCGCTTTTGTTTCGGAACCCCTTCGAGTGGGGGAAGCTTCTCCACCCCTTTCAAGGCATGCTTTTGGATGAAGTCGAGATGGTTTTTGAGGGGGAGGTTGCCATAGAAAAAGAAGATAGACCGGCTCGGGTGGTAGTAGGTTGCATGAAACTCTTTGAGCGCTTCGTAGGTGAGGTTAGGGATATCCTTTGGATCCCCTCCCGAATTGAAGGCGTAGGTCAGATCGGGTGTCAAGTGCTTCGTGATTTCTTGCCAAAGGCGAGTTTCAGGATTGGATAGACTCCCCTTCATCTCATTGTAGACAACCCCTTTAAAAACCAAATCAGGATCAAACTCTAGGCGGTGTCCCTCCTGCAAAAAGCTCATTTCTTTGAGCTCGGGAGAAAAGACAGCATCGAGATAGACCTCGAGCAAATTGTAAAAATCCTTTTCCACCTGGGAAGCAGCTGGGTAGCAAGTAAAGTCAGCCCCTGTCATCGCGTTCATGAAGGTATTGAGACTTCGCCGGGTCATTGCGAAGAAGGGGTCCTTGACGGGAAATTTCTTTGAGCCGCAGAGGACGATGTGTTCCAAGATATGGGCTACCCCCGTTGAATCGCTCGGCAGCGTCTGCAAAGATAGGCAAAAAAGGTTCTCCGGGTCGTCAGCCTCCAGGTGGACGACCCGCGCTCCTGTCGGCCCATGGGTGAGCTCATACAAGACCATCTGCAATTCCTCGATGGGAACCACCTTGGTGAAGGTAAAGTCGCGATGGGTGTCGCCTGTTTGGTGCTTGGGATTCATGAACCTACTTGCTTGAACTGCTCGCTGCTGTTTGGGTGGGGGTTTTAAATTGCACTTTGTATTTCTGCTCAGGTTTTGGTTTGGGGAGAGCAAAGTTTCGGTTTGTGGTCTCTATGTAGACCGTTTCCACTTTATCTTTGAAGCCGTCACAAAACTTTTGAAGGGTCTCCGTTGGATTCGAAGCATTTTCAGGAATTTTGATCGTGGCTGTTTTCAGTCCGAAATGACCTTTACAAGTGAGGGAAGAACAAGTTTTTAAATCAATGATAAGTTTTTCTATGAAATGATCAATATCACTCAAAGATATCTGTCCCTCAGATGAGCAGTTTATAATGGTAAGAGAATCTAGAAAAAGTTCATTAGCTTTTTTATTTTTAGGTTTTGCAAATGAACAATTTTCCAGATGGAAGTGCTTCGTAGGAGGATAACTGTTCCTTCCGATTCTTGAAAGATCACACCTTTGAGCCCCCACAATAGAAACTTTAAGTTCGATGGGGAGGTAGATTGTATCAGTAGAGACTTTACTATCAAGAAACAGATGGAAAGAGCTTTTAATTCCCTTAGGTGTGAACGCTAGTTTGTGATCTTCCGGAAGAGAGTCTGAGGTGAAATCCGCTTTGCCATCAACAGTCATGCGCAGCTTTTGGAGGGACGGGAAAAGATTGATATTGGGGATCCAACAATCCTGAGCATCTAAGGTTGTTAATTTGGGAAGATCTTCTACTTTCGCCCCGGATCCACGAATGGTTAGCTCCGTTAGTTTGGGGAGGTCTTTTATCGTGGCGTTGTTTCCAACAACTTCCAGTGATTCAAGAAGGGGAAGGTCTTCTACTTTCGCCCTATGCCCATCAACCTCTAGCTCCGTTAGTTTGGGGAAGTCTTTTATCGTGACGTTATTTCCTTTGACTCCTAGTGTCTCAAGAAGGGGGAGGTCTTCGAAGCTATTGTTATTTCCACCGAGAGCTAGTTCTTTTAGTTTGGGGAGATTTTTTATCGTGTTGTTATTTCCTTTGACTCCTAGCGTCTCAAGAAGGGGGAAATCTTCGAAGCTGTTGTTATTTCCAAGGAGGACTAGTTCTTTTAGTTTAGGGAGATTTTGTATTGTGAGGTTATTTCCAGAAATGCATAGATGGTTCAAATTGGGGAGATCTTTTATCGAGGCGTTATCCACCTCGATCTCTAACCATTCAAGAGAGGGGGGAAGTTGCTCTGGAAACGTATGGGCACGACAGCTTTCGGCAGCTAGTTTCTTTAGTTTGGGTAAGCCTGCCAAGAACGTAAAGTCTCCATAAGCCCCTTCAAGGGTGAGTGTCTCAAGGTTGTTTAAACCTTCGAATACTTCTAGATTATTGATTCCACACACCGTTTTAAGGGAGGAGGGGAGCTGGTCTGGCAAGGCAGAAATATCACAACCTATGACATCTAAATGCTCTAGCTTAGTCAGCTCTTTTAAGAAGGTGAAATCTCCCTTAATATTTCTGAGTTTCAATGATTTAAGATTTGTTAAATGTTTGAGCTCTTCGGGGTCAACCGGTCCATGAAGTTCTAAGGATTCCAATTGAGTCAGATGCTTAATATTCTTGACACCTCCGTAAGCAACGAGCTCGGTAACGGGAGTTCCGATTAATTGGGATACGTCCCGCGTACCCTGATATGTCGGCTGTTGCGTGGAAGAAGCCGCCCCTCCACCTTTTTTGAGGATCACTTTCTTTAGGTGGGGCATGTAATTTATAAATCCGAACACCAGGGAGGAGCCGTCTAGTTTTTTCATAGAGAGCGTTGTTGTTTTCTGGAGAGTATTTATCACCGTTTCTATAAATGCCTTTGGTGTTAAGTCATCTATGCTTTTTTCCAATGTGTCTAGGGTCTCGTTTGTATGGATGATCTCTTCGATTGGCGCTTCTTCTGAAAACAAAGAGGAAGTTTGGCTCTCTTGTTCGGTGACTAAAGGGGTATTTCCCACATAGGTGGTGACTTGGGGATGCTCAGCAACAAAAGTTGAGGTGACATGCAGTCCATGAATATGGAGTTTGATGTCGGGGCGGAGCTCAAGAAGTTCCAAGATGTCTGTGGGAAGCTCTATTTCATCTTCTAAATGCAAGTTGATCCGCTTGAGGTGCGGAGTGGTTAGTAGTCGGGCTAAGCTCACTGTAAGGGAGCCCTTAACATCTTTGTCATCCATCTTCTCATCAAAAGAAATCGAAATCTCCTTCAAAGCGTTCCAGGAAGGGAGATGTTGATTGCAAATAAATGCCCCAAAAGATTTGATATTAGGAAATGAGAGTTTCTCAATTGTGTTACAGAACTGGTGACAAACAACATTGGCGTGACCACCATTTCCCTTAAGACCCAAGATAAGCTCTTGGAGTCTGGGCAAAGGAGGAAGTATAGATAAATCGAGTCGTTCCCGAGCAAAGGTAAGACTTTCAACAGAAGGAGAAACGTCTTTAATCCAACCCTCCAGTGGAGCTCCTTCATCGGGGGTATCGAAGAAAGCTTTTTTCAGGTTTGCATGTGTAAGAAGAGGTTTGCATTTGATCTCGTTGGATCTTTGCATAAAGGTCACTTCTAAGTGTTCGGGGAGGTCTCCGTCAAACCCTTCGAGCAGATCTTTGTCTGCATCGGTGGTGATTGCTAGTTTTTTGAGTTCGGGCAAGCTTGTGAGCCACTTGAGATCTTCAAGGGGCCATCCTGTTACATCAAGTTCTTCGAGTTGGGGGAGGGTTTTTATCACATCAAACGCTTCTTCGACCCAATCCTTATTGACCCCTCCAAGGTCGCGCAGGATTAATTTCTTGATCGTTTGATTTCCTTTGAGGTTTTCTAGGGAGGGAAGGGTTGTTTCGGAGAGATCTAAAGAGGTCAATTTGGGGAGGTTGTGGATGAAATTGAGATTTTTGATTGCTGTTTTTTTGAGCGAGAGATGTTCAAGCTCTTTTAGGGGTTGGAGATGGTTGGTAGCATCAAAGGAAGAGACTTCGATTTGAAGAGACTTAAGCTGTGTCAATACTTCGATATCTGTAGGCATTTTCCCATCTTTTAGAATCAGGTGGGTGATGGGCGATCCTTTTAAGAGGTCCAGAGAAAAAGCATCTTGATCTTGCAGGCGGAGGGTCAATGTGCTCACTCTAGCGGGGAGTTCGGAAACGATCTTCTTCAGGAACTGCTCTAAAGTCATGTTGGTGGGGTAGACATCGGAAGCAATGTGATAGTCAGAAAGGTCAAGGTGGGTCACCTGTCTAAGGTGGCCTCTTAGCCAAGGAAGGCGGCTCGAGAGGCACCTAAGTAGCTCATGGGTATTAATCTTTTTTTCTGGCGGGTTTGAGGATTTAGAGATCGCCCGATCGGAAACGATTCCGCTAAAGAATAAGCTAGCTAACCGGAGGGGCTTCTCTACAGCGGCAAACTTAAGAGAGCCTGTTTTCCAGCGGAAGACCCTTATACCCACATAGGTTGCTGTAAATAAAGCAAAAAGTTTAGAGATTGTAGGCTGCCAAGGCTCTAGATCGTCTTTAAAGGTGTGGGAAAATATCAGCCCTGCGGTAAAGACTCCTGCCCCAGTCAATGGCTCTTTGGGAGCTTTTCTAAATTCTTGGTATTGGGTGGTGACGAATTTTTGTGCGGCTTGCTTTGACAGTCCTATGTCCATTTCGAGATCTCCTACGTTAGACAGGGCATTCTAACTCAAAGGAGATTTTCCAAACAAGCAAAAAGGGCCCGATCGTAGGCCCTTGTCTGTGATCGTAGGCCTTACCAGGTCAGGCTGGCAGACGACTGATATTCGGTCACCCGCGTTTCGAAAAAATTCTTCTCCTTGCCGAGATCGATCGTCTCGCTCATCCAGGGAAAGGGGTTCTTCGAGCCATATTGGGTTTTGAGACCAATCCGTTCTAGGCGGCGGTCGGCGATGTACTGCGTATATTCGCGGAACATGGGCGCTGTAAGACCTAGGATCCCTTTGGGAAGGCAGTTTTCTGCGTAACGGATCTCTAGCTCAACCGCTTCTCGAACTTTATCGACGATATAGGTCTGGAAGGTGGGAGACCAAAGATCGGGGTTCTCCTCTTTAATCCCGTTGATCAGATCGATTCCAAAGTTGAGATGAATCGTCTCATCACGGAGGATGTACTGGAATTGCTCGCCGATTCCGGTCATCTTGTTTTGCCGGTGTAAAGAGAGGATCATCGCAAAGCCGCTATAGAAGAAAATCCCTTCCATAATGATGTAGAAACCGATCATGTTTTCAAGGAATTTTTGGGCTCCTTCTTGGGTTTTGGTGGTGAAATCTTCTGCTAAGACAGCTTCTGTCAGCTTCATTTCAAAGGCGTCCTTTTCATGGATGGCGGGGATCTCATTATACATGTTAAAGATCTCCCCTTCATCAAGGGCAAGCGACTCAACAATATAGTGGAAAGTGTGGGTGTGGATTGCTTCTTCAAAGGCTTGTCTAAGAAGATATTGGCGACACTCGGGATTGGTCACATATTTGTAGATCGCGAGGGTGATGTTGTTGGCCACTAAGCTCTCGGCGGTGCTAAAAAATCCGAGATTTCTCATGATGAGAAGACGCTCTGCTTCTGAAAGCTGGTTCGACTTCCAAATCTCGATATCTTTTGCCATCGGGACCTCGGTGGGCATCCAGTGGTTGGCACACCCATTGAGGTAGTGCTCCCATGCCCAGTTATACTTTAAGGGCATGAGTTGGTTGACATCAACGGTGGTACAATTAATGAGCCGTTTTTCGGTGGCTTTGGCCCTTTTTTCTTGATGCATATTATCTCCTATTGGCAACTTTCACATCCTTCTTCGAGATTGCAAACCGGTACGGAGGGTTTCTCTTCTCGGTCGATTTTTACCCTCGCGGAGGGGGACTCATTTTTCATCCAGCGGGGCTGGAGAGAGCGTTTGTTAATATCAAGGGTCGATTTTTCGATCTGGGTCGCCCCAAGTGTCCGGCAGTAGTAGCTGGTTTTTAACCCTTTACTCCATGCAAAAAGGTACATGTTGTGGAGTTTTTTTCCGCTAGGCTCGGCGAGGTAGAGGTTAAGCGATTGCGCTTGGTCGATCCACTTTTGCCGTCTAGAGCCACACTCGATGATCCACTCGGAATCGATCTCAAAGCAAGTGAGGTATTGCTTCTTAAGGTCTTCAGGAATCCGATCGATCTCTAGGACCGATCCATCGAAGTATTTGAGGTCATCGATCATCTGCTCATCCCAAAGCTTAAGCTTTTTAAGCTCGGAAACAAGGTGGGGGTTACAGAAGGTGAACTCTCCGGAGAGATTCGACTTGGCATAGAGGTTTTTGTAGTTGGGCTCGATCGAGGCAGTGACCCCCGCAATATTGGCGATCGTTGCCGTGGGGGCAATCGCCATCACGTTGCTATGACGCATTCCATGTTTGCGGATCGATTCCCGCACTTTATCCCAATCCATCGAGATGGAACGGTTCATTTCAACCGTTTCTCCTCGCTCCTTTTCAAGAAGATCGACCGTGTCGATCGGAAGAAGCCCGCGCTCCCACTTCGATCCCTTGTAGCTGGGGTAGGGATTCCGCTCTTTGGCAAGCTCACTCGAGTAGAGGATCGCATAGTAAGAGATCATCTCCATACTCTTGTCGGCAAACTCGACCGCTTCATGGCTGGCGTAGCTGACCCCTAAAATATTGAGGGCATCTTGGAACCCCATGAGCCCAAGGCCAATGGCTCGGTGGGCCATATTGGCAGTTTTGGTCTCAGGAATCGGGTAGAAATTGACGTCGATCACATTGTCGAGCATCCGAATGGCGGTGTGGATCGTTTCGGCCAGTTTCTTTTCGTTGAGCCCCTTCTCGGTCACATGTTCGGCTAAGTTGACCGAACCGAGGTTACAGACCGCCGTCTCCTCTTTTGAGGTGTTGAGGAGGATCTCGGTGCAGAGGTTGGAGCTATGGACAACCCCTACATGATCTTGAGGGGAGCGGATGTTGGCGGGATCTTTAAAGGTGATCCAAGGGTGTCCCGTTTCAAAGAGCATGCTGAGCATTTTTCGCCACAGCTGCACCGCTTCGACCCGCTTCCAAAGGGCAATCTTCCCCTCGTCGGCCATCTTTTCATACTCGATATAGCGCTTTTCAAAGGCTTTTCCATAAAGGTCGTGAAGATCGGGGGTTTCGTTGGGGCTAAAGAGGGTCCACGTCCCATTTTCTTTCACCCGTTTCATAAAAAGATCGGGGATCCAGTTGGCAGTGTTCATGTCGTGGGTCCGTCGCCTTTCATCTCCGGTGTTTTTACGGAGCTCGATAAAGTCTTCAATATCGATATGCCACGTTTCTAAATAAGCGCACATCGCCCCTTTCCGTTTGCCTCCTTGGTTAACGGCAACAGCGGTGTCGTTGGCCACTTTAAGGAAGGGGATGATCCCTTGGCTTTGCCCGTTGGTTCCTTTGATGCGGGCCCCTGTCCCTCGGACGTTTGTCCAGTCATTGCCAAGCCCTCCTGCCCACTTAGAAAGTTGGGCATCGTCAGAAACAGTCTTAAAGATATGCTCGAGATCATCCATCACCGTCGAGAGATAGCAAGAGCTGAGCTGCGAATGGGTCGTTCCCGAGTTAAAAAGGGTCGGAGTCGCCGATAGGTAATCATGCTTTGAGAGGATCTCATAAAACTCGAGGGTATACTTGGTTTTATCCTCTTCATTTATGGCCAGCCCCATCGCGACCCGCATCCAGAAAATCTGCGGGGTCTCGAGGCGTCTTCCCATATCATGAATAAAATAACGGTCATATAGGGTTTGGAGTCCCAAATATTGGAACTTGTCATCCCGCTCAAGCTTCATCGCTTTGCCGAGGGTATCGAGGTCGAACTCGGCAAGCTTAGGGCCTACCCGCTCAATTTTAATCCCATGGGCGATATACTCCTTAAAGTAGGCGCGGTGTTTTTTCTCCACATCGTTATCGAGAGTGTCACACCCGATCGTTTCTCGATAAAGGACATCTAAAAGGAGACGGGCGGCAATTTTCGAGTAGATCGGATCCTTTTCAATGCCCGCCTTGGCTGTCATAATCAAGGCCTGATCAACCTCTTTTTCTTTAATCCCTTCGTAGAAGTTGAGGATCGCCCCCTCTAAAAGGTCTTCGGGCTTCACAAGCTTTTCAAAGCCGCGGCAGGCATGGTCGAGACGGTCGAGAAGTTCTGATTCGGAGACTACTTTGCCCCCTTCCATCTCAAATTTTCTCTCCCCATCTTTAGCTTTGCGCCGCTTCTTCTTAGGGGGAGCGACTGTTGCTGCTGTTTGCTGCCCCTTTTCTGCGCGGTAGAGGATGTAGCTTTTTGCCGCTTGGAAGTAGCCAGCTCCCATCAAGGCTTCTTCGACCAAATTTTGGATGTGGTGGACGTGAAGCTCTTCGGTTTTAGCGAGATTGACCGCTTCACCCACGACCTGCTGAGAGAGGGTATTGACGATCGAAACAATTTCATCGGGGGTTGTCCCTTCAATTTCATGGAGGCGGCGGAAAATCTTTTCGATTGAAGAAGCGATCTTAATCGGGTTGAAGCGGACAGGGTTTTCGCTATCTTTGCGGATAATCTTAAGATTTCTTGGGTCATCTCCCCGCATCTCTTTGTGGTGATCACGGTAAATAATGTAGTCGCGCGCTACATCGTGGTGGCTATTTTTCATCAGAGTGACTTCGACCAGATCCTGAATACCCTCGACTGTCAAGGTGACATTTTTCGACGCGAGTTCAAAAAGTTTTTCCACTACCTGATGGGTAATGGTGCTGGCAATTTGAGTGAGCTCTTTGGGGAGGGGAGTCTCCTTATCCAACTTTTTGGTGTCACGAAATGCCGCCTCAATCGCCTTAAAGATCCGCTCTTTTCGGAAAGGGACAATCGTTCCGTTCCGCTTAACAACGGCGAACGCTTTTTCTCCCGCTGCGATGTTTGCTTCTTTGACCGAAGTGAGCAGTTCTTTAGAATTATTGGGCGCTTTAGAATCTGATTTTACCATATTAAATACCTCGATTTTGGAACTAAATTCCTAATAGTTTAGATTTTCAGTAAATTAACCCCTTCTACAACATCTTGTGCTCTTTATTCCCTCTTACCCACTATATATTGTAGTTGCGGTTCTTAAGTCTACAAAAAAATGAGACAAAAGGCAAAAAAAATTTCAGAAATTTTTCAACATATAGAAAACAAGACGATTAGCGTTTCCGAAAAATTTTTTCTGTGATACAATCGGGCCATGAGACAGTTTTATTTATTGCCAAATATTATCACAGCCTTTGGTCTTTCGTGTGGACTTTTTGTTGTTTTTAAAGCGAACATGACAGAGCCAGGGGTGGGGACCTACGAACTTTTATACTCGTCGGCATTGCTCCTTCTTTTGGCCGCTTTTGCAGATCTTCTTGACGGAGCTGTTGCTCGGATTATCCATGCGGAGAGTGAGTTTGGTTCGATGTTTGATTCACTCGCCGATGCGATTTCTTTTGGAGTGGCCCCTTCCGTTCTCTTTTTAAAAAGTCTTTCCCTTGAGCCGGCGACCGGTCTTTCCTTTTTTGCCGTTTTGGGGGCGATGCTCTATACGATCTGCGGCGTTCTTCGTCTCGTCCGTTTCAATGTGAGGGTGCATGAGATCAAAACAGACAAAGATGCCCTGACTGCTTACAAGAAAAATTTTACCGGTCTTCCCATTCCTGCCGCTGCTGCCGGAGCCATTTCGATCAATCTTTTTCTCCACTCGGGCTTTGCCAAAGATTGGCTCTCTTTTTCCTACAATGCTCGTGCGATTGCCCTCACCTGCTCGATGATTGTTCTTGGCTATCTTATGGTAAGCAAGTGGAAGTTTCCGAGTCTCAAGACCCTCCACCTCCGGGTCCCTTCCTTCCATCTCGTTCTCTTCACCGTTCTGCTCGCCATTTTCATCCTCTATGGCATTTTTTACTACCTTCCCCTCGTCCTCCTCGTCTGTTCTTTCGGCTACATCCTAACCGGATGTATCCTCACCCTCATCCGCCTCATCGCCGGCAAGAAATCGAAGACCCTCGTCGATTTTGAAATCGACGATGACGCTCCTTAGCCCACATTGACAGTTCGGGGTAGGTTTAGTACCATGGAGTGTTGCTTATTTCGCTGCGTGAATTAACGCGAGGTAAAGGCTCGAAGTTTTCGATTTTTTTTAACCACCACAAACTGCAAAATCGCTTTTGGCTTTCAGCTCTATCGCTTTCCATGGAACTTCATTGAACGGGCTGAAGACGGCTGTAATGGCCCCCATCGGCTGTTCCTTCATGCCAAATTGCAACGGAGGGGCCAGGGGCTCCAGGGTTGAGTAGGTGTCCTTTTGGTGCGCTGTCTGAAAAAAGGATCACCCTCTTCTCATATAGGTAAGCTGCAAGCTCTAGTTCCTCAGCACTCAACTGATACTTAGATTTTTTATCCTTAAACTCATCTGTGTCTTCTTCCTCGCCCGCACAGACAGCTTTTCTGTAAAACTCGAAGACGCTTTCATTTTTCCAAAAATCAGAGGGCTTTTCATCGAGCAGTTCGAGGGTTCCTTTAAGCTTTTCTGTGATTGTCTTGAAAGCTTCAGATCCTTCAAGGAGCTTACAAATAGAATTCGAAATTTCCCCGAAAAAATTGTCACGGGTTGTGCGATTTTCACGAAGATCTTGAAGCAAGTTTTCTTTGGATTTTTCCTTAAGTGAGTGAGATTTTTTGGCTTGGGCTTGGAAGTCGGAGTATAACTTGTCATATAAATTGGGATCATTAATGACGTTTAGATAAATGTCATCACGGATCTTTTTTGCTTGCTCGAATCTTTCCTCAAAAGTTTGGAAGAATTCGTGATAGGCTTTTAAAATTTTTTCACTTTGCGCCTTGTCTATTTGATATTCTGAATCTAAAAATCTCCAGATGCTACGCGCATAGTACCTACGGAGCTTCACTTGACTTGGATTCCATTCATTTTCCCATTCTCCCAAATGCTCCAGTGCATCTTGCAGTTTGTCCATAAATTCGGTTTTAGCGCTTGCACCATTTGAAGGAGCGTAAAACCATTGTCCATTTTTTTCAGTACTCACTTTCCCCAATAAAGCGTGGAGAGCGCACGCACCATCTCCCACGGTTAGAGGGCCTCTGAAATACCTTACACCATCGTATTTAAACTCAAAAGGACTACCTTTAGGGGATTCTACTTGCCCTAAAAAGAATTTAGAGGCTGCAAAATGAGTTCCTGTGAAGAAGAAGACAGCAAGGGCATTGGCCATTAGAGGCAACTTAGAGTAAGCTCCAGAAGCATAGATACAAGCTCCAGAAAGGATTATGTAAACCAGCTCTATCCGGTTTTTTCCAACGACTCCCTCCAAGGTTTCTTTCGTATATGCGCGAGTTCCTTGAATAATGCATGATGCGGCAATACCTGCCGTTCGTTTAAGAAGTGATAGCTTAGGGCTAAAACTTTTAGTCATATAGTAGTAAATACCAATAGAAAGAAGGTTAAATGAGGTTGATTTGAAAGAAGGTTCCATAAGATAAGGCCTCGACTGTTTTCTGCAGCCCACAGTATAACGTTAATTTTTTTAAAATCAAGAGGTTTCTTGAGTTATAAGCCGCCCCTAGGGTTTAATAAGGTGCATGAACTATCTTATTGCAGTGGTGCCGACGGCGCTAGCGATCTTTTTTTATCTCAAGTGGCAGCGGGTTCGTGAGGAGAATATCCATCTAAAAGCGCGGGAAGAGGCGCAAGGAAAAGCCACGGAAGAAAAAATTGCCCTTCTTGGAGCCACGCAGGAAAAACTCTCGCAGGCATTTAAAGCCCTTTCAAGTGAAGCTTTAGAAAAGAGTAATACTTCTTTTTTGCAGCTAGCAAAAGAAACCCTCGGCAAGTTTCAGGAAAAGGCCAAAGGAGATTTGGAAAAGCGGCAAGAGTCGATCGAGCATGTTCTCAAGCCGGTGCAAGAGTCGCTAAGCAAGCTCGATAAGGGGATGCAGGCAATTGAAAAGGAGCGTAAAGGGGAGCAGGAGTCGCTGAGGACCCAACTCAAGTTGATGGTCGATGCTGAAAAAGAGCTTCGGGGGGAGACGGCGACCCTTGTCAAAGCTTTGAGACAGCCCATTGTGCGGGGGCGGTGGGGAGAGATGCAGCTCCGCCGCGTTGTCGAGCTTGCCGGCATGGTCAATCATTGCGATTTTTATGAGCAGGCGACAGCCGAGGCGGGGCAGATGCGTCCCGATGTGATTGTCCGCCTTCCCGGTGATAAGCAGGTGATTGTCGATGCCAAAACCCCTTGTGAGGCTTACCTAGAAGCGATCCAGGCCGACGACCAAGATCTCAAAGACGAAAAATTCAAACACCATGCCCGTCAGGTGCGGCAACATGTGATGGCTTTGGGAAAAAAAGCCTACTGGCAAAGTTTCCAGCCCACACCTGAGTTTGTAGTTCTCTTTATCCCTTCTGACAATTTTTTTAGCTCAGCCCTTGAGTTTGATCCTTCTCTTATCGAAGTAGGGGTAGAGCAAGGGGTGATTATCGCGACGCCTACCACACTTATTGGCCTTCTTCGGGCCATTGCCTATGGTTGGAAGCAAGAAAAGCTCTCCCTCCATGCCGAAGAGGTGAGTAAGCTGGGCCATGAGTTGTATAAACGGATCACCGATATGGGAGAGCATTGGAGTAAGGTGGGGAGGACTCTCGCCAGCTCTGTCGACGCCTATAATAAAGCGGTAGGGTCACTTGAGTCTCGCGTTCTCGTATCTGCTCGGAAGTTTAAGGAGATGGGGGCCGCTGCCCGCTCGCTTGAGCTTGATACCCTTGAGGGAATCGATCGGATTCCTCGGGAGCTGCAAGCTCCCGAGATGGTCGATAAATAATTTATTTTAAGTTGTTTACAGGGTTTCGCTGGTCTTTTTCTTGCCAAAATTGTCGCCTAAGTGTTACAATTTAATTATGAAAGAAGAGATTTCGATCGAAGTTTATGAAACGAGTGATGGAAGAAGTCCTTACATTAAGGGGCTGTTGAAAAAGTCCATTCCCCCATCTTTCGCGCGCTTTTCGGAAAAAATCGAAAGTTTGCAAATCTCCTATACTTAGGCATATGTCGATTTGCAAACTTTCGATTTTTTCTCGAAAATCATCGCAAAATCTGGGGAAAGCGACTTTCTCAACAGCCCCATTAATTGGGAAGATAAGTTAACTCAGAATATTGTAAGGGCAAAAAAATATTGGCTAGATTGCATGTCGAAAACAAAGGGGAGTTGAGTAAATATGGGCAAAACAAGAAGTTATAAAGAGCATCTAAGCAAAAGACTTAGAAAACCTAGAGAAGCTGCTGGATATCTCAGCGCAGCGCTTGAAGATGAAGATCCTAGTGTCTTTCTTTTAGCCCTTAAAGATGTCGCTGATGCTTATGGTGGTATGGGTAAACTTGCTCAAACTTCTTCCCTTAATAGACAAAGTCTTTATAGGGCACTTTCAGGAAGTGGAAATCCAAAACTCATAAGTATTCTTATGATTCTTGATTCGCTAGACTTGGAGCTTTGTGTTCGTCCATCAAAAGGGAAACAAAGGGCTTGTGCTTAGGTTTTCAAGCTCCCGAAATGGCTGATCAGTGAGTGTCTGGAGGAGTGAGGGAAACTGTATTTGGAGTGTAGGTACGTCCAAAAACCTTTATCTCGCAGGTTTTGGGAAGATTACGGATTTCTTCTGGAAGGCTTTCGATTGGATTGTCATCGAGATTAAGAAACTTAAGATGTTGGAGGTTGCCGATGTTTTTAGGAACCGTTTTCAGATTGTTCATCCAAAAATAAAGGTGGGTCAGTGAGTGGCAATCGCCAATAGCTTCAGGAAGTTTTTCGAGTTGATTGTTACCAAGGAAAAGGACTCTAAGTTTTTTAAGGTCACCAATCGGCTCTGGTAGAATGTCAATTTTGTTTGAATTGGCGACGAGTTCCTCAAGAGACTGAAGCTTACAAAGGATGGGTGGAAGTGACTCGAAGGCATTGCCACTAATATCGAGGTTTTTTAGAGTGAGATTAGCGATTTCTTCTGGAATCGTGGTCAGTTGGTGACCGAGAAGGACTAAATTTATGCAGTGAGATAAACGGCCAATTTCTGGGGGTAAATCAGTGATCCGTGGAAACTTTTTATCTGCGCATTTTGGTAGGGAGCTATATGATAAAACAGGGAATCCCTTAGTGTTTACTGCAAGGAGAATGGCCTCCTTGACTAATTCTCGGGTCACCTTTTCTTCCGGCTTGGCGTTAACCCAAGCTTCGAGCTCTTCCTTTTCCTTGGCGAGTCTTTGGAGCCGTTGGTAATGGAGAACGCCTAAAGAAATAAGGCTAAAAATATTTTGTATGACCCAGATCTTAAAGATAGTTCTTGTAGGTAAAGCATTTTTGGGTAGTTTTGTAGCACCGCCGGCAAGGGTGAGGTTTAATAGCAGAATGAAAAGCGCTTTATTGGTAAGAGAGTCCTCATAACTTTTTGTATTTGAAACCATAAAACAAGCCAAAGCATTAAAAAATGCTCCTGCAAGGGTATAAATGACCATGGTGCGGCTCCTTTTTGCAACAAGGAGCAGGGGAGCGATGGCGGAGGAGACAGAACCTAAAACAATCATGATCTCACCAATTTTTAGACCAGTTTCGCCTTAATACCCAAAAAAATGCAAGAAATAAAACAAGGCTTTTCAAAAAAGTTGCTTGACATATGACTTCAGATTAAAATATAGCTCTTTTTAATATGAAAAGAGCCATTTATCCATTATTTATCTTCTTTGTTTTGATTGGCGGGCTATTTTATATCTACCCAAAGCTCGGCTCTTCACCTGAGCAAGCCTTTGTCTACGATAAGCCCATCGCCTGTCAGACGTGTGGCGTCTGGATGTGGGATGGCCCTCAGGCCCACTCTTGCACCGATTCCTTGGAATAGATCCACCTAGACACTCCCCAATTAAGCCCTAAGCTAAGAAGAAATGCGGGCAGAAGTGGTTCGACAGCAATCGGCAAAAAGCCATTCATGTAAGGCCACACGGCGGTGGTGATGGCTCCGGAGAGGATGCTTGCCCAAGCGCCGCCGCGGGTGATCCGTTTGCCATAGAGAAGGTAGAGGAGGAGGGGGCCAAAAGTGGCGCCGAGGCCTGACCAGGCGTAGAGGACAAGTTGATAGATCGAGGCGGGGCGGATAAAGGCGATGAAAAGGGCAAGGAGGGCAACTACGAAGATCCCCATACGTGAGACAAAAAGAAGTTTTTTTTCGGTAGCTGTTTTGGGGAAAAGTTTTTTATAAAAATCTTCGGAGAGGATCGAGGAAATCACAAGGAGTTGGGAGCTCATCACGTTGATGATAGCAGCAACAATGGCGCAGAGGATAAAGCCGATGGCAAAAGGGGAGAAGTGTTGTTTGACGATTTCGACAAAGACCATTTCTGGATCGGCAATGCCCGATGAGAAAAAGGGAATAGCGATCACCCCCATAAAGGTAGCAGCACTTAGGGAAAGGGCCATCCACGACATTCCCACCCGTTTGGAGTGCTTGATTTTAGAGACGTCACGGATCCCCATAAACTTGGTAATGATGTGGGGTTGCCCAAAGTAGCCGAGCCCCCACCCAAAACAGAGGAAGAGCCCCTTTAGTGAAAAGGCAAAGGGGGGCCTTTGAGCAATCATGGTGGAGACATTTCCCCAACCTCCTACTTGGGGAAGGATAAGGAGGGGAACCAGCAAAATGACTCCTAGAAGAAAGAGTCCCTGGAAAAGGTCGAGCCACGCTAAAGTAACGAACCCACCGATGAGGACATAGGTAATCACAATCCCAATGCCGATACTGATCCCAATGGTGTAGCTGATGCCGAAGAGACTTTCTGCGAGGTAGCCAAGGCCGATGAGTCCTGCGGCAACGTAGACGGTATAAAAGAGAAAGCAGATCGCAGCTGAAAAGAGGCGGAGGAGCCCTGACTCGTCCTTGAGCCTCGTTTCGAAAAAGCTAGAAAGGGTCAAACTCCCTGTTTTTTCGGTAAGGGTACGGATTTTTGGAGCGACCCACTGCCAATTGAGGAGCATGCAAAAGAGGAGACCAATAGCGATCCAGCTGTTGGAGAGTCCCCCTGTAAAGATAAGGGCGGGGTAGGCCATAAAAAGCCAGTTGCCCATGTCGCTGGCGTGAGCCGCTAAGGCGGTCAACCAGGAGTTAAGGGAGCGATTACCAATGAGAAAATCGGCAGAGCTTGTTTGCTTCCGGTAGGAAGTAAATCCTACCGCAAAAGCCAAACAAAAGTAGAGAAGAATCGCTGAAAGTTGGATCATCATAAAAAGAGAATACTAAAAAGTTACTGAGATTTCAAGTTTAGGTTGTAAGGTTTTAAAAAACTTGGTAAAATTTTTTAGAACTATGGAACATACAGCAGCAGAACTATTAGAACTTTTGCAAATCCAAGGTGAGAACCAGAGGATAGAAGCGAAGGCATCGAAGCGTCGTTTGGGCAATAGCGTTCAGGAGACGATTGCGGCCTTTTCCAATGAACCCGGATTGGGTGGAGGGTATTTAGTCCTTGGGCTTCACTGCCCAGAGGATCCCCTTGATGAAGATGACCGGTATCTGCTTCAAGGAGTGGAGAATCCAGACGAGGTGCAACAACAGTTGGCGGGAGTGTGTCGCAACACGTTCAATGTACAGGTTTGTCCAGAGATTACCGTTGAGGTTGTTGAAGGAAAGACCCTTGTCATCGCTTATATTCCAGAAGTTTTGCCAAGAGACAAACCGGTCTTCATTAAAAAGCTTGGGGTAGACAAGGGGAGTTACCGTCGGATTGGTTCAGCAGACTATCGTTGTACTGAGCGAGATTTAGATTTGCTTTTTCAACTTAGGAGTGGACTTCCTTATGAGAGCGAAGTTCCCCCTTATTCGAGCATGGAAGATATCGATCTTGAAGCGATTGCTGAGTACCGTTTCAGGCGGAAAGAGCTTGACGCAAACGCGCAGGAACTCCGGTTGAGCGATGAAGATTTACTGATTGCTTTGGGATGCGGGATGCGCAAAAATGGTGAAGTTCTACCTACTGTTGCGGGGATTGTCCTTTTTGGAACTAAAGCGGCTCTTCGAAGATTGATGCCTACAGATGCTCGGGTCGATTATATTGTTGCTGATGGGTCTACTTGGGTGGAAAATCCTTCTTCTCGTTACTACTCGATCGATTATCGGGAGGCTTTGGTTCTCCTTATGCCCCGTCTTCATGCGCAGATTATGGGAGATTTACCAAGTCGCTTTTCCTTGAAAACAGGGGATCTTCAAAGAACAGATATTCCATGCATTCCAAAAGATGTTGTTAGGGAGGCCTTATCTAATGCACTGATGCATCGCGACTACCGAGCAGGGCAACCCACACAAATTATTCGTTACGCAAATCGGCTCGAATTTAAAAACGGGGGATACTCTCTAAAGCCGTTTGAAGAACTTGGAGAGGCAGGATCAAAGCAGAGAAACCTTATCATCTCAGCTGTCTTTCACGAGCTAAAATATGCAGAGACAAAAGGGACTGGAATTGGCTCTATGCAGGAATGGATGAGAGAAGCGGGCTTAACAACGCCGCCGATTATTGAAACAGATAGGGAAAGCAATGAGTTTGACCTCGTGCTTCTCTCTCATCATTTGCTCGATCGAAAAGCCTTAGAGTGGCTTGCCCATTTCCGAGATTTTAATCTATCAGATGCCCAAAGGCGCTCCCTTGTTTTTACCCAAGAGGTAGGGGCCATTACAAATCAAGACTACCGACAACTCAATGGGATTGATACCTTGCATGCCAGTGCATCGCTAAGGGATTTGCGAGATCAAGGCTTGCTGATCCAAAAAGGAAAAGGAAACAAGACCTATTACATACTAGCACCTAATTTAGAAGAAGAAGCCCCCCAGATAAGCTCCCCGGATAAGGGTGGACCCCCCCAGACAAGCCCCCCAGATAAGGGTGGAGCTCCCCGGATAAGCTCCCCGGATAAGAGTGGAGCTCCTCAGGTAAGCTCCTCAGATAGGGGATTAAGCGCCTTACCTAAGGAGTTCCCAGAGATTCCAAAGCCATTAAAGGAACAAATCCAATCTCTTGGAAAACGGGTTTCTAAACAAGGAGATATTAAGAAAATCATTAAAAATCTTTGCAAGTTAGCTCCATTAACTAATTTAGAATTAGCAAAAGTCCTAGGTCGAACGCCCGATCATGTCAGAGAGCTATACCTATCTGAAATGGTCAAGAGCAAAGAACTTGAGTACACCCATCCAGAAAACCTTGTCCACCCGCAGCAAGCCTACAAGAGCAAGGATCACTGAGACTTCAAGTTTTCAAGCCACTCCTTGGAGATCCCGGCTTTTTGGCGGTGCTCCTCATGGAGGAGAAATCCGCGGGCTCTTTTGGGATTTAGAAGGGGACTTTGGGCCTCGGTCCAAGCGTCCCACTCGGAGAGCTCTTTTTTCTTGAACTTTTGGAGCCACCTCCAACCGAAGGAGACGTGGGCGATCTCATCTTTGAGGATGCGGGCCATCAGAGCCGCAGCCTCTTTATCGCCACTTTTTTCAAAGGAAGCGCCATACATCGGGGCAAAATCGAGGTTGGCCATTTCGAAGGTGAGGCTCATCACCGAGACGTAGGAGAGGGGCGAAGTGAGGTAGGGAGTGTGACACCAAAAGTGTTTGAAGAGAGGAAGGTCGCCAAACTTTACCCCAAAACGGGCAAGCTCCTTCATGTAGAGACGGACATGTTCTTGCTCTTCTTTGAGGGTGTGGGCAAGTCCTTTGCGAAAATGAGCGGGGGCTTCGGGAAAGCGGAGGAGGGCATAGGCCATGATCTCAACCGCAAGGAGCTCATGTCCTGCAAAACGGTGGAGGCAGGCGGCGCGGTTGCTGGGATCGTGGTGGGTCTGGAAGGAAGGGAGTTTTCCCTCTCTTTTTCGTCTTTGGAATTGCATTCCAGAGGGTCGGGTCGGCTCGTTCCAGATCATGGGGAGACCAGGCTCCCGATCGGTTAGGCAATCGGGAGAAAGGAGTTTTTCTTCAAGAGTGTCGGCCGACAGGATGCGAACGGCCCACTCCCGCATCTCAACAGAGTCAAGCTTACTCAACTTCGATGACGTAGTAGGCGGGGAAAGCAAAGCTATTGTTTGATCTTGGTGAGACGATCAAATTGACCCGCTTTCCAACGAAGTCGTCGAGGTTAACCTGTGTGCTGTAAACATAAGCCACGGTCACATCGCGATCTTTCACGATGAAGTCGCCTGGCTTATTTTTTACAGGATCACGGTAGGGCTCTAAAATTCCTGAAACCGTCTGACTTTTAAGCTTTTGGTCGGCGTAGAAGTCGTTGATTGTCTTGGCATGGTGCATCGATGCCCAGCTCAAGTAAATCGCCTCTTCAACGGGTTCCCAAACCTTCATCCGGTCGGTTGCCGAGACATTATCCTGGGTATGGTAAGAAGCCGCATAGATGTCGTTGGACAGTTGTCCTTTTGACATCTTTGTTGCTTTTGCTTCTAAGAAGGAGATCTTTCGGTGCAAGTAATCTTCTTGAACAGCGGCAAGCTCTTTTGTGGCGCTTGTGACGAACTTTGGGAAGTCAGAATAGTCGTTGATGATCGTTTGGTAGTTATGAGTGATCCGCTCGATGTCAATTTCGTGGAATGCTTTGCGCATTTCTCCTTGGCTAAGAAGGTTTGTTGACTCTAAAAGCTGGGTGACGGTTGCTTTCCGCTTGTCTTGGACCGCTTTGAGCTCAGACTTTCCTGCATACTCGACATACTCCTTGGCAACAAAAAATTCTGTCCCTTTAGGGGCATCGATCTCGAGCCACTTCTTGTTGTTTGGACAGATCTTTCCATCAATCTGATGGCCGGTGCTGTAGTGGCCTACAATCGGTGCTTCCCGGTCAGGCGCAAGACGGACATTGACACGGTCTCCTTCAACGAGGTTATCGATGACAAAGCCTCGGAAGATGTAGGCTTTCAGGTTGCTCGGAGCTGCAACGGCATAAAAGTCTCCTTTTTCTCCTGTGACAACGACATACTCATCTTTTGCAAGCTCATCGATGATGTGGCTATCGAGATCTGCCTTTGTTCGCATCCGAACATGATTTCCAATGATTTTTCCAGTAAATGATTTAAACCCTTTGCCTGCTTTTGGGGCAGTCTTGGTGATTGATTTGTCGAGTGGTGGGGCAGCATCCGCATAAGTGCGAGCCGAAAAAGCTCCAACCATGAGCAGTGCGACCAACGCGAAAGCTTTTAACATATTCGTACTCCTTCAATAAGACATAGCTTTGTCCTTACCATAGACTATGTCCCTTTAAAAGGCTAGAACAAAAATGTCAGTCGACTAAAAAGCCTAAGGGAACTGTTGAAAAATGAAATGGGGTAGAAGCGTTCAATCTCATGCGACTCGCTTAATGATCCGTCGGGGCTGCGCCCCCGCTGCCCCTTGAGCTTCAAGCGAACAGTCAAATCGGACCTTCAGTCGGGGGGCCGTGCGAAGCACTGTTCCACCCCTCCTTCACGCCAATTTTACAGGTTCGCCTTGAAGCCATGGACTGCTCCGGGCACCCCCTTTTCAGCCTAGTGGTTGAAGGGGTGTCCCTTCGCAGGTCGAGTCTTTATTTTTAGTGACAAATATTATTATGGAGACTGCTCTCAAAAGTCCACTCTGTCATCTCTTGCATCTTTTTAGGTGTTGGAATAAGTTAAGTGAAGCGTTGCTTTGCAATTTTTAACTGTTTAAAACGCTCTTAACATGCTCGCAGTTCTTCTTGCCGCAAGTACAGCCAACAGGCGAGCCAAGATAAACCTGGTAATGCTCATCCACATCAAGAGGATTCGAAACAATATAGAGTTTGTCCCCTTCTTGTTTGATGTCCCAATCGCGAAAGCGGAGGTCGTCATCAGAAACTTCTTCTTCAGGCTCTTCGCGTGCGGTGCCTTGAACGGCGCGGGCAAGCTGACAGTAGGGACAGTTGCAGTGAGGTTCAGGCTTGGGAATATTCATCTGCTCCATGTCCATCCCCAGGGCTTTGGTAATGGAGGTGATCTTTTCAAGGATGTCGGAAGGGATCTCGGGAGCGTTGGCTTGCTCGGGGTTATGTTCCATGAAAGAGCCGAAGTTTTCTGCTCCATCGCCCCCACTCATCTGAAAGGGGACCCCAAAAGAAAAGGAGACATCTTTATTGGAAGAGGGCTCAAAGGTCTTGAGCGACTCGGTCTGGGGCTCTTTGGTCTCTTGCTCGACATATTTCGAGTGAGCCTCAAAGACTTGGCTGACGAGGACCTCTTCTAACCCGGGAATCTCAATCAAGGTTCCATTATGGAGAACAATGACCAAAACAGGCTTTCCCTCGATCTCTTTCATATGGAGCGTATTAATATTTTTCCATGATGTAGAGATGTAAGGAGGAATGCTGAGCAATTTGTGATTTATTTTTTTCATATCACCCTCTCTTTAAGAAGATTTGTTCGTATCTACCTCTATTCTATCGATAAAACTTTTCTAAGTCAATGGTAATTTAGCACTCACAGCCTTTGATTGCTGATTTTATTTTATAACTATCTGGTTGTCAAATAATTGAGGTTTTTGTATTTTATTTTTATTTCACGGGAATCAAGAATCTTTTATAGGAAAGGGGAAGAAGGGAAGTTCCCCACAACAGGAGCGATTAGATGAAAAGAAAGACTTTTGTCCTAGATACGAACGTGCTTTTGCACGATCCAGATGCGATACAGAAGTTTGAGGGAAGCGATATTGTGATGCCCCTTGTGGTATTAGAAGAGCTTGATAAGATGAAACGTTTTAGTGATGAGCTGGGAAAGCATGCCCGCCAGGTGATCCGCTTTATCGATGAGCTTGAAGGGAATATCTTTAAAGGGGTGGAGCTAGAAAATCAGACAACCTTTTCTATCTTTACTAAGGAAAAACGTGAATTAAAAGAGACATTTCCTCTTCCACTAGATCGGATCAAACATCGGATTCTTTTTGTTGCCTATCAGCTGCAACAAATGGGAAGAGAAGTGGTGATCATGATCTCTAAAGATTTTATCTTAAGGATTAAGGCGGAGTCGATTGGGATTGAGGCGCAAGACTACGAAAATCTCAAAGAGTCCTACGACAACCTCTACAAAGGCTTTCAGAAAATGGAAGTTCCCAAACAAGAGATTGACACCTTTATGACCAAGGGGTTTATCACCGTTCCTACCGGCGAGTTTCATGTGAACGAGTACTGCCGCTTTGACTGTCCTGAAAAGTCAACTGCTATGGGGAAATATAACAGCGAAAAAGGGCGCTTTGAACTCGTAAAGGGGGCTTCTTCTGAGATTTGGGGGGTCAAGCCGCTCAATGATGAGCAAGAGTGTGCGATGGATATGCTCATGAACGATGAGATTAAGCTGATCACGATGATTGGACAGGCAGGGACGGGGAAAACCTTGATGGCTCTTACTTGCGGCCTTCGAAAGACTTTTGATGAAGGGGTTTATAACCGAATTCTGATCTCCCGCCCTATCATGCCTCTTGGGAAAGATATCGGCTACCTCCCTGGGACTAAAGAGGAAAAGATGTATCACTGGATGCAACCGATCTATGATAACCTCGAATATATCTGCGAGACGACCTCGGGATCGGGGAATGGGTCTGACACCAAACAGTGGATCATGGAAAGTGAAAAGATCGAGATGGAAGCAGTCACCTTTATCCGGGGACGTTCTCTTGCCAATACCTATATTATCATTGATGAGGCGCAAAACCTTACCCCTCACGAAGTAAAAACGATCGTTTCCCGCGCAGGAAAGGGGACCAAGGTGATCCTCACAGGGGACCCCACCCAGATCGATAACCCTTACCTCGATAAAGATTCCAACGCGCTGACCTATGTTGTCAGTAAGTTTAAGGGGCAACCCATTTATGGCCACATCTTCTTTGAGAAGACCGAGCGCTCTAAGTTAGCTGCCATTGCCGCGAGAGTACTTTGATTTGTAATGAAGGTTTTAGTGAAAATAGTTTGTTTGTTGTTGGTTGGAGGGTGCTGTATGGCAATGGAAAGAGACTGCTTCGATGGGATTAAAGTGGATCTGACAGAAGAGCAGTGGAAGGAACGGCTCACTACTGAACAATTCAACATCCTTAGAAAAGGGGGGACCGAGCCTCCTTTTGATAATGCTTATAATGACAATAAAGCGCCTGGCATTTATCAGTGTGCTGGGTGCGGTCTCCCTCTCTTCAGCTCCGAGACAAAGTATGATTCGGGAACGGGGTGGCCCAGCTTTTGGGCCCCGATCTGCCAGGTTAATGTGACTCTTGAAAGAGAGCTCAAATCTTATTTTTACGGGAAAGAGGTTTCTTGTAGCCGATGCGGCGGCCACCTTGGCCATCTCTTTAGCGATGGTCCTCCCCCCACAGAAAAGCGGTACTGCATCAACTCAGCTGCCCTTAAATTTATCCCCCTCTAAATAAAGGGATTCCTTCATCTTTCGCACCCTTTCCTGAAAATCTGACTCCTTTCTTCGCTTAGAGGTGAAGGAGGACTGTGTTTTGGGAGCGAGCTCCCTTGTTTCATCCTCGAAAAAACTGAATGGATGACCTCATAGGATCTAGCAATTTTCCTGCCAAACTTTTCAGGAACCGTTTGAAAAGCTTTCATTTGTTTTAGGAGTAACGAGGGAAGCAACCCTTCCTTAGTTAAAGCAACAGTAATGGTTTTGCTAAGCTCTTCATCTACATTAGCAATACTCTGTAAACGTCCCTCAAGCCGGGAGAGTTGATCTGTAAAGTCACATCTTGTGGCTAGATCGTGGTAACCGTCTGATCGAATCAACATCTTTACTTCCTTTTTAAATGAATAGGTTTAAGGGATTTTACCACTTTTATTAAGTGAAAGTAAAGAGGGATTAGGATTAAAATTTTTTGTGATAGACAAATTCATACTGTTTCGTGTAGAACCCAAAAATAGTATGAAAAAAGCGTTCAAAATTACTTTTTCGGTTTTAATTCTCGTTGCGGTAGGGGCCCTTCTGGCTCTTTATATCAACACTCATGATATAGCGGTCTTAAGCCCTAAGGGGATGATCGGAAAAAAAGAGCGGGAGCTGATTATTACGGCAGCTCTTTTAATGCTCATTGTGGTCATTCCGGTCTTTATTTTAACGGCGATTTTTGCTTGGAAGTATCGGGCAGGTGGAAAGTCAAAACACACCCCTGACTGGGAGCATAACAGCATTGCAGAGTGTTGTTGGTGGGGAGTCCCCCTTGTCATCGTGATCATCTTGGCGGTCATCACATGGAAAACAAGCCACGAACTCAACCCTTTTAATCCGATCGATACAGAAAAAAAATCGCTTAAAATTCAAGCGGTGGCGCTCGATTGGAAATGGCTTTTTATCTATCCAGAAGAGGGAATCGCAACTGTCAATTTTGTCCAATTTCCTGAAAAAACCCCGATCGATTTTGAGATTACTTCCGATGCGCCGATGAACTCGTTTTGGATTCCACAGCTGGGAGGACAGATCTATGCCATGCCTGCCATGCGGACGAAAATTCACCTCATTGCTGATGAGACGGGGGAGTTTATGGGACGCTCTTCGAACATCAGCGGCAAAGGGTTTGCGGGGATGGTCTTTATGGCCAAAGCAAGCACCGAGAGAGAGTTTTACCAGTGGGTTCAATCGGTGAAGGAGTCGCCCAAACAGCTCGGCACTATGCAGTATGAAGAGCTGGTAAAGCCCAGTGAGTATGACCCCGCAGCTTTTTATGTGCTGACCAAGGAAAACCTTTTTGATTACATCTTAGAAAAATATCAGGCGCATTAATATGTTTGGAAGACTCAATGAACTAGCTCTTAAACACGATTGGATTGAATATGCCGCAGGAGTCTCGATGATCCTGGGGGCGATTGTCGTCTTGGTCCTGATTACCTATTACAAAAAATGGACTTGGCTCTGGAAAGAATGGCTCACTTCGGTCGATCATAAGAAGATTGGGATCATGTATATCGTGGTCTCTGCGATCATGCTTCTTAAGGGACTAGTCGATGGGCTCATGATGCGAGCGCAGCAGGCCTTTGCAGCCGGCGATTCGATGGGCTACCTGGGAGCAGAACACTTTCAGCAGATCTTTACCGCTCATGGCGTAACAATGATTTTTTTCGTGGGGATGGGGGTAGTATTTGGCATCATTAACCTGGTCCTCCCGATGCAAATCGGGGCCCGCGATGTTGCCTTTCCCTTCCTAAATTCGCTCAGCCTTTGGCTCTTTACCGCGGGAGGACTCTATATCCTCATCTCTTTGGTAATCGGCGTTTTTGCTGGGACAGGATGGACCGCCTATCCCCCCCTTTCAGGACTCAAATATAACCCGGGCGTTGGGGTCGACTATTGGCTCTGGAGCATTCAGATTTCGGGAGTGGGGAGCATGCTCTCCGGGATCAATTTCCTCGTGACGATTTTAAAGATGCGCTGCCCCGGTATGACCCTTAAGAAGATGCCGATTTTTGTTTGGAGCGCGTTTGTCACAATGATCCTTGTCGTCTTTGCTTTTCCCATTTTGACAGCAACCATTGGGATGCTCTCGACCGATCGCTTACTTGAAACCAAGCTTTTTACAGCAGGTTTTGGGGGAAACCCGATGATGTTTGTCAATCTCATTTGGGCATGGGGGCATCCAGAGGTCTATATCCTTGTCCTTCCTGCTTTTGGAATTTTTTCTGAGATCGTTCCTGTTTTTTCCCATAAAAAACTGTTCGGCTACATGTCGATGGTGTGGGCCTTAGTAGCGATTACCTTCCTCTCTTTTATCGTTTGGCTCCACCACTTTTTCACGATGGGAGCGGGGGCCAATGTGAACGCCTTTTTTGGGATTATGACGATGGTGATTGCGATCCCCACGGGGGTCAAAGTGTTTAATTGGCTCTTTACGATGTACCGGGGAAAGGTGGAGTTCACCTCGTCGATGCTCTGGTTTATGGGATTTATCGTGGTCTTTGTCACGGGGGGAATGACTGGAATGATGTTGGCAATCCCTGGGATCGATTTTCAGGCCCATAATAGCCTCTTTTTGATCGCCCACTTCCACTCAGTGATTATCGGAGGGGTCCTCTTTGGTTTCTTCGCGGGGTATAACTACTGGTTTCCCAAATTTATCGGGTTTAGACTGAATGAAAAACTGGGCAAATGCGCTTTTTGGTGCTGGCTGATCGGATTTTTAGTCGCCTTTATGCCCCTTTATCTTCTCGGATTTATGGGAGCGACCCGCCGAATGAACCACTACCCGGCAGAAACGGGTTGGCAACCCCTCTTTATTGTGGCAGCGCTTGGCGCCCTTCTCATCGGTCTAGGGGTCTTTTTCCAATTTCTTCAGCTCTATGTTAGCATCAAGCAGCGCCATAAAAATAAAGAGGGAGCAAGAGATCCTTGGAATGGACGGAACTTGGAGTGGTCAACCGCTTCGCCCCCTCCTTTTTATAACTATGCAATCACTCCCGAGGTGGAGGAACGCGATCCCTACTGGGCCTCAAAACATGGAGGAAAACCTCTTTTCCAAGGGGAGTATCAAGAGATCCACATGCCCAAAAACACCTCTATTGGTTTCCTCATTGGGGCCATTAGCTGCGTTTTAGGGTTTGCCCTTGTCTGGCACATGTTTTTGATAGCAGGAGTTAGCGCCCTAGCGATTCTAGGCTGTCTGATTCGCCGCCTTTTTGATCAACATCCCGACTACTACGTCACAGTCGAAGAGATCAAACAGATCGAGGGGGGAGTTTCATGAGTCAGTATCCCGATGCTCACCATGACGTTTATTCGAAGACCACCTTTGGCTTTTGGCTTTATCTCCTCACCGATTTTATGCTCTTTGCTACTCTCTTTGCTGCTTACGCTGTTCTTCATGACAATACCTTTGGGGGACCAACCGCTCGCGACCTTTTTAGCCTTGACTTTACCCTCGTCCAAACCTTTATCCTCCTGACCGCCACTTTAACCGTCGGCCTTGGCGGAGCCTTAGCTCACCGGAGAAACAAGTGGGGAGCGATTAGCTTCTTCACCCTCACCTTTTTGTTGGGGCTTGCCTTTTTAGCGATGCAGTGGGGCGATTTTGCTCGTCTGATCAGCTCCGGAAATGGATGGGATAAAAATGCCTTTTTATCGGCCTATTTTTCACTTGTGGGAATTTTTTGGCTCCACGTCGCTTTTGCCCTTCTTTGGACCATCCTCCTCGTTATTCCTCTCTTTTATCAAGGGATGACGCCGGTCTCGATCCGCCGTCTTACGTGCCTGCGGATGTTTTGGCAATTTTTAAATATCGTATGGGTCTTTATCTTCACCATCGTTTACCTCATAGGAGTCAGCTAATATGATTGACGCGCATCATGGATGGAATGTGAGTTTTAAGCCGGTCATTTTAGGGTTTATCCTCTCTGCCGTCTTGGTTTTTGCTGCTTACCGCACAGCGGTTCACTACCATCTCACAAGCGGTATGTTAGATTTTACCCTCATTGGCTTAGCAACGATTGCAGCGATCCTCCAAATAGTCTTTTATCTCCACCTTGGACTTGAATCGAAACCCCGCTGGAACCTGATGATGTTCCTTTTTATGGCGCTGATTATCGTTGTCCTCGTAGGAGGGTCGATGTGGATTATGTACAATCTAAATTACAATGTAATGCCGAGCTAACCCTGGCAGCCACACTGACATTCGGCGCCACAGCTTGCCATTCCCTCGCCGCAGGGACACTCAAAGGTATTTGCCACATTCTCTTGAGAGCTGGAGCAGGCGGTAAAAAACATTGCAACTAGAAGGAGTAGACATTTTGCCATCGTAAGATCCTTTTTTTCTTGCGTTCAATCAAAATTTTACACAATGTGACTTTATATGGAAAGAACTTCAACACTACCACGCCACTTTAGTTTTAAGCACTATGTGATGCTCATGAAACCGGGGATCATCATGGGAAATATCATCACCGCCGCTGGTGGGTTTGCCCTCGCATCGAAAGGGCATGTCAACCCCACCCTTTTTTTTGCAATGCTGCTTGGCTTAGCGCTTGTTATTGGCTCGGCGTGTGTGTTTAATAACTACATCGATCGAGAGCTCGATCAGAAGATGGTTCGGACAAGAAACCGTCCCTTAGCAAAAGGGGTTATCTCTACCCAAAATGCCCTTGTTTTTGGAACAGTTATTGGTCTTTTGGGAACCCTTATTTTGGCTTTAGGAACCAACCTCCTCACCACTGCCATCGCCCTTTTTGGGGTTTTTGTCTACGTGGCCCTTTATAGCTTTTCAAAGTATCGGACCCACTATGGCACCCTCATCGGAAGCATTGCGGGGGCCGTTCCCCCTGTCATTGGCTACTGCGCGGTGACGGGGCGGCTCGATCTAGGAGCACTTATCTGGTTTTTGATGATTGTTTGTTGGCAGATGCCCCACTTCTTCGCCATTGCGATCTACCGGCTCAAAGATTATGAAAAAGGGGGAATTCCTACCCTTCCCTTGACGAAGGGGATGCGAGTTACCAAAATCCAGATGACCCTTTACACCATCGCATTTGTGGTAGCGTCCTCGATGCTCACTCTTTGTGGTTACACAGGGGCGCTCTATCTGAGTCTGGTTCTTCTTTTGGGAGGCGGGTGGCTCTTTTTAGCCCTCAAGGGATTTAAGTGCTCAAGCGATCAGCGTTGGGCGCGGAAGATGTTTATCTTCTCCCTTGTGGTCGTCATGACCCTTTGCACCGCCATTCCCTTTGTGGCTAGGCCCATTTGATGTCGGGATGGATCTCGGGAAATACTTTCTCCTCTGGCTTAGGGGCGGTAAGAGCGTCATAAGCCTCTTGGTGGAGCTCTGCAACTTCATCGAAGAAGGTGAGGATGAGAGAGTCTCCATTTTGGAGGAGGGCTTTAAGTTTTTCATCTCTTTCTGTTTGGGCTTTTTGAATGCGATCGTCAAACGATTTTGCTGTGCCCTCTCTAGCTTTGCGGTAATTTTCTTCAGCCTTTTTAAGTTGCGCGCGCCCCTTTTTGACGATCTGCTCATTCTTTCTTTCGATTTCTCGATCTGAAATAACGAGTTCAGGAGAATCGGGCATTTGGCCATTATTTCGTATCTGACTCTCGGTGGTTTCTTGAATCATTTTTCGAAGCTGCAAGTAGTTTTTCTCAATGCTGCCAAGAGCCTCTTTTTTCTCTTTTTTTGCCTCTGCGATCTCTTTACTTGCTGCTTCTCGCACAACTTTTCTTTCCTCATCTACCCGTTTGTTGGCGTTACGGTAGTTGCTGGCGAAGGTTTCGTAACGGCTGCGGAACCTAGTTAGCATCGAAAGCTCTTCTTTAGAAAGGGCGGCGTAGGTTAAAGCCTTTTCCGAAAGGGGACCGCGCTGCGCTACGCAGTGGAGAAGAGAAATCTCTTCGGCTTCGTCGCGGGTTGTTTGGAATGCTTGGACGGTTTTATAGAAGTAGTCGGTGTAAAGTCCTTGGATTTCAGTCTTGGTCAAAATCGTGGTGAAGGGAAGAGGTGTGGAGGTATTAGCCCTATCTGAATTTAAGATGTGAACGAATCCTTTTTCGAAGGCGTCGCTTCGCTGATGAGCCACATCGACCGCGTGATTTTGTTTCCAAAGTTTGGCCTGAGAACAGGCTTTTGCAAAGCCTACTAGGTGATAAATAGTGATGACACCCCCTATAACTGCTAAGGGAATAGCGATGAACTGAACAGGGAGAGCCCCAGGAAACGAGCCGAGGAGAAAACCTATTCCTGCAGATAAAGCAGATAAAGCGAAGTAGCCCAATGCAGACCACTTACGCTCCGAGCTTACTTTCGTCCAGTGGATGACGTTTTGCGCGAGAATATAGTCGGATAACGTTTTGACGCGCAGCACATTATCGATCACATGGGTCGTCAAGGAATCATGAGTGAATTGTGTAATCCGTTGATGTAAAGGACGTTCTTGAAGTTCTTGAGACGTTTCATAGCTCTGCTCCGTCTCCTCTTTTGTGACCTCAAATACATCGGCTTCGTAAAAATCTAAGTTTACAGACATTTTTCTACTCCTAGCTTAATTGGAAGCATTATCGGCGATCCCTTAAAAAAAGGTCAAGAGATCATTTGAGTTTGAGGGTGCGGTAGGTTGCATCGACCTGGTCGATAGAGGAAATGCAGCAATTGAGATCTTTAAGGAGACCTGTAGCAACATCGTAGACCCACCCATGTATAGAAAGTTTTTTATTGTTTGCCCAAGCATTTTGGACGATGGTGGTGTGGCAGACGTTCATCACCTGATATAAAACATTTAATTCCACTAGGCGGTTAGATTTTAGCTCAGGATCAGAAATGGGATCGAGGAGCTCTTTTTCCCGAAAATAGATGTCCCGGATATTTCGGAGCCAGTTGTCGACAAGGCCAAACTGCGTGCTTTCCATTGCCGCTGCAATCCCTCCGCATTTGTAGTGTCCACAAACGATAACATGCTCAATATTAAGGAATTCAACGCCATATTCAAGGACAGAAAGGCAATTAAAATCGGTATGGGGAAAGAGGTTTGCGACATTGCGGTGAACAAAGACCTCTCCGGGTGGCAGTCCCAAAATTTCATTTGCAGGGATGCGGCTATCAGAGCATCCTATCCACAAATACTTGGGGGTCTGCTTATCCGAAAGCTTCTGAAAAGCTCCAGGGTCTTTTTTCAGGCTATTTTCTGCCCAAGCGCGATTATTTTCAAAAAGTTCTTGGAGTTCTTTCATGCTCCTAACTTTAATCCTCTTCGGATATTTTTTCAACACATCTCATTATAAGATATCTTTAAAGCGCGCAAGTGTGGTAAAGTACAATAAATTAAAAACAAGAACCTATCCTAATAAAAGCTCTTCTGGTGCTTTTATTAGGATAGGTTCAAAAACTTTGGTTATATAATGACTTTTGATAATTTGGACTTAAGTCCTAAAATTCTTGAAGCCCTTAATAAGGCGGGATATTCTAAACCGACAGAGATACAATTAAAAGCGATTCCAGAAGTTGTAAAAGGATCCGATATTCGGGCTTCAGCGCAGACAGGAACGGGAAAAACGGCGGCATTTCTTTTGCCCGCCCTGAATCTTTTAACTACCCCTTCAGAAAAAGAGGGAAAGGGGCCGCGGGTCCTTATCCTTGTGCCGACGCGGGAACTTGCGATGCAGGTTGCAACGCAGGCAGAAAAATATAGCAAGTATTTGCAGCGAGTGAAGACGGTCTGTGTGGTAGGGGGCGTTCCCTACCCGGCGCAGGTTCGCAAGCTTTCTCGCCCTTATGATATTCTTGTGGCGACTCCGGGGCGACTCATTGACTTTATCGACCGTGGTAAGATCGATTTTTCTCGTTTAGAGATCCTTGTCCTTGATGAAGCGGATCGGATGCTTGATATGGGGTTTATCGATCCTGTTAAGAAGATTGCGGCAGCAACGCCCGCGTCGAGGCAAACCCTCTTTTTCTCAGCGACAATGCAGGGGAGCGTCATCAAGTTATCGAAGGCTCTTTTAAAAAATCCTGTCGAGATTACCATTCACGCAGAGCATGCCAAGCAAGATAATATTGAGCAGAGGCTCCATTACGTCGATGATATGCAGCACAAAAACCGCCTTCTCGATCACATTTTAAATCAAGATGATGTCGATTTTGCCATTGTCTTTACTGCGACTAAGAGGCATGCCAACAAACTGGTTGGAGATTTAAAGGACAAAGAGCACCAGGCAGCAGCTCTCCATGGAGATATGAACCAGAGGCAACGGACACGGACGATAGCGCAGCTTCGGAATGGTAAGGTAAGAGTATTAGTAGCGACCGATGTGGCCTCTCGGGGGATTGACGTCCAGTCGATTACCCATGTGATTAACTTTGACCTTCCCGAAAACGCCGAAGATTACGTTCACCGCATTGGGCGGACCGGGCGCGCTGGAGCTAAGGGGACAGCCCTTTCTTTTGCGGCGGGGCGGGATGCTTTTATGGTGAAAAAGATCCAAGCCTTTACCGGGCAAAAGATCGCAATTAAAGAGATTGAGGGGTTAGAGCCCCGCGTGAAAAAACCTTCATCAGGGGAAGAGCCGGCAAGGCCCCGTCGTTCTCATCGGGGTGGTCCCAAGCGGCGCGGTGGTCCTAAGCGCGCTGGTGGAGGCCCAAAAAAACGTGGTAGTGGTGGTCCTAAGCGGGGCAGTGGCGGGTTCAAAGCCAAGCCTAAAAGCGTTGCGCGAGCCCCTAGAAGAAAGGGTTTCCGTAAGTAGGGCTTTAAAAAATTCACAATCTATTTTATACAGATCTGTATGAAGTGGATTTTAGTTTTTTTATGCATGGCCTCCCTAGCGGCCGCACAAACTCCTGAAGAGGGACTCAAAAGGCTTCAAGCAGGGAATAAACGTTTTGTTGATGAAGCCTTGCTCCATCCTGACCGCACCCATGAGAGGAGAAGTTCCTTGGTGGAGGGGCAATCCCCCTACGCAGTCATCGTTACCTGCTCAGATTCCAGGGTTGTTCCAGAGGTGATTTTTGATGAAGGACTCGGCGATCTTTTTGTCATCCGCGTGGCGGGAAATATTGTAGGTCCCACTGAGCTTGAAAGTGTTCTTTATGCTGTGAATCATTTGAACCCTGTTATTGCGGTCGTCATGGGGCATGAGAGTTGCGGCGCTGTGGAGGCTGTCGTAGAAGGGCAAACGGAAGGCATCCCTGCGATTGCCGCTTTAGTCAAGCCTTCTGTTGAAAAGGCAAAAAGACTGAAGCCCAAAGACCTTTTGATGAGCTCTATAAAGCTCAATGCCCTCAAGATGAGGGCTCTTTTGCTGAAATCATCTGCCATCAGCAAGCAAGTCGAGGAAAAATCTCTTGCTATCCATAGTGCCTACTACAACCTCCAGACGGGTGCTGTGGAATTTTTACATCCAAATAATGTTAAATAGTATTTTAATAACACATTGTTAATGTGTTTTTTGTTATTATTTATATAACATCAAAGGCTTTGGAGGAATTTTTATATGTCTATTTCAGAGGTTCAAGAAATATCTTTAAACCAGGATCAGGTTACAGGGCTGGAAAGCAGTGGGATAACAGATAACCTGATTGCTCGAGATCTTTTCCCTTCTATCCAGGAAGAGTATGACTTTGACGATGATTTTGAGCTTATTGTTCATGAAATGATTGCCAAAGCGATTAAAACGGGCGACTCAGAAGCTCTTGGGTTGCTTTTTGGATATTGTGAAAAGCTTGGAGAAAAGATAGATGTCGATTATTTTTCTAATGATCGTCAAGGAAGCACTCATTTGATGATTGCTGCTGATAAGGGTGATATCACTTCTATGGAGATTCTTATAGAACATGGCGCAGATATAAATAGCAAAGATAGCAGGGGAAACACAGCTTTAAGTCGAGCTTTAAGAGAAGGTAATCGCCGAGTTACTTCTTTTCTTCTTGATCAAGAAGGGGTCAGCTTTGAGGAAAGAAACAACCTGGGAATTGCGCCGATTCACTATGCAGCTTTTCAAGGAGATCTTGAGGCTGTCAAAAAGATGGTGGCTCTAGGTGCAGATGTGAATCTTTTAACGAAATCGGACTATCTCAGTGAGTCAGACAACTGGTCTTCTCAAGATTGGGATGCTTGGGCAGAAGTGGGTGATCCCAATGGGGAGATCAAAGAGGCCTACCGCTATCCCATCCTCTCCCCTTTAGCAGTGGCACATATCGCAAAACACCAAGAACTCATCGATTTTCTTCAGGAGCAGGGAGGAGCGCAAAATTATGGGTCTTCTCGTATGAGTCCTGAGAAATATCTCACCATGCAAGGCAATCGAAAAGGGTCGCGACACAGCGCTATTAAAGCCTATGTTTAACCCTTAGCAGAACCTAAGCGCCGATCTTCAGGCAGGAATGGAAGACTTTTTCCATCAGGCTTGCCAGGAGAATGGGGGTTTCTTGCATGGGGAAGTGGCTAGCATCGGCGATTTCCGATAGGGTGGCATTGGAAAAATAGGAAAGAAAGGTTTTTTCCATGACCTCACGGTTGTGCCACTCAGAGTCGCAGGCGCCAATGATCACATGGTAGGGGGTTTCTAGTCCCTTCACCTCATCGACAATGTTATTTTCAGAAAACATTTTTAGATAGCCGAGGCGTGCCTCGGGAGTCGCTACTTCCCGGAATGTCTTAAATTTATAGGAGACAAAGGGCTCATTATAACGCTCGCCACTTGTGTTTCGGATAATATCCTTTGCAGCGTCATCATCACCTAAGACAGCTGTGCGGATGTAGTCAAGAAAGTCAGGGGGAATGGGAGAGCCTGTTGCAGGAACGGGAGTGATAGCCGTCACACTTTGGAGACGCTTAGGAGCTTTGAGATTAAGGTGTTGGATAGTGAGCCCTGTCATTGAATGACCCACGACATGAAACTCCTGCCAGCCTAGGGCGTCAGCAAGTTCTAAGCAATCTGTCGTGACCTCTTCTAGAGTATACTCTCCTTTAATCTCTTTCGAGCGTCCGTAACCGCGGAGATCGAAAAACGCATAGGTAAAAGCCTCTTGATCGAGAAAAGGGAAGAGGAAATCATAGGATGAGCAGTCAGAAAACCAGTCATGCATGACCATAACATGCTGAGGTCCCTTGCCGAAAAGTTTGTATCGTTTTTCCATAAAACACTCCTTGTTATTAGAGAACACTATAAGCTTTTTACAAAAATAGAGCAAACCACTAAGAGTAGTGGTAAATGAGCTCATCATTCTTATCTAGGCCGATCACTCTCCAGCGGAAGATAATCTTCTCATCATTCCAAGCTACATTAGCAAAGTAGGTGTCTTGTCCACAGAGATGCGCCCCGACCGATTCAAGCCTATGGGGTTCATTTGAGGTTAGATGAAATAAAAAGACGGGGCGATCTATTCCGTGCCGAAGGTGCTCCAAGGTAATCAAACCAGACCTGAAGTCGAGTGACCACCGAAAGATGTTGCTAAAAGCTGTTTGAGGAAATCCGCCAGCAAGCCAATGTCCCTTTTCTCGGAATGTCAAGATAGAAGGAGAGGCTAAAGTGATTGTTACCGCTGCTTTCCCTTCTTTTACCACCCCTTTTTCTTCCACTTTAGATTTTGTGACTAAAGAAAGTTTCTCAACTTTTAAAAGTCTTTCCCAAAAAAGGGAAAGCTCTTTTTTTCGGCTTCGCTCCCGTTTCCACTCTTTTTTAGCGGGGAGCTTTTCCTTATGGACAAAACAGTAGTCTCTCTTTTCCTGCGCAGGGAGGAGGATGTAGCTCTTTTTTAAAAGAGCCTCGAGCTCCCACCGGAGGGGATAAGCGGGGTTGAACTGATAGATCCGCACCTTTCCCTCGTAGTGGCTTGTGAGCACCTCTTCACTCTCTAAGTAAGCAAGTCCTCTTTGGATCGGAGTGAGAGGAACTCTTAAAAGGGTTTGGAGCTGCGTTCCATAACACCGCTCATTAACAAAAAGGAAAAGCAAAATTCTCTCAATATTTCGATTTCCAAAAAGCCCCTTGATCATCATATCAAACCTCTTTTGAGTTTGAAATCTTACTATGAGGGTGAGTGGTTTGTCAACAGTATAAACCTAAAACAAGGTTATATATTGCATGGACAGTCTTGATAAAATGGGGAAGAGGTGAAAACCTCTTGTTTTATGGTAAGTATTAAATTTCAATATTCCTTAATGAAAATGGTAATGACTTCTGAACTTGAGGTCTCTTCCGACTTGAGTTTAACCGCAATTAAGGAACGGATTTTGAAAGAAGGAGTTGAGGAAGGGATTGCTTCTTACTTGGAAACGAAACATATCGATATTATTGACACAAAAAATGGGGAGGTGATCGAAACAGATGAACAACTGAAAGCTTACTTAGGACTACCCAAAACTCCGAAGGAAGAGGGGCTATTCGAAATAAAGGATAGAAAGCGAAAAGTAAGGGTATATCGACCTAAGCCTAGAGTAGCTACCACCAAAGGGCTTCAAACTGTTTTGAGGTTTCTAAGGGGCTGCCCTCAAAAGTCCACTCCCCCATCTTTTTCACCCTTTCCAAGAAAAATGGGAAACTTACAAATCTCCTCTACTTGGGCATATGTCGATTTGCAAGTTTCCCATTTTTTCTCGAACATCCTTACAAAACCTGAGGAAAGCGATTTCCGGAGGCAGTCTCTAAAGCCCACATTGGGCAGTTCTGGTGGAAAATTAAAAAATTGCATTTCTTTCCTCACCCTAACTGCTCAATGTGGGCTAAGGGTCAAGTGGCTCAAGTCGTCCGGCTATTTTCCCAGGCAAGAAGTTCTTTCTTCTTCACCCATAGCATCTTGGTCATGGGACTCATCATTCAAGAAAAGTTGGCTTTTCCGACAGGCCCTTAAGGCAAAGTATATCAGTTTTGGAGTCGCCTATGTTTCTGAAGCGTTCTTTACCTATCGTATTCACAACAACAATCTCTCTAATGGGGCTGTCGGGAAAGTCGCTTTCCCCATTATTTATACCCTTTTTCGAGAGAAATGGACAAGGATCAGCATTATTATTCCTGTTTGGAATGGAGAAAAATATCTTGAAAGAGTGATTAAAAATGCGTTGGCTCAGGGTTACCCCAACAAAGAAGTCATCGTTGTTAATGCTGGTTCCACAGATGGTACAGCGGCCATCATTGAGCGCTTTGGCTCACGCATCCGCTCCCTTTACCAACCTCATCAAGGCCTTGAAGCTGCACTTGAGGCTGGCATCCACGCCTCAACCGGAGAGTACCTTATTTTTTATCAACTGGATGGGTTAGGATGACAATGAAATCCTCAGAAATGGGTGTTTTAATTGTCTCATAGAGTTGACCTTCAATTTCCTCTTGATAAAAAACAAGGGAAGAGAGTTTGTTAAGGTCTTTTGAGGCTAATGCTTTCCACGCTTCTAGATCGGCTTTTTTATGCTCTTCAATTTGTTCTAGAATAGGGATGTGGGAGCCTGTCCACCGCTGAAAGGCTTTTCTTGCAGCGCTATTGCCATCCACAAGATAAGGTCCTTTTTCACTCTTTTGAGCAATGAAAACGAGTGCGGGCTTTTGAACTTCTAGCCACCCTTGCACCCAAACTGGGAGATCTGAGCGTTGATAATCCATATTTTTAGAACATAAAATCTGACTCTTCAAAATGTCTACAAAAAAATCTGTAAAAAAATTCGCATTGCTATACCCATTCCGATTCAAATTTCTTAAATAAGGGAGACATTACTCATTGCTTTTTTCGCCGCAACTGGGGCAATAGTCCCATGACCTTTCAATTTCTTCTTTGCATTTAGAGCATCTAGATAAAGCGCTGTCATGCCATCTATCATTTTTATGATAAATAACTTGAAAGATAATAATAATGACAGGAATGGTTGTCATGACCTGTTTGACAAAGAAAATCAGAGAACCTTCTTGGGCTGCGGTAAATGCAAGTGTTCCAAAACCTATTGCAAGTAACACATTATAGGTTAAGGAGATATCCCTCACTTCTTTATGAACATGGATCTTCCAAATCTGAAACCAGTAGCTTACAGACAATAAGACAATAGCGATCCAAGATAATATGTTAAGTAGCATTTCTGACCCATACCACATCCTTTATTACTTGGACAGGTTCATAAGCCTATGGAGCTGTCCTAGCAGATAAAATGGGAGAGATAGTAGCTGGTATGTAAAGGGGGAAGGGTCTTTTAGGTGGACCGAGCTTAGCTTAGGCAAGTCGGAGTTAATTCTTACGGCAAGCTCTTTCTTTTTTTTCTTCATAAAATAGTGGAGTGATTTGAGTTTGCCTGTTGTTCCAGCCTTTACTTCAATGGGTATCACCTGATTTTCATGCTGAATAATATAATCGATCTCAGCTTCAGACCCTTTCTTTTCCCGATTCCAGTAATAAAGGGAGGGGGAAAGGTAAGGCGGAGGAAGAGTCCGGAGAAGCTGCCCAACAAGCTGCTCGGCCATTCCTCCACTATTGATCATGGAGATTTCAGAGATCGGTTGTAGTTGGTGCAGAGAAAGTCCCAAAGAGGCACTACAAAGTCCGCAGTCTAGCATAATCACCTTGAGAAACTTCTCATTGACTTCTGCTCCTAAGGGAAGTCCATTGCCAGAAGTGGCGATAATTCGATGGGAAACTCTAGCCTTAGAGAGAAGGTCAAGAGCTTGTTTTAAGGAGGCTGCTCCTACTTCTGAATTTGCATTTCTATAGACAAACTTTTTTCCAAGTTGGCGTGGAACAGAGGTCATCACATCTTCAAGGCGCTCTATCCTTAGACGTCCATGGTATTTGGCAAAATCATCTCGATAAGCTCCTAAAAGATCAAAGTGAACCTGGTTAACAGCCTCTGGTGATCGCTCTCTTGCCCAAGCTAAGACAGCGGCAGGCATCCCTCCGACGATTAAGTATTCCTTAACTTTTTTTGTGAGCTCCACGTGAATTGCGGTTGGAATGTTTACGTTCCAATCATAATTTTGCACGTAAGTTCTAAGCTCATCGTGTCCAAGAGCATCTAAAAACTCCTCGAACGAAAGGGGCTCAAGATACATATAGTTAACTCTTCCCACTGGCATGCTAAACTCATGTTCAGCAAGAGCAAAGTCTAAAAGAGAGCCGGCTGCCACCACTGGAAGCTGTGGCATATCTTCAGCAAACCAACGGAGCTTTTCTAAAAGATGAGGAACTGCTTGAATCTCATCGAGAAATAGAATCGTTTTTGATGGATCGACCTTGATTCCAGTTGAAGCTCCGATATTTGCCACGATCTCTTTGGGGTCATTCGACGAGAATAGAGAGGCAAAATCGGGCCTTTTTTCGAAGTTAAGTTCGATCAGCTGCCACCCTTCTGTTTCGGCCAGATCTCGAACCAGCCAGGTCTTTCCTGTCTGGCGAGCCCCTCGAACAATAAGAGGTTTGCGCGAATCTGAGTGTAACCAATTAAGTAGAAATGAGCTACGTTCTCTTTTCATGAGATTCTCCTTAATTTCTACCTGTGAATATAGGTGAATTCGGCAATTAAGTCAACAAAAGAGGGGGTTCTTTTGTTTAGCAGCTCAACAAAAGTAGGGGTTCTTTTGTGGAGTAGCTCTATAAAAGTCGGGGTAATAACTTACGAAAGAGGCGGTAGAGACGTTTGAGGACCCAATAGGGGGCATAAAGGGGGATGAGCCAAGGGGAAGGGAGGATTTTGGTATGTTGAAGATAGTAGATAAAGGAGTGATTTTGTATTCGGGAACGGTAGTAACCCGCAAGGTAGTTATAGCCGCGAAGGTTGGCGCGCAACTCACGGATTTCAAGGGATGAAGGCTTGGGATGAAAAGGGGGAATGGAAGCGCCGAAGTGGTTTGAGAGATGGGAGAGGGCCTCTGAAAGGGGAAGGGTGAGATGGGAGATTTCTGCGAGGTGAAAGAGGCGGGAGAAGTCAATCTCAGACTTTCTAAGAAGGGTAAGAGCGTCGGGAATCCAACGGATAAGAGGAGCAGTACTTTTTTTATAGCCGTGGATGCAGGTTTGAAAAAGGAGATCGGTGGGACTTGCGGATCCGATGCCGGTAGGAGCTGCTTCGAGGACTTTATCATCGACAATGCTAGGATTTTCAAGAAGAAGGGACCAGTGAAGGTCGAGGTTTAAGCCAGAGGGGTGGAGGAAGTTGGCGGCATTCCACCGAAAAAGTTGATGGGGATTATGAGGATTGAACCAGGGCATTTTTGAGTGCCACCCCATCTCTAACAAGATGGAATGGGCAAGGGGGAGATGGGCGCGGTCGATGAGGATATCGATATCGCCGATGATGCGGACCCCAAAGTCCTGATAATGGTCAAGAATCAGAGCCATCCCTTTAAGGAGGACAACTTTTTCAATGCCACCATCGACGAGTTTTTGGAGGGTGGGGACCGTTTTTGCCCAAAAGGTTTGGTTGGCTGCCCAGGTGTGGCGGTACATACTTTTGCAAGTGGGGTGGCTCTCTTCTTTAAGGTTGCGATAGACAAGGGGGAGCAATGTTGTGGCGGCATGGTCGATCGTTTGGAGATCATTGCGCTCTAGATAGGTTTTCCAAGAGCGGAGGGCGCGGGGTTTTTCACAGAGGGCTGCTTCAAGAAGGAGTTGCATGAGACCTCCGTCTGTCGAGGCCCTTTTTAAGAACTTTGAGATATTCAGTCCGGTCGTAGAGCTCTTTTTGTCTCCCCATATTGGAGGTATGGACCCGCCTATAAAGGGTCACTTGGGGAAGGGTGACGATGGGTACTTTAGTTTCTAAAGCGCGCGCATACCAATCGACAAATTCTCCCACCACATTTTCTTCGAAGAAGGGGCCGATTTGAGAAAATCGTCTCTTGCTAAGAAGAAGATTACCAGCAAAGTGGGCGGGCAAAGCTCTTTCATCGACGTTGATCTGTTTTCTTTCCTCTTCACTTAATGAGGGGCAGATGAACTGCTTGACATGGGAAAAAATAAGGGGATCGGTCTCATCCATTTTTGCCATCTGCGTACTAAGCTTTGTCTTTTCCCAAAAATCGTCGTGATCCAAAAAAGTGAGGTAGCTTCCTGTTGAGGCACAAACTCCAGTATTACGGGCCGCACCCAGCCCTTGGTTGGTCTGATAAATGGAGCGGATGCGGGGCCCAAAACGTTCAATGATAGCTCCTGTCCCATCTGTGGAGCCATCGTTGACAACAATGACCTCTTTATTGGGATGGTCTTGAGCCAGGACGCTTTCAATTGCTTCTGCAAGATATTTTTCTCCATTATAGACGGCGATAATAACACTCACTTTTGTCCGTCTTTCTTGGAGGGAGGTCCGAATGACAGAGAGGATTTCTTTTTGAGCTTGCGCGCACCGATTAGAGGCATTGTCGCTATGGATGCGGCGGGTAACGAGAGCTTCAGGAATAAGGGCTATTTCAAGACCGCTATGTTTTGCTTTAAAAAACCAGGCCACATCGCTTGCTAAGGAAAAGGTGGGGTCGAAGAGGTTCATTTGCTCAAAAATCTTCCGTTTTACAAGGAGCGCACTAGGAAGATAGGCGGGCTGCACGGTGTCTAAAAATGTTTGTTTGAGCCAGTGGGGTTTTGTGCATCCTGGCTGCAAAACGATATGTTGCTGACAAACCACAGCGCTAAGCGAGGGGTTTTTTTCGAGGAAGGTAAGCTGTTTTTCAAGCTTGTCGGGGGTCCAAAGATCGTCTTGATCGAGAAAAGCAAGGAAAGAGCCACGAGCAAGGGAGGCCCCTTTGTTCCGCGCATGGGCAGTATCGGCGATTTCTGAGTAGACATAGTGGACTTGGGGGAATGACTGAGCGACCTTTTTTGTTCGATCTACTGAGCCATTATCGATGACCCAAATTTCAACATGGGAATAGGTTTGATTTAAGATGCTTTGAATCGCTTCCCCAAGATATTTTTCTCCATTATAAGCAGGAATGATGACAGAAATGAGCGGCTTGTTCATAGGTCCTCAGATAATTGTTTGTAGTGGTTTCAATTGTAAAAAGGTTAGAAGCCCTTTCAAAAGCAGCTTTTCCCATTTTCTCCATTCTAGGGGGATCCAAAAGAAGAGAGTCGATGGCTTTAGCAAGTGCTTCAGGGTTTTCTGGCTCGATAAGAAGCCCTGTTTTTTGATCTTCAACGACCTCCTTGAGTCCCAAAACGCGGCTTGCAACAACAGGGCGCCCTCTAAGTGCGGCTTCGAGAGCCACCAAAGAAAACGATTCGTAAGAGGAGGGGACAAGGATGAGGGTCGACTGGTCGATAAAATCCTCTACCTCGTCGGGGGAGGCGAAGCCAGGCATGGTGACAGGAAGTTGAAGCTCCTCTTTAAGTTTCCAGAGCTTGTCATAGTCAGGGCCATCTCCAACGAGGGTGAGGTGGAGATTGGGATGGTCTAGCAAGAGAAGTTTTAGGGCATGGAATGCGATATGGAAACACTTTTCTCCCGTGAGCCGTCCAACGAGGAGAAGGCGATTTTTAGGGAGGGGCTTTAACGGCTTTTTTGATAGGGGAAGGCCATTATGAATGGTTTGAATAAAAGGGTGGGGCTCATTGGGAATAACCGCATCGGAAACAGCGGTTACCGCTTGAACTCTCTGCCAAAGTTTAACGCAGTTTTCGGTTTGATAGTGCTCTTGCTCCAAAAGACCATGTATGGTGAGACAAACGGGAACCTCTCTTTTTTCAAGAATGCGCGTTTGGTAAAAGGCGAATGCCTCAATCCAGCCATGGATATTTACAACATCAGGGTAAAACGTATCAAGGATCTTAGAAACAGCGTTCAGGTTTTCTCGTATAACGGGGAGGCGATATCTGAATAAAGCGGTGAGGAAGGGGAAGGTAAAGACGGGGACTCCTTCAACGGAAAACTCCTCTTGTTTTGGAGCATGAGCAAGGACCAGAACTTCGTGCCCTTTATCTCGAAGCTCAAGTGCAAGGGAGTGGACCATTTTTTCAAGGCCACCGATATTGGGGAAAAAGAGGGTGGGCCAGAGGAGAATTTTCATCAGAAAAGCCCCCTTAAAAAAGAGACATTTTCTTGAAGATTGGGGCCTAAAGTGAGGCGGTAGTGGGCTAACGGTTTTGTAAATGCGCTAAGAAGAGAGGTAGTGCGCGGATCGGGGAAGGGGAGCTGCATTGCCGTTGTTAAAAGGAGGCTTTGAAGAGAGGTATGAAAATCTGACTTTTTTAAGTGGGCAGAGGTCCCCACCTCAAGGGAGACGATCGCATGAGAAGGGGAGCTTAATGTAAGTTGCGTTGGAAAAAGATCCTTGTAGTAGACGAGCGCTTTTTCCTGGTCGGCCCGACTAGGATTTGCGATATGCGGTTCATAGTTGGGAAAAAGAGTCCGTGTATGGGGGGCCCACTTTGCTGTTTGGTAAACGGTGTAGATCTGATCGGGTCCAATGAGGAGATAATCTTCCCCAAGGGTATCCAACCCTCCTTCCAAACAGGAAAGGAGGGTGGTACTTTTGCCACTTCCCCCCTTGCCAGTTAATAGAATGGCACTTTTTTTATTCGAGATAGAAGCTGCGTGGGTCAATTGGAACCCTTTTTCTCTTAGCCAGACATGGAGGATTACCTGCAGAGGCGATCCGCTGACCCACCAGGGGAGAGAATCGGGATCGCGGATTGCGTAGTAGGCAATATTTTCTTTTGTATCGATGGCGCTCAAGGCCCCAATTGTCTCGAAATGGTGAAAATAAAAAGGGGGCTCTTGATAGCCGCGGTACCCGTTTGTTTGGATGAGGCTCCAATCGAGAGGGGGCAGTTTGTGACCACTCCATAGGCGAATCTCAAAATCGGGGGTCCCCTCTCCCTGGGGAAGGTGGGCAAAAGCCTTTGTAAGTGCTTTTGCAAGAGATTGATTCGTAGAAGAAATAGAGATTGTAAAGGGGCCAAGTTGAAAGGAAGAAGAAGACTCCTTTGGAAGGGTCTCCCAAGTTTCATTTAAAGAGATCATTTCCGCTGCGGCCAGCCCTGCTCATCTACTTCATGGATGGGATCGAGCATGAGAAGGTTTTTCATTTCATCGTATCGTTCCAATTCAGGAGGAGAAAAAGCTGCGGGCCAGTTAAGGGGGGGAAGAGAGGGGGAGAGGCACTCTTCAGCCACTAAAAGATTGTTTTCAAGGAGGCGGTCTAGAAAAGGAGAAAGAGAGGGGACTTCCCCATATTTTTCAGAAAAAAGAGACTCTATCGCAGAGAGGGTGTGACCGGCAAGGAGGAGTTGCCAAACCAAGATGCCACTTCCACGGATGCTATAGTAAATGCCATCGTCTAGATTGGCAATGATCACTTCATCATCTAAAAGTTCGTGAATAATAGCTGTTCCAGGAGTCGTATATGCCATAAATAGAAGAGTATCACAGCAAGGATTTTTTTTAACCACTTTTTGCAACGACTGTAATAGAGCCAAGTCCCACCTGGCTCGGTCCATTGAAAGCTCCCACGAAATAGGTCGTCACCTCTTTTCGTCTTTTGTTGTGGTCTTTAAAAACTCGGGGAGCATCGGCGTTAACAGTGCCAATAAGGTGGGTGAGGTTTGCATCGAGATAAATCCGATACTCTGCGACATTTGCTCCATCGGGTGGCGACCAGGTAATCCGATTAAATAGATCTGTCTGGGTGAGGAAAACATTCATTTCACCCTTTCCCAAAACATCCATCGTGAGCGAAGGGGTAAAGGTGACTCCCACAGGTTCAGAGCCAACAGCGATACTCCCAACATTTGTATCGGTTGTCGCATCAATGATCGTGACATTATTGCTAAAGCGGTTTGCGACATAAGCCTTTGTTCCATCTGGGGTAAAAGCGATCCCATTGGGGTTGTTTCCCACTACAATCGTTCCAGTGACAGTATCTGTAGCGACGTCAATGATATAAATCTCATCGGTAGGTGCGTTCCCTTGCGTACCGACATAGACTTTTTTTCCATCAGGAGAGATATCTATACTGATAGGCTGATCTCCGACAGAAATCGTCTTAATGACAGTATTGGTTGCTGTTGAAATGACAGAAACATCATCGCTATTCAAGTTTGGAACGTAAACCTTAGTCCCATCAGGGGTGATTGTATCGGCTTCAGCGGGGCCATCGCCCACCGGGATTGTTGTTGAAACGGTGTTAGATGCAACATCAATGACTACGACACTATCACCAATAAAGAGGGTCACATAAGCCTTCAGCCCATCGGGTGTAATGGCGATATCCACAGGAAATGTCCCAGCCCCAACCGGGATAGTTCCTGTCTCAAGGCTACTCGACACATCAACAATTGAAACTGTTCCAGCAAAAAAGTTTGTGACGTAAGCTGTGACTCCATTGGGCGTAAAACCAACATTTGTTGGGAAGTCTCCCACTGAAATCGTTGTGCTGACGGTGTCTGTTTCTGTATCGATGACATCAACCCTATCGGGTCCTTGGCAGGCGACATAGGCAATCGTTCCATCGGGTGAAACCTCAACCCCTGTGGGTGAGGAACCAACGCCAATTGTGCCAATCACGGTGTCTGTTGATTCATCAATGACGGAGACGCTTGCTCCATTTTGATTGGTGACATAGGCCTTGATCTCCTCTCCATTTAAGGGGATAAGCAAAAGAGAAAGGCAAGAGATAACCCATTGAATCATCACTTTATTGCGTGCCACCAACGATGATCTTTAAGATGGTTGTCGATTTCACAGGTTGGTCATCAATCAGCACTTGAGGATACATCCCCTCATCGAACCCATAGGTATAGACAAGGCCCGTTGCTGGCCCCTCGACGTTATGGACAGTCCCCCCATAGAGGTCAAACCAAGGGCCTGTTGCAGCCGTAGTCCCTGCAATAGGGATGGTCCCCGTTCCTAGATTGCTATTAAACTGGTAAAAGCTATTGATGTGCTCAAATGTGCTTGCCAAGTTATTCATCTGGTTTGCATCGGTTGGGGAGTCATTTTCGTTACCGTTATTGGGATTGACGTTTTTGTTGCCAGCGCTCCCTGGAGGGACAGTCCGTAAAGGGACAGTCATATCAGAAATGTTCCTTGGGATCAGTCCAGCGATGATTGCCTCGGAAAAGAGCTGGCTGAGTTGTTGGACATCGCCCGGGTGGCTGGCATTATCTCCGTCTGAAATATCGAAGAGGGGGAGTGCATTAAAAATCTGGGAAGTTGTCGTATTTGGTAGAACTGTGGTGGGCGCTGATAAGATGAGCTCGTCTGTTTCAACGGTTGGCAAGACTTGAGTGAAAACAATCGTGTCTGGGGCGGTTGTAAAGTCTGCCTCGTAGACACGACTTCCATTCATAGGATCATCTCCAGCTCCAATCGGCATCTGAATGAAGAGCTTATTTGCTCCTCCAGCATTTTGATAAAAGCTCATCGCATCGGACCAGATATAGTTAATATAATCAAAGGTCAAATCGGTGAGGTAGTTCTTATCAAATCCAAATACAGCCATCCCTTGTTTAGGGCTCAGAACCCGAATGATTGTGTCAGTCGTAGATGCTCCTGTTGGAAGGAAGAGTTTTTCCCACTCGGTGGTTTCACCTGCGGCTGCAAAATTGCTAATGAACTTGGCAAGCATGGTTTCTCTTGTTTGTACAAGGCCACTTGCATGGGAAGTGGGAGCGAATTTTTTTCTGCCATCGATCACCTGGAGTCGAATCGGAAGGGAAAAGAAATCAACCGCTGTTGCATTGCAAGAAATATTAGCGCCTTTGCCTCCAATATAGGTGAACTCACATTTATCAAACCTCACGCTAAAATTAGGGTCGGAGGTATTGGTAAAGCTTGGTGCTAGATTGCCAAATTGCAACCCTTTTGGATTATTCGTATCTGCAAGAGAAAAGTAGATTCTCCCCGACGTAAGGGGGGGGATGAAGAGAATTTTTCCTTCTGGAGCATTTGAAATATACCTCTTAGCATTGGGAAGGTCTTTGACTCTTACAGAATTTGAGATTGTTTTTTTTCCTCCTTTTCCCACAACTCCAGTTCTTGGTTTGATGGGCAGAGGGGGAACAATGGATGAAGGGACAACAGCAACATATAAATCTCCCGCAGATTTAGGGAAGTTATTCACGATAAGGACTGGCAATAGTCCGGTGGTAGAGCCTCTGCCAAGCACCTGAGAGTCGAACCCATCACCTTGAGCTTGAAGTAGGTAAGTTGTGTTAAAGTTTTCAATTTCTTGAGGGTCAAAAGGGTCACCCATCAAGGCGAATTGAAAACAGGCAATCAAAATAGTAAGGTATTTCATCCTTCAGCCTCCCTAAAAAGCATATTGTACGTTGAGTTCTATAGTCCAAAAAGTGTAGGTATTTTGGGGTAACCCCAAGGTGTCGCCAAACTGAGTTTCCGCCTTAGTCCGTCCATCTTGCCAAAGTTCGAAAGAGGGGTTTAATACCACGCTTAGGTTGGTGACAGATTTGATATGAAAGAAGAAGGGGAGTTCGATTTTGAAGTTCTTGTAGGTATTTTTGAGAGCCCAGCGGGCACCATCGGCCACATTAAAGGTCACTGTAGAGAAAACCTGGGGCATCCACACGGTGTTAAGTCCCATTGAAAAACAATCATAGATGTCGAATAGGCTTTGTATCCCGATTGGGATGAAGAACTCGTTATAGCGTAGACGTATTTTGCTACCGCTATTGGGTTTGACATGGTGTGCCAAGTGGCGGTAGCCAAATCCTCCGTAAGGGGTGAACAAAATCTGAGCCTCTCTCCAGGCAAAGGTGTACCCGAGTCTCTCGTGAACACCAGCGTCCATGAGGTTCCTTGCGCCACTACTTCCTGTGTTCCTTCCAGCCCTCCAGAAGCCTCCAACCGCCCCATAGAAGCTTCTTAAGGGGCGATATTGGTACATCCCTTGCACCCCACCCATGTTTCCATCAAAATCGGGAAGTCCCTTTGGTCTGATTGCCGACCTTGTGTAGTTGGCTCCGAAGGAGACAATGGAATTTGGTTTACATTTTGGGGCGTCTTCTTGAGCATAAAGCCCAACACCCAATATCAGTGCAGCAATAAATAGTCTCATAGCGCTTGGTACCTCGGTAAAATTTTTCAGGCCAAGGTATCAAAACAAAATTTTTCTGTAAAGTGCTTTTGGTTGGAAAAAATTTAAGTCTATGCCAATATTACCTCCGGTAGCAATGAAGGAGAAGTTTGTGTATAGGTATCATCATTATGGAATTCCAACCAAAGAAAAGCGAGCTGATGAAACATTGATAGAAACGGAAGGATTTAAATTTTACTCCACACCTTTTGGCGCAAATAAATGGCATATTCAGTGGCACCGTTTTCCTGAAGATCATGGACTTCCAGAGTTGGTGACTCAAGTTCCCCATATAGGTTTTCAGGTTGATAATTTGGATAAAGAGATTCAGGGCGCCAAAGTCCTTTTTGGACCTTATAGCCCTCTAAAGGGCTATCGTGTTGCAATGATTGAAGATCAAGGCGTCCCCATTGAATTAGTAGAGACAAAACTTACAGAGGAAGAGTTGTCTGAGCTTGAACGGAAAGAGTTCAATAAGCCTAACTAAATCTTTATTTTTGAACTATTCGGAAATTCCGAATAGTTGCTTTTGGGGAGATTTCTCCTTGATTGTAAAGATTTTTCAAGTGTTCATTAATAGTTGGGGCTGTAACTTCAAATAGCTCCCCCATCAGTCTTTGGGATAGCCAGACTGTTTCCTCTGCTATTCTGACTTCGATAGAATTGTTTTCTTTCTGTCCTGAAAAAATTAAGAATTCGACAGTACTATTTCGAATTGTGGCTTTCTTTGCATTATCCATGGCCATCTCCAAGTTAGATATCAAAAGAGCTTAGGGGCTGTTGAAAAAGTCCATTCCCCCATCTTTCGCGCGCTTTCCGGAAAAAATCGAAAGTTTGCAAATCTCCTATACTTAGGCATATGTCGATTTGCAAACTTTCGATTTTTTCTCGAGAATCATCGCAAAATCTGGGGAAAGCGACTTTCTCAACAGTCCCCTTAGGATACCAGATTAAATTTCTGAGGTCCAGGGGTCTTTGAGAAAATCTTGAGAGCAGCACCCAGAGTCTCAAGCCTGAGCAATCTAGAGATTAAAGCTTGACAAGTCACGTAGCAGATAGGAGAATAGATGGCCTATGAAAACACTTATTATTGCAGACTTACATAACAAGATTAGCTGGGTTGAGCGGTGTATCGAAGAGGTTAACCCCGACTTAACGGTATTTTTGGGTGATTATTTTGATAGTTTTGATGAGACCCTTGAAGATACGAGCCAGACTGCGGAGTGGCTAAGGAAGTCTCTTAGCCAGCCTAACCGGGTCCATCTGCTAGGAAATCACGATATGCCCTATAGGTTTCCATCAAGCTTTAACCTTTTGTGTTCAGGCTTTACCCATGAGAAGTCAGCCGTCATTAATGATATCCTTGATTCTGGCGCACTGTGGAAAAAAACGAAGTCTTTCCATTGGGTTGATGGTTGGCTGCTTAGCCATGCTGGAATTCATCCGAATTTGCTCCATCCTTTAAAGGGGTTTGATTTGGATGACTTGCGCAGGCTTGAGGAGGACTCACTTGAAAAATGCTTTGCAGACATCAGCACCCCTTTTTTTGGTTGTGGGTTTAGCCGCGGGGGTCCCTATCCTTGCGGGGGGATCACATGGCAAGACTTTGATATGGATTTTGTCCCTATAGAGGGTGTTAACCAAATTGTGGGACACACCCCCCATTTAAAAGTGGATGTCAAGTTCCTGGGGTCTAGCTCTGAGGATGTTATTCAGTGTTCCTGGGACGAATATCTATCGGCTTATGAAAAAGTCCCCAAGAAAAGCTTGAATCTGGGCATTGATACCTGTAGGCGGTATTACGCAATCCTTGAAAATGGCAAGGCTCAAGTTGTCAAAAACACCTTTGCAACCGAGAAGGACTTTGTCCGATAGGCTTAAAATCTAGGCGCAATTTCTAAAAATTTTTATTAAAAAAGTAATTCGATTGATTTGATGTGTGGTTTTCTGTTATGGTTTTTATATAAAATTACAAATAAATTGTATATATTGTTTTTTATAATTCCGGAGGGGGGAATGTTAATTGGTTCATTATTATATGGTCAAAAAGGGAAATATAATCTTGGCTTCGAGATAGAGTTCAGGGAAAGTGATAAGAGTCCATTTTCTAACAAAAACTTTATTTTATGCTCCCTGAATTCTGTTTTATGCTTCCAGCCGTTTCGAATAGCTACCTTGAGCTATTTGCACATTCTTGTGCATGAGATGGGGCATGCAATTACTGCAAGAAGATTGAATGGAGGGCATATTTCTATTGAGGTCTTCACAGATAAGTTTGGAGGGAGGACATGCCATGGCTTTATAGGCTCTGACCTGAAAAGTAGCGCTATTGCTCTTGGAGGGCCTTTAGCGAGTATGGTTTTTTCTTCTATTCAATTGGCCGCCTCGGTGCTTATGGTAAAGTATGTTTTCCGACCGGTTGGATATTTTATAGGGGTTGGGGCGGTGATTTGGATGATCGGAGAGCTTCTATATGCAACCCTTTCAGGAGTTTTTAAGGAAGGGGGAGACTTTCGGGATATTGCCTTAAAAGGACTGCATCATTTGTTAATCTCTTCTGCCCTACTGGTCTCTACGTGCGCTGTGGGAGTTATTGGGACTAAAAAGCTAATGAATCATCTCAATGTCAAATTACCAACTTTTTTAGATATTAGAAAAAGTCTAAGCTTTACTCCTCTCATAAGCGGTAGACCATTGACATTATATCCATAGTTTGCTTAAACTAGACCCGCTATATCAAGGAGAGATTGTGGCTATTCCAAGCAACCGTTTATTCGAACCTTATGATCCTTTGAAAGATTTTCTAAATCGAGAAGACACAATAGTTTTAGGAGGTGTTTGGGCCCCAAAGGATCTTCAAGCTGCGATCATTGATGCTAATCTGGACCAAACTGACCCCACTATTTTTTCACTTGGACCAAGGAAACGCGTTCCTCGCCCTTTTTCAAAACGGGAGATTTGCAAAATAGCTATTGATGATAAGGTTTTTATTAGAAAAGCAGCTATTGCTCTAGCTATTTGCGCTTTAGGAGTTTATTTTTGGAAATGGTCTGTTTCGTCCGTTATGAATTATTATAAAAAATATACTGAAGGGTGTCTCATACGAGTCTATTATAGGGGCATTCCCTCCCCTCCAAGACCATTAGCGCTACACGACATTGTTGGATGGGGCTTTGAATTGGCAGTTCTGAATATTATTTGTAATTTATTGTTTTGCCTATTGCCTGTATACAACGCTATTAATGCTCTGCAGAAAAGGATTTCTTCGGCACCAAAGCACCGGGTAGGGATTGCAGAATTAGAGAAAATTCCTTCTTCCGGTGCATTGCTTTCTGGTAAGGTGGTGGATTGTTTCTCTAAAAAGCCAATTTTCTTATCTGAAGCAAAGCAGCCGAAAATGTTGACCGTTGGCCAGCACACGGGGGATCTGTGGGAAATGATTAATCAAACCCTATCTAAAGAAAGACCTTCTGCCCATCCCTTGGAAGATCGTGGGCTGACTTGGGATGAAATACGCAAGTTTGAAAACGATGTAGAAAGCCTTTTGATAATAAGGGACTTTCGAACCACTCACTCGATCAAGAAACCTGAAGAGCGCAAAAAGAGATTTTTCGAATGCCTACCTAAATCTACTATAGAAAAATATAATTTGAAAGAGAGGTTCTCTATTCAATGAGAGATGCATTCAGAGCTTTTGATTGGGCTGCGAGGTGTTGGAAAAACAGTATTGCTAAATGAAATTACAGAAACAATCTTACACTAAGAGACATGGACAATGCCCATTTTCTTGGCTTTAGGAAGCCAAGATTCTTCTTTAATTGTTGTAGATGGGCCGTGTCCCTGCGATAAAGAGTTGCTTGAATAGAGAGGAGGTGGTTTTTTTGTCTAAAAACAACTTAACACTAAGGAAAAGACATGCTTAGAGCTTTATTGATCGTTACATTTTTTTTTGGAGGAGCCCTTTTTGCTGTCGAGGGATGCCCTTTTTGTAACCCCGAGATTATAGAGAAGCAGTTTATTCATGAAACCGATCATACGGTAACCCTTTACTGCCTTACCCCTGCTACCAAAGGGAATATTATGATTATTCCAAAAAGACATATCGAAAAATTCGAGCAGCTAACTGTTGAGGAGATGCAAATTATTCAAGAAGAGATAAACCTTTTTTCTAATGTTTTTGCCCATTTTTATGGGGTTCCTGAATTCGTAATCCTTCAGAAAAATGGGAAAAATGCGGGGCAAAGTGTTGCTCATCTTCACTTTCATATGATCCCAGCTCCTAAACCTTTTGCTGAAATTGTTCATACTGCATTTCATTTTCGTGAGAGAATTTCAGAAGATGAAATGAAAATTCGTACCCATGAGTTGGTGGACTTTCTACTAACCTTGGATAGCGCAAACTAGCCTACACAGCGAAATAAGTGGCACTCCGGGGTATTAGGTCTTTCTAATTTAAACTTTTTGCCCTGTTTTATTTGGAGGAACCTGAGGCTGAACACCTTTTCTTAGCAAAGATTTACCGAGTTCGTCGACTATCAGCAAAGTTACCCTCGCATCACACTTCAGTTGCTCCTGTCGATCGCCTTTAGTCATCGCTACTAGGTTCTCGGTTATTTTGTTTCTTTGATAAAAGTATGTAAAATGCGACTGCAATACATCTACAGAGAGTTTATCGAAGTAGTCTGCTTGCAATGCGGCTCGCAATTTCAACTCTTGCATAGTCATTCCACCATTGTCATTCAATAAAGAGTTCACTTCTTCTTCAGGGAGTTCATGGCCTGATGATATACATTTGGCGCGTAATTCATTTCTAGCTTGTGCAAGTTCTTCAGGGCTCATGTTTTGGATTTCAGATATCACTTGCTTTGCATATGCTTCCTATTCCTTTCTAGATGCATCTATACTGTGTGCAGGTGCTTGGTTTGATCCGTGCAACTCTTCTAATGTTTTGAAGTAGAGTGCTGTAGAAGCAGCTTCTTCTACGGCTGAAGCTAACCCTGGTCCTCCAACTACTTTGTCATACTCTCTCGGGAGGGGGGATTTTGGAGGACATATCTTAACGTGCATTGCGAATGCCGCATCTAGCATGCCGTATAAAGTGGCATTAGCATCGTCGGGTCTAGAATAATAAACCACCCACCTTCCTTCGACAAGCCGGGCTCCACGGATAATAATGTTAGTAAGTTCTCGATTTTCTTGTTTTTTTTTCAAATCTTTATTCCAGAAAAAAACAGGTTTACTTCGTACTCCCTCTTTTCCCTCAAAAGACACTTCTTTATGAAAAGACACTTGGCACTCGGCTCCTTCTTTATAATCATTAGGGCCTATGTACAGTCCTTTTCCAAACAAAGGAGAGTCTAGAAGCTCCTTTACAAGCCAATTAATATGTTGAGCTGTTGTCCATGCTGAATTCTTGTGGTAAGGAGAACCTTCCAAAACTTCGAATAACTGCAAATTCTGCACAAGTTTGAAAACTTCAGGAGACTGTTCGGTCTCCTCACCATTCCAAACTTCCGGATACTGTCCGTCCTCATAGAAGACAAGATTTATCTTTCCAGCTACATTTTCAAATATTGTTTGTGCTGCCATAAAAAACTCCTGGTTAATTTAAAAATCACAGTATTAGTCATTCTGTGAGGTTTTCTGTTAAATTATTGCCGGTATCATATACTAAGAATGAGTTTTCTTCAAGCTTAAATTTTTAAAAATATTCCCCATATACCCATCCAATAAAAAAGGCCGGGAAAATTCCCGGCCTTTAATTGGAGGTGGAGAGACGCATTCAGAACTTTTGATTGGGCCGGAATGCAGGACAAATTGCGGCTTCTCGTCAGATCAAGTACTGATTAGGGAAAATTATCATCAGCAATAACATCCGCACCACAATTCAAAAGAAGCTCAAGAACCTCATTATTCTCAGCTTTATCAAACTCGCCGGAAGACCTCTTCCTTTAGGGGGAGGATGAAAGGCGAAAAGGGAAAATTAAAAATGCATGAAGTGCATCAAATTGACCTGCTCCCCAAACGTTGATCCATGTTAAAATACTCTTCCGAAACCTAAGTAGAAGAAGAAATCGTAGTAGAGGCTATTGAGCTGATAGGTGCAGTTCGCTTCAATCTGCCATCCGCCTGGGAAGGTTGACAAGAGGTCGCCAGCTAAAACAAGACTATTGCGTCCTGGCGCGACGGTCCTTCCTTCAAAAGAAGTACTGTTCGCATTGAAGGCTGTGTAGTTGATAATCAAGCTTCGATTTAAGTATTCATGGGCCCAACTCGCATTTAATTGGGCTAGCGTGTTGTAATTTGAATCCCCGAAAAGATAGGTAAACCTGCTTCCAATCATGCTTGAGAATGAATGTAGTGTTTCTCCATTGACTTTCAGATTGAATTGGCCTGCCCCTTTTTCCTTGTAGGTGCTGATACGATCCACAATATATTGCCATGTCAAAAAGGGGATGAAGGCGAATCTCTCTGGCATTTTAGCATAAGATGGTTGAGAGAAAGAATATTCAAAGCCAAGGAATAGATTTCCAATCTTTTCATTGGTATCAGCGGTCGCTTTTTCCTTTTGCTGGACGCCGGTCTTCCGTTCCAGAGCATCCCAGTTGTAGCCAAATCCTGCAATCCCTTCGATTGCAAGCTCAGGAATCGATTTTGGCACGACAACGCCATATAAGCTTCCATGTACACGGTCAATGGTTGTTGAGCCATTATTTTCTTTCAAAGTATTCCAGATTCTTCTGTATTCAAAAGCTGCTCCCCAGCCTGCTTGGTACCGTCTTTTTTCTTCATCTTCAATGATGTAGTCGCATCCTGTTATAACCCCTATTGATTTATAGCGAATACCAATTTGGTCACCTTTGGACTTTACGTCTCCAAATGAGCCAACCGGCCCGATATAGATATTCCATGGATCTGTCACAAAGGAGGTTGAGCTTTGCATTTTTTGTGCCTGCTGTCTTTGCTTTTGAAAGATAACAGGATTAGATTGCTGCACCATCAGTTCGCTATTTGAAGCTAAGAGCTCATCTTCAGAAAAGGATGGATTATTTGCTGTAACTTCAGGTGCTTGTGGTTGCGGCATGCGACCGCGCATCTGAAAGTTTCTTAAGTTGATGAATTGGTTATGCTGCTGGATCATATTAAAAACAACGCTGGTGTGGGCTCCGTGAGAGAGTGCATGATTCAATTCACGAATATCCAATTCTACAGTATTTGCATTGTAGATGATAGTAGGAATGATATTGCTCGGGAAGTTCTCAAAATTTATATTTGCAAATTTTGTTACTAGCGTATCTGCCGAGGTCACGAGACTGATGGACTGCCCGTTGGTCATCGTAAAATTGGGTAAGGCGTTGACAATAAGAGTACCGTCAAGAGTGGCTACTCCGCTGGCTGTGACACTACCAAAGTTTGTAGTAGAAAAGACGTTTGTTTGTAAGATACTTGTTGCACCCTGTGTGTAATTATTGGCTAAGACGGCCCCCTGTGTCACGAGAGTGCCTTCGCTAAAGACTAGATTGGATGCAGAAGAGCCTAGAGTTGCTCCGGAATTGTTGATGACGGTTCCACCTGCGATTGTGAAGGTGTCTGTTGACGAGATCGTTCCAGGGGAGTTGTTTGTCACTGTTCCTGAATTGATATCAAATGTTGAGGCTGAAGTCACAGTACCGCTGCTTGTCAGAGTTGTGGTAGCAGCTCCTGCACCGCCGACAGTAAACGCGCCTCCAGAAGAAAGTGTCATCGTGTTATTGAGGCTTACTCCAGAGCTACCAGCGAGTCCTCTAATTGTGAGGGCTCCAGTTGGGCTAATCGTGGAATTATTCGTTATCGTGTTTCCCTCAAGGAGCAAACTCGATGGGGTCATGCTTCCGTTGTTGATCAGGGCCCCACTTCCTGCCCCCTCACTCAGTTTAAAGGTTCCTGATGGAGAAGTGATCGTAGATGCACTGCCGAGAGTTAGAGTTCCTGCGCTGATGGTAATATTTGAATCTTTTGTGAGCACAATCGGTGCATTGATTGTATGTGTACCGGAAATTACGTGGATCTGTGGATCTGAAGATCCCGACACACTATCGAGGGTGATGGTTCCCATCCCACTGAATTGATTGATCGTGTAGGAGGTGACTGTTGAATTGAAGTCTAGTTTATGGAGAATCACAGATTGTGCTGCCGTGCCGCCTGAGTTG
>JAJFMJ010000001.1 GCA_021772275.1 Chlamydiota bacterium | reverse complement strand
TGTCTCCTCTCCACAGGCTTTAAATCCCGTGAGTCCCACGGTAACTCTGGTTATTTAAAAAAACTCAAAGTGAGCCAAAGCGAACTTGGTTTTCGTTACTTCCCTAGCTGCACTTTAAAACTATTAAACATTTTGAGGTTTCATCTCTTTTTCTGTCAACTTATAAATTAAAACTCCTAAGCAAGTCTTACTTGCAAAGATCGTTTTTCGCCTTTCATCTTCTCCCTAAAGGAAGAGGTCTTCCGGCGAGTTTGATAAAAATCTTGCATTTGAGCCATTTTTTTTATAAAATCGGTTGCTAACAAAAGGAGAACGTCAATGAGTCAAGGCACCCTAAAGATCCACAGCGAAAACATTCTTCCCATTATCAAGAAGTGGCTATACACCGACCGCGATATTTTCCTCCGCGAGCTGATCTCCAATGCATGCGACGCCATGAGCAAGCTCAAAATTTTACGTGATCAGGGAAAAGTAGACTTTAAAGATGAAGAGCTCCGGATTGACATTGCTTTGGACAGCAAAGAAAAGACCCTTCAAATCACAGATACTGGTCTTGGGATGACTGGCAAAGAGGTCGAAAAATATATTGCCCAACTTGCTTTTTCTGGGGCCGAAGAGTTTGTCAAAAAATATCAAGACAAAGGGGCCGATGAAATTATTGGCCATTTTGGGCTGGGGTTTTACTCTTCCTTCATGGTAAGTGATACCGTTGAAATCGATACCCATTCCTACCAAAAAAGCAGTAAAGCGGCTCACTGGTCATGCGACGGTTCCCCGAACTATACCTTAGGTGCCGGTACCCGTAAAGAGCGTGGGACCACCATCACTCTCCACGTCAACAAAGAATCGGAAGAGTTTCTCGAAGAAAATCGGATCCGGGAGATGCTCCTCAAACATTGCCGCTTCCTCCCCTACCCGATCCACCTCAACGGAGCGCATATCAACGACAAAGAGCCCCTTTGGACCAAGGCATCTTCCGAATGCACCGACAAAGAGTACATCGACTTCTACCATACCCTTTACCCTCTTGAGCCCGATCCGATCTTTTGGATTCATCTCAACGTTGACTATCCCTTTCATCTCCAAGGAATCCTCTATTTCCCCAAAATCGGGAAGCGGATCGATCCCAATCAGCCCACCCTCCAGCTCTACTGCAACCGGGTTTTTGTCTCCGATAACTGCAAAGATCTCATCCCCGACTATCTTACCGTGCTACGCGGCGTCATCGACAGCCCCGACATTCCCCTCAATGTTTCCCGCTCCAACCTCCAAATGGATCGAACCGTCCGCCAGCTTGCCAGCCACATCTCCAAAAAAGTCTCCGACAAACTTACTGCAGAGCTCCAGTCGAACCGAGAAAGCTTTATCGAAAAATGGCCCGATATTGAAATGGTCATCAAGCTTGGCATTCTTCAAGATGACAAGTTTTATGACCGGGTCAAAAATTGCCTTATCTGGAAAACCTCCAATGATGAGTGGACCACTCTCGACGAATACATAGAGCGCCATCCCGAGAAAAAGGTCTACTACCACCACGATGAAAAGCAGACCACCCACTTCTTCGACATGTACAAAGAAAAAGGGATCGAAATCCTCTTTGCCCCTTCCCACCTCGACACCCCCCTTATGACCTTCCTTGAAGGGAAACATACCGGTGCCACCTTCCAGCGGCTCGACGGCGCCATCGACGAGCTCATCCTCGACAAAGATAAAGAAAAAACGGTCCTCGACACCGATGGAAAAACCGAAGCGGTCAAAATTGCCGATTATTTCCGCACCAAACTGCCCGAAGAAAACCTCGAAGTTGAAGCCAAAAGTCTTTCCAGCACCACCGTTCCTGCCTTCATCATGCTTTCAGAAAAAGAGCGGCGGATGCGGGACTACTTTGCCCTTTCAGGGCAAGAGCTTCCCAACATGGGAAACAAACAAACCTTCGTCGTTAACACCAATAGTCCCCTGGTCCAATCCCTTCCCAAACTCGAAACCAAAAATCCCGATCTTGCCACCTCCCTCGTCAAGCAGCTCTACGAACTCTCCCTCCTCTCCCAGCGCGAACTCCCTGCCGAAGACTTCTCCCCCTTCCTCAAGCGCTCCAGCGAGCTCCTTGAAGAGCTCGCCACCGCGCTTGTTACACCCTAAACCACTAAGCTTAAACCACCAAACCTTAGCTAATTAACCTATTCCTATAAATATAAGTGGGTTAGGCTCCTAAATTTAAACAAATAATTAGCAATTTAATCATAAATATGTTATAATAATGTTAATAAATTAAAACATATTGGTTAAAAATGGGATCTAATCCAATTAGAAACGCAGAGATCTATCTTGGTGAATTTAAGCAGAAGCTTGAACCCCATATTTATACAGGCTATGCTGAAAAGGGGACCGAAGACAATCTTTATATTGGTGACCATGTTGCAAAGATTATGGCTGATCCGACCTTCAGGGAGCAGGCTAAAAGTTTCCTAAAAGGAAAATTCGTCCGAATCGGAGTTGAGGGAGATAAGCTTTATGTTAATAAACAGCACTCCGAAGTCTGGAGAGAAATCTCCTACGGAGATGAGATAGCTCCGGAGGTTCAAGCCATCGCAGAAAAAACGTTGCGCGCCTATGACAGACTCATATCCACTGCTTCTAGCAGTTCATCCTCCACTCCAAGGTCAGAGCAAAAGACTAGTTCCTCAAACAAAGAAGTTACCCAACTTAAAGGGCGAATAACAGAATTAGAAACAAATCTCCAACAAGCGAATTCTGCTACTCAATCCGAAAGCCAAAAAGCTTCGGCTCTTCAAACTCAACTAAACGAACTCCAGCAGCAAGCCGAGCAGCACCAGACAACCCATCAGCAATTACGGCAAGCCCAAGCTCAGGTAACAAAGCTTCAGCAGCAAGCCGAGCAGCACCAAACAGCCCATCAGCAATTACGGCAAGAACTTCAACAAACTAACGCTACTACTCAATCCGAAAGCCAAAAAGCTTTGGCTCTTCAAACTCAACTAGACCAACTTCAGCAGCAAGCCGAGCAGCACCAAATAGCCCATCAGCAATTACAACAAGAACTTCAGGAAGCCAGACAACAGCAGCAAATGCAACAATTCAGTTTTCAGGAAGGGCCTCCTACTTATACAGAAGAAGAAGTTCAGGCGGCGGAAAGCTCTGAAAGCGTTGCAATGCAAGTGTTACAACAAAAGCTTGCCCAAACCGAGCAACAATTAGAGCAAATTAGCCAAGAAAGAGTAGAGCAGGCTGAGCGGTATGGCTTACTTAGAAAAGAAAGAGATTCCCTGAACGAGGAACTCCAGTCTCTCCAAGCTGCAGCTAAGCAAAGCGAGCAAACGATTAATCAGCAGAAAAACCGCATTGAGCGTTTTGCTAAAAGCGAACACAACCACGACGCAAGAAAAAAAGCATTAGAATCTCAAAACCGAAAACTTGCGGAAAATAACGCCCATCTTCAGGAACATCATAAAAATCAAGAGGTCTTGATACAGAGCCTAAAGAAAACTCTGAAAACATACGAAGGTCTTAGGCGGAAAAACGAAGAACTTCAAAAGGCCCTAGATCGAGCAAGTGGAGAAACTGAGGATGCAAAAAATCTCGCAAATAAACTCGAAAAGGCCAATCGGGAGCTCAAGCTCATCGTTAGCGAGTTTTATAGTCTATTCAGCGGGAGAATTGAACCTCTTGATAAAGACGGCATGGGCCCTTTCATCGAAAGAGCCCGTCAATTTATTGCTGATCAAGACCAAGAAATCGAAGAGCTTTCTAATCTTTTTGACGAAGCTCTCCCCAAAATCGAGGAAATGGCCAGGACCCTCTAAGCGCCGTTCTTTTGCGGCTCGGAGCTCTCAGGTGTCTCTTTTCCCGGCTCTACATTAGAAATCGCTTGCTTGAGCACTTCAATTTTAGAACCATCGACCATTTTTAGGATCACCGTATCTTTTTCAACGCGGACGAGGGTCCCAACGATCCCCATGGCGGTAACGCGGTCCCCTTTGGCCATGTTCTCCCGCAGCTGCTGCATTTTCTTCCGTCGCTTTTGCTCGGGTCTCCAAAGAATCATATAGAAAAAGAGAAGGGCAATCCCGATCATCATCAGGGTTTGCATCATGCTGCTTTGCTTCGCAGGCGCTCCTTCTTCTGCAAAAAGAGTTGCGGAAAGAGCTAAGGGGGCTAAAAGATAAAGGGCTTTTTTCATAAGACTTCCTGTGTAAAAGGTTTTTCCCGATTATACCCTATTTCTCACTAGAAATGCAATGTTTTCTATGTGGGGTGTGTGAGGAAACTGGTCGACTGGCTGGAGGGTTTCAAGGGAGTACCCTTCTGCAAGAAGGGTAGAAATATTTTCACTTTGGGTCTTCGGGTTGCAAGAGATGTATAGAATTTTTTGGGGAGCCAGGCGTAAAAGCTGGGTCAATGCGGTAGGGGTCAGCCCGGAGCGGGGCGGATCGATAATGGCTAAGTGAGGAGGAGCGATGGCTTCAGAAAGGTAGGCGCCCACGTCTCCTTTATGAACGGTGATGTTGGTGAGGTCATTAGCAGCAATATTTTGCTCGGCATCGCAAACGGCGTAGGGGGAAAGCTCGATTCCAATCACTTTTTTGACGTAAGGGGCGAAGACGATGCCAAGGGTGGCGGTGCCACAGTAGAGATCGAGAACGGTATCGGTAGGTTGGGGATCGGCGATCTCAAGGGCGCGAGTAAAAAGTTTTTCTGCTTGGGTGGGGTTAGGCTGAAAAAAAGAGTCGGGGCTGATGCAAAAGTTTAAAGTGCGCTCCTTCACATGAAGGGTTTCGTGGATAAGGTCAGGGCCACCAAGATGCATCTCGTAGAACTCGGAAGGTTTTCCCTTAGCGATCCGGTGGATTCGGAGGAAGATGCTAGGATCTTCACTGGGAAGGGCTTTTCTAACCGCTTCTTTGAAAGAGTTTAGGGCGGTTTTGTGGATGCAGTAATCGTGGTTGCCTGAGATGGTGAGGATGGCCATTTTCTCTTTGGTCCGCTTCCCTTCTCGGAGGGTGAGGGTACGGAGGGTGCCGGTGTCGGTATAGGCGTGGTAGGCTTTAAGACGGGTCCCTTCCCACCAGGTGCGGACCGCTTTAAGGACGTCGATAAACCAAGGGCTGGTGAGATGGCACTCTTCGAGATTGAGAACCCGTCCTTTGGAACGAGCGATGATGAGACCGAGGTAGCGGTCTCCCTCTTTATTTTGGGAAAAGGTGAACTCCATCTTATTGCGGTAGTGCCAGGGCTCGTCGCAGGGAATGATGGGAAGGGGCTCTTTTTCAAAGAGGGTGGCAACTTGGTTTTGCTTGGCAGCGAGTTGGGCGGGATAGCTTTTTTGTTGCCAGGTGCAGCCGCCGCAGCTCCCTACATGTTGGCAGCGGGGAGGAACTCGGTCGGCAGAGGGGTCTAGGATTTTGAGGAGGCGAGAGGTGAAGGTCCTCTTTTTCTTTTTGCCGAGCTCCACTTCGACCGTGTCACCTATGACGGAACCGACCACTTCGACCTGTCCTGAGCGCCCTTCAAGAGTTCCAAGGCCGTGGCCCCGTTTAGAATATTTGATAATTTTTGTTTGAGACTCCATGATTCCTCACTATGGATAAGTGAAGAATCATAGAGATAATAGGGAGAAGTGTCAACGCCGTTTGCGTCTTTTTGTAGCGACTTTTTTCTTTTTAGCAACTTTTCTTTTGGGCGTCGTTCTTTTAGGAGCGGCTCTTTTCTTGGTTGCTTTTTTGCGGGTTGTTTTCTTCGCTTTTTTCCGCTTTGTGGTTCCCCCTTTTCTACCAGCGGCGACCGACTCTTTACGGTACTGTTTAGCCAGCTTTGCAAACTGAATGGTTCCGGTGCGGACCCGCTGAGATGCTGCTTTGTTCCCCTTTTCCGACGCCTTTTTAAGATCCTTTGCTAGATCGGTCAGCATTTTTTCCATTTTTCGAATTGTATCTTTTAGTGCCATGTAGTCAAAACCTCCAAAAAGTTTGTGTTCTGACTTTTTCCATAAAAAAAAAATTAGATATTAAGCAACGTTTTTTTTGTTTCTTGTGAAAATGTTTTCATAACGTCACGGATGGCTGGGGAGACCTCCCCTTTACCGATCAAAAGATCGTCGATTTGAACAACAGGCATCACCTCTTTATTGCTCGAGGTTAAGAAAGCTCCTTCGAAGGTGGAAATTTCTTCTTTGTGGACGTCTCTTTCCTCTACGGGAAAAAGCTCGAGAACAACCTCCCGTGTAACCCCTTTTAAGATTCCTTCTTTGGGGGTGATAAGTTTTCCCTCTTTAAGAGCAAAAAAGTTTGCGATCCCTGTTTCTAAGAGGTGTCCTTTTTCATCATAAAAAAGGACATCAACAGCTCCTTTTGCATGCGCTTTCTGCAATCCTATAATGGCAGGGAGGTAGTGAATACTTTTTGCTTGGGGAAAAGGGCGCTGGTAACACTCGGTGATGATCTTGATCCCTTTTTTGAAGTAGCTCTCTGGAAAAGGGACAAGAGGATAAGCCACAATAAAAAAAGTTGGGGGGCCCTCTGGGAGGAGTTGATCATCTGAGATTCCACCGGTCAAAACCAGTTTGATGCTTGTCTCTTCGAATTGAGTCTTGACTAAGAGCTCTTCAACAATGGCTTCCATCTCCTCAAGCGATGTGGGAACCTTGAGCCCCACCTCCTTTGCGGAGGCGATGAAGCGCTCTAGATGGGCGCGGAGACGAAAGGGGCGCCCCCTATAGGTACGGAGATAATCCATCACCCCATAACCCCGAAGGATACTCAGGTCTAGGGCTGAGACGTGGGCCTCTTCCTTAGAGACAAACTGATCATTTAAATAAATAAGCATAACTACTACTTAGGGTAGCAAAACAGGTAAATAAATGCTCAAGCAGATTGATGCAATAGCGTTTTTTCCTGAAGAAGATGGAGGCGTACATGGTCAAAAAAGAGCTCAAAAACATCGCTTCCAAACTTGATCATAAGTTCCAACTCTCTTTCCTTTTGTTGATGTCTCCCTAAAAGGAAATCCACTTCGTCACAAATGCGTTGCTTATTATTGAAGATATAGTTGTACGCCTGTCTATTAGATCTTTGCAAACGCTCCAAAAAGCACTGACCCTCATGCTCAAGTCCAACATAGAAATAATTGGCTATAACGATTTTTAAATACTTTCTTGTTATATCCACCTTTAGCGGGTCATATCCGCCTTCAAGGGACACAATGTCCTCCTTTAGCTGCATCAAAGACGCCTTCCTTTCTGACATAGAGCTAGCTTCCTTTCCTGCCAGAACTTCTGGATGAACTTGGGACATGATAAACAGCCCACTTTTAGCGAGGGAAAACTTCATGACATTCTCTGCCCAAAGTAGAGGAGCCACAGTCTCCCCCAGCTTCTCAGCAGCTTGGTTATGGAGGCTTAAAGCATGTAGCTTTTCCGCAGCAGTAATTTTATCGAGAAATTTCTTACATGGAAGGCATCTTTGGTAGTCTTTCATCTTGTCCTGAATAGAGCGATCTAGCTCCAAAGGACCTGTTTTCTCAGAGAAATCCGCAAGCGTTCCGTTCAAGAATACATTCATGATTTGACACCCGCGACAAATCCCCAAAACAGGTTTTTGGCTTTGCTCGCTAAGCTCGAGGAGAGCAAACTCAATGATGCTCCTTAGAAGTTCCCTTTCCCTCGTAAAGCGGGGGACCGCGACCTCTTTATATAATAACGCTGGGACATCAGCGCCCCCAGGGATTATAAGGCCATCAACTGCGGAGAAAAACTCCTTTGCGTAATTCTTAACCCGTTCAATGACGAGTTCCCCATGAGGGTTATCCAAGATCCATTGTCCGCGGCTTTTAATCCCAGGTTCATAGTCAGCCAGTGCTTTGCAGGTCGCCTTCCTCAAATTATTCGCATCCATCTCTTTTGGATAATGCATATAATAGACAGGGATGCCCCCTAGCTGTCGAACAGCTCGAGCAGCTGCCTTAGCATGGTGAGCCGGATAGAATAGGTCCATTCCGACCCCTATCACAGGCCGATCGATCTCATGAGGCGTACAATTTTCAAAAGAAAAGGAGCCCCTGTTTCCCGAAAAAACAATATTCTTAAGAGAGCAGTTCTCAATAGAGGACTGTCCAGAAATCCGTGCGCCCAGAAAAGTCATTCCCCCGAGCTCTTGTTCCAGAGCCCCAGAGATTCTCATCCCCTCAACTTCCGCCTGATTCCAGCACGTATAGGACAACCTACAGTTGTTGAAAGCAACAGAGTTTGCTTTCACACCAAAGAATACCGCTCCTTCAAAATTGCAGTTAGAAAATGAGACATTCTCAAAAGCTCCTTTGCTAAAATTACCCCCTTCGAAATTACATTCAACGAAGTGGCAGTTGGAAAATCGAACGTAGTGAAGTCCTGCGCGGCGAGATAGCTTGACCCCCCTGATCACATTCGCAAAGCCCCGCTGTTTGAGAAGAGCGCCCATATCGCCTCCTTCCCATCCAAGACCCTCCAACAATTTATCCCAATCATCTTGAGTTACTTCATTGCCCAGAAGTCCTTCGCAAGCTTCGACAGTTTCAAGACCCTCAATACTAGTCATAACTATTCCCCAAACATTTAATTGGAGACATAATACAAAAAACGAGTTATAAAATCAATTAATAATAAATTATTTCATAAATTTAAAATTAAAAAACTATACCCATTCCGATTCAAGATTTGGAAATTTGCCAAAGTCAGCGCTACAGATTTGGCCCCATCGAAGCAGGCCCCTATCCAGGAGATAGGGGTGATGCAGAGGGGGTTAAAACTGGAGATGCTGACGCAGGGAAAACCCAAACCTTGAATCGGAATGGGTATACATACCTATTCCGACTCAAGATTTGGAAATTTGCCAAAGTCAGCGCTACAGATTTGGCCCCGTCGAAGCCTAACGAATAAAATCATCCAGGATGATCTCGTCATCAACAAGCTCGTCCGCATAACTGTTGTCTAATAGCCCCTCCACCGTGACCATGGTGAGATAAATATCTTTTTTGATTTTGAGCTGCTCACCAAAGGTATCTATTTTATCCCCTAGCTGGGCTGCATACTGCTTAGTGATTCGGAAAAGGTTTTTAGAATATTTGACCTCAACGACGTGGATAATACCATCATCGCAATCAAGCAAAAGATCAATTTGCACCCCTTTTTCTTTTTTTGACTTGGGTAAATAGCGCCAGGTTCCTACATTAAATCCTGTATTGATCTTTAGGGCCCTTGCAATTTGGTCGATATGTTTATAACAGAAAGCTTCAAAGGCATACCCCACCCAACTCTTCCAAGAGGCCGACTGGCATTTTGATTGCCAGTAGTTTGCTTGGGAGGTTGCAAGCTTAATTCGGTTGATAGCTGGCTTGATCCAACGGAGATAAAAGAGCGTATATTCATCGATGATCCGGTAATAAATCCCCTTTTTTTCGCGCCCATATGGAACAAAACTAATAATGAATCCTGCTGCTTCGAGAGCACTTAGGCGCTTTGTGAGTGTACCTCCTGAGGCTGTTAATTTTAATCCCTTCTCTAGCGTGACCTGATCGATCCCTTGAGGGTTGGTAGCTATAACCTTAATGATTTCAATATAGGCCTCAGAGTTTTTAAAAAGAGAGCTGTACAAGCGATCAAACTCTCCGTAAAGAAGCCCATTTGCTGTAAAGCATAATTGGTTAATATTTTGCATTGCTGATAACCCTTTCTCTACAGCCTTTAGGTAGAAGGGTATTCCTCCCATAATTAAATAAAGATCAAGCACCTGGCCTGGACTCATTCGAAGGGAACGGCTTGCTAAGAATTCAGCTGTTTCCTGAAGGTTAAAAGGTTTGAGCAAAAGGCTTATCGTTAAACGATTATGTAGCCCTCCTTCTGCATTGATAAGGTTATCTAACATCCAGGAGGCTGCAGAACCACATACAATGAGCTTGATGTTTGCGCGATTGACCCACTCGGTATTCCAAAAGTGATCCAAGGCCTCTAAGAAACCAGATTTTTGAGTTGCCATCCAAGGAAGCTCATCTAAAAAAATTACAAAAGATTTGCTCTTCGGAAGGTTATCGATCGCTTTTGTAAGTAGATCAAATGCCTTGATCCAGTCTGTCGGCAAAGCTATAGGGTAAGCAGGTTGAAAAGCCTTTTCAAAAGCTCTTATAAAGATTTCCAGTTGTCTGTGGGTGCTTCCACCTTTGAGTCCGGTTGCTTCTATGGAGCGAAGTCGTGCAGTTTCTATAGCATGCTTAACTAGATAGGTCTTGCCAACTCGTCTTCTCCCATATAAAGCGATAAATTCAGCATCCTTTGAAGCAAGCCTACTTTTTAAGAGTTTTTGTTCCTCTCGTCGTCCTATAATTTTTCGATTCATAATCGCACTCTAAAAGATTCTGCTGACAATTCAGTAATATACTCAGCGGAATCTCTTTTTGTCAACTAGATTCCGCTGAGTATATTTTTTTATACGCAGCGGAATCTTCAATGGAACAGTCCCTCAACGCAGAGAGGGTGGCTTTAGCCATTGGAAAAGGCGGGATTCATGAAAACGGACTCCTGAAAGCGCTCCAAAGAAAAAAGAGGCCAGCGCAATGATGATGAAAAATGGAAAGTTATCCTTTTCTTTTCTATAAACGAGTTTTTTGTACGGCGTTTCGTTAGCTATTTGAATAGCGCGCTTAAGGTTCTCTGAAGCCACCTCTAATTCCACCATTCCCTCTGCGTTGATGTTCAGCGCCTCTAGTGCTACCCTTCGTGCGTCGAGGATCATTTCTGGAAGTTTCTTTATCCGTTCCCTGTATTCTCGTATAGCCTAGTTGCGACCTACTTGTTTTTCCCTTTCTTTAAAAGCGTTTACATTTCTAGCGACTTCCAGCTCTATAAACTGATCATCCGTTAACCCTTTTCCTTCCAGCAGATGATTTCTATCCGTGCTAGTGCTTGAGCTTGCCATTTAATTCTCTCCTTAAAATGGGGGTAATGGGGCTACTTTCGAAAGTCGCTTTCTCCAGATTTTGCAGGAGCAGCCCTTAACTGACGGTGATTATAATAAGAAACATTTTTGAAGTCAATATTTTCAGAAACCCAAAATTCACTAAAGCGCTCTTAATAAAGCGTTTAACTTTTATGGGGCAAAGTATTTGACCTATTGGTCCATTTAAAAACCCGAGAATTGTGAAAATGCGCCCCTACAAAAGTTCCAAGGAAAAAAAAGAAGGTTGAAGCGATGAGTAGGAGTGGAACAAGGGACCTTTTTCTTGGCGATGATTCGATAATAGGAGTATCGTTCAGATTATCCAGCCCTTCCTCCATCAGCTCAAGGCCTTTAGCTCTTTCAAACTCCATCTCTAATAACTCATCGCAACCTTTTATGATCTCCTTTAACTTCTTATTAACATCAATATTTTTCTTGTCTTTAGGTCGGTAATTTTTAAACAATTCCTTAAGCTCTTCATAGTGTTTTTTTGAAGCAGCAGTGGCCTGCTCTTCGCAGGTTTTTTTTGAAGTGGCAGGGACCATTTAATTTTCTCCTCTAAAACAAATCAGCCCTATTCTACTCTAAAGCTCTCTTTTTTGGCAAAAAAAAGACCCTCAGGCCTAAACCTGAGGGTCGTGATGAAAACCTGGCAACGCCCTACTCTTCCGTACTCTAGTGCACAGTACCATCGGCGATGAAGAGCTTAACTGCTGAGTTCGGGATGGGATCAGGTGTGTCCTCTTCTCTATGGCCACCAGGATAAGACTAATCAATGACAATCGGGGCAAAAGCCCTGATTGGCAAGCTAATTTTAAACAACGCTTGAGATTATACCTTTCTTCCCGAAGGAAGAAAAAAAAAGATCAAGCCGATGGATGTATTAGTACTGGTTAGCTCAACACATTACTGTGCTTACACACCCAGCCTATCAACCCTGTCGTCTTCAGGTCATCTCATAGGGATACTTTATCTTGAAGGAGGCTTGGCGTTTAGATGCTTTCAACGCTTATCCTTTCCGAACTTAGCTACCCGGCTATGCCCTTGGCAGGACAACCGGAACACCATTGGTTCGTCCACTTCGGTCCTCTCGTACTAGAAGCAGCTCTTCTCAAGTATCCTACGCCCACAGCAGATAGGGACCGAACTGTCTCACGACGTTCTGAACCCAGCTCGCGTACCGCTTTAATTGGCGAACAGCCAAACCCTTGGGACCTTCTTCAGCCCCAGGATGCGATGAGCCGACATCGAGGTGCCAAACCGCCACGTCGATATGAACTCTTGGTGGCGATAAGCCTGTTATC